>CAYMPL010000025.1:0-25951 GCA_964392415.1 uncultured bacterium | reverse complement strand
CTTTTTTATGTGATTTCGCTTGACACACTTTTCTGGAATTTCCACTCTTTTTTCGAGAACTACTCGTAGAATAGCTCTCAGGCATTCATAATACCTCTTTCTTCTCATTCAAATTCCATTTTCACATATTTCAGCATTTGATTTTTTTCTTTGTCTCAAGTCCATTTCGGCTGTTTAAAAGGGCCAAAAATTCAGTGGTATACTCTCGAAAAAAAGGAGATTCCGATGCATTTAGAAAACATAAATAAACTCAAAGATCATGAACTTTTGGCTCATTTTTCTTTGATTGTTCAGAAGGAAAGGGAGGCGCTTTGCGAAGTCATTGCCCACCTTTCTCAGATTTGGAAAAGAAGGCTCTACGCCAAAGAGGGCTATTCATCCCTTTTTAACTATTTAAGAGAAAGGTTCCACTATTCCGAGAGCTCCGCTTACAGAAGAATTCAGGCGGCAAAGATGACGCTTATTTTCCCTGAGGTTCTGGGACTCATTGAAAAGGGAAAAGTCAATCTTACGACACTCTCTCTTATAGAACCCCATGTAAGCAAAGAGAATGTAGGGGCGATAGTGGCTCAGGTCATCGCAAAATCAAAGAGAGAGACAGAAGCTATTTTGGATTCCCAATTTTTAACCCAGAGAGAGACGGTCAGGGATAAGATTCGGAGGCTCCCTGTTTTTGAAGATAAAAGAAGAGTTGAAGCGATAGGGCAAGAGAAATCCCCTCCCCCAGTTAGAGGGGGCGAGTTTCTCTTGCCCCTTGCAAATACAACTCCTAAATCTCAAACTGCCCAAATTTATACCGCCTCCGGCGGCAGTAACTTTGAGGAAAGTAAAACAGAGCTTGTGGCAAGAAGGAGGGTAAAGATCGAGTTTTGCGCGGATGAAGGGCTGGCAGGAAAAATTGAGAGGGCAAAGGAGATTTTAAGGCATAAGTTTCCGGAAGGTAAATTCGAAGATATTTTTAATCAGGCGTTAGAAGACATGCTTGAGAAAAGAGATCCGATGAGAAAAGTGGAGCGCCTTGAGAAAAGAAAATCAGAAAATGGCTTGCGATGCGGAAGTGAACCTGAAAAATCAGAGAAATTTCTCAGTCGTTATATTCCCCAGGAAATAAAGAGAAAAGTTTGGGAAAGGGATGGAGGACAATGCGCATACGAAAGCCCAAATGGAAAACGATGCAACGAAAAGGGATTCTTGCAGCTGGATCATGTTGAGCCATTCGCGCTTGGGGGAAAATCGACGGAAGAAAACTTACGGATTCTTTGCGCCCAGCACAATAGATGGAGAGCGCAGACAACCTTTGGTTCTCAATGGCCAATGAAATGACAAAACCGAAATTTCCTTGGATTGGTATAATCGAGTTTTTCAGGAAACTGCTAGATTTAATAGCTTCTCCAGAATATGCAACATTCATCGTAAGTCCTAAAAAATAAAAAAAGCATGAAATTATGTTTCATAAAAACAAAATATCAGAATCTCAAACAAAAAAGAAATAATTTGACATACGGGCGCCATTGTGAAAAATAAACAACATCTTTAACAGGGGAGCTGGGTATCCAGCTGAGAGGCTCGAATAGGTTGAGCGACCCTATAACTTGATCCAGGTAATGCTGGCGAAAGGAGAAAAAATGAAAAAAATATACGTACTTCTTTTCCTCACTCTAATAACTCAAACGAACATAGCTAATTTAGCCCTCATTTTAAGAGAAGTAATCGATAAAGACGAATCCGTTAGGTTCATGTTTAAAGCCAAATTTACATCTAAAGGAATGAAAGATGTTCCGACTATTGAAATAACTGGTGGCGGTTTTGACGCTCTCCATGAGTATAATTTAGAAAAATAATTAATTCAGTTTTTTAATCAGCAAAAGGTGGTTGCGTGATAACGCTCTCTTCCATTGATATAGCGATTCTAATTTTGTACTTTTCTGTTATTCTTTGGATCGGCTATGTCGTCTCCAGACGAAAAGAAAAGATGGAATCGTTTCTTCTGATGGGGAGGCGACTCACTCTCCCTCTCTTTGTCGGCTCCCTCGTCAGCACCTGGTATGGCGGAATCATCGGAGTTGGTGAAATTTCTTATTCCTCTGGCCTCTATAACTGGGTCACACAAGGATTCTTCTGGTATCTCGCCTACATCGTTTTCGCGCTCTTTTTGGCCGCTCGATTGCGGGAATCCAATCAATACACGCTCCCTGATCAACTTGAAATTTTTTATGGAAAAACAGCAAGAAAAATTGGACTGGTTCTTAATTTTTTAAATGTCATCCCTGTGGCCTATGTCCTCTCTCTCGGTATTCTGCTCCAAGTCCTCTTTGGCTGGCCTCTTCCCATCTGCATTCTTATCGGCGGTCTCTTTTCCATGGTCTATACGATCATGGGTGGATTCACTGCCGATGTTTACACCGACATGCTGCAATTTGTTTTTATGTGTATCGGAGTGGCGCTCCTCATTCCCTTTTCATTTTTCAAATTGGGAGGATGGGAATATCTCACCACGAAAACCCCCGCTTCTCATTTCAGTCTGACAGGGGGGGAACCTTTTTCCCAAATTCTGATCTGGGGATTTATTGCAGCCACCACACTTGTCGATCCCAACTTTTATCAGCGATGCTACGCGGCAGAGAAGCCTGCCGTTGCCAGGAAAGGAATTTTATTATCGGTCCTCTTTTGGATGATGTTTGATCTCTGTACTACATTTGCCGGCATATACGCTCGAGCCGCTTTTCCCCAGATTGATCCGAAACATGCCTATTTTTATCTGGCCGATGCCGTCCTCCCCCCTGTCTTCAAAGGGATTTTTATCACCGGCATGATCGCCACAGTCATGTCAACGGTCGATTCTTATCTTTTCGTTGGCGGTACCACTATTGGACGGGATCTCTATCAGAAAATTTTAAATCCGGCAGCTTCAGAAAGAAGAGTTGTCTTTATGACGCGACTGGGGATCCTTTTTTCAGGTTGCCTCGCCATTTTCCTCGCGTTTTATCTCGGCTCGATAAAAACCATCTGGAAACTCTTTGGCTCCATCACCGCTTCAGCTCTCCTTGTCCCCCTCATGATTGGATTTTGGTACCGCGGGAAAAAACACCACCGAGCCGGTGTTGCCAGCATGCTGGGTGGCTTAACGCTGGCTGGTTTCTTTTACATAGGGGATAAATTCCTTCATTTACCGTGGTGTCAAACCATAGAACCCCTCTATCCCGGAATAGCAGCATCTCTGATTTTATTTCTTCTCTTTAATAGGAGATCACCATGATCGAATGGGGATATCTATTAATTCTAAATGCCAGCCTCCTCATCGTCTCAACCGCTGCTCTGGTCTATTATTTTTTTCGGGATTTTAGGGACTAGACAATCCTTAGCTTTTGGGCAAAATTTCCGATATAGATAGATAGATGAAAAAGAAAATTTTTATGGGGGTTGGAATTTTTTTCGCGCTGCTTCTGATAGCAGCCATCTTGACTCCTTTTTTAATTGATATCAATCACTTCCGTCCAGCTATTGAAAAAAAACTTGAAGAACATCTGAATGCGAAAGTCACCCTTGGAAATTTAAAACTCTCCATCATTCGTGGGATCGGCGCGGAAATTGAAGGAATAAAGATTTCTAATCCTCCCGGTTATTCAGATATGCCCCTTTTGGAGGTAAGCCGGGCCATCATTCATTTGGGAACGTTTAAATCTCTTTTCGGAAAGCCAACAGCAAAAATGATGTTTTTAAAACCGAGATTTAGAATCGAAAAAAATGAATCCGACAGATTAAATATGAAAGACCTCCTTAAATCTAAAAAAGAAATATCCTCTCCTTCTGGAATTTCTAAAACCCTTGCGATACCAGGAGGGATCATCGGCTCGATGATGCTCAAAGGGAGTCTTTTCCTAACGATAGAAGAAGGAGAGCTTGTCTATGAAAGAAGTGGGGAGAAAAACTTGGAATCCCCCCCTAACACGATTTCCGTTAAAAATATCTTTTTCAAATCCGGCCCCCTTTCCCTTAAAAATCCGATTCAGGCAGAAATAAAAGGAATTGTCTCACACATCCGCCATTCTATCTTGCATGGGGGATCTCTAGAAGGGGAATTCCAATTCAAAGCAGAAATCTCAAACCCATTAAAAATCATTGAGCTGAAAAGAATCGAATTTCACGAAAAAATTTCTTTTGATCTTAATTTCAATGGAAATGAGATGATCATTTTGTCACCCTTTATCTCGCCCTCTTTTTCAAAGAAAAAAGGCGAAAAAATGAATCTTATATCCAAAGGGTCTTATAGTCCGAATAAAATTGAGATAGATCAGATAAAACTGCTTTTTCCGTTGGGACAGCTTGAAGCAAAAGCGCAAATAAACAATTTTTCTGCCGCCCAGGGAGAATTAAAACTTCTGCTTGTCACACCGCCTGGCTCTCCAGACCGGCCTGAGCAGTTTCAATCAGACCTTGATCTTTCAATGAATTTATCGGCTACCCTCAAACCCTTTCTTATTGAAAATGCTGAAGGACAAATGAACATTCGCAAAATCTCTGGTGAAATCCCTGCTTTTCTGCGTCCACTTTTTGTAAAACAAAAAGTGGACGTACATGGAAGTGGAAGTCTTCGCGGTAAAAGTCGTTTTCAAATCAAAAACAACAAACCAACAAAGATTGATTTTGAAAATATAGAACTTGATCTCAGTCCGATGTTCTTAAATTACAATCATAAATGGCCCAAACCCAAGGCAGAAGCGCTTATATTGAAACTCACTGGCGCGCTCGAACAGATTGAAAATCGAAAACAGCTTACCCTCGCCCCTTCTTCCATTCAATTTGAAAAGATGCATCTTAATGTTTCAGGAAAAGTAGCGCTTCCCCCAGACATTCCCCAAAACATCCCCCAAAACATTCCAAAGTCAGCCTTTGTCGATCTCTCTTTTTCAAGCAACATCTTCGCGGCAGAAACATTCAGGCGTTATCTCCCCCGTCTCCCTTTTAACTTTAAGGGGCCCATCCAAATATCGAAGCTCACACTGCTGGGAGATCCTAAAAATCTAAAGAACTTAAATATTTCTGGAAAAATTTCCGCACAAAAGGGATCCCTTGAATTCAATCCCGACTACTTTAAAGAAAAAAAATGGAGCGCAGAGGGGCCTATTCATTTTTCCGCGTTTTCAGATTTTGCAATTTCAGCAAAAAAATTAACTTCGCTCAAACTGAATATGAACGCAAACTTCACGGAAGCTAACCTGCGACTGGAAAAAAGTTTCTTTAAACCTGCTCAAAAGAGGTTTGAATTTAACGTTTCATCTTCTCTTGAAAAGGATCTCATGAAGTTTGAAAAGCTGAATCTTGAATTCCATAATATGAAGCTTCTCGCGCAAGCGACACTCTCCCATTTCTCGGAAAAACAAAAACGATATCTATCGCTCCTTCTTTCAACCGATTCTTTCTCTCTCGAAGAATGGAACCAATTCTTTCCATCTATTCAAAAGCCTTTTCAAGGAACAGCTGAAATTAAAAATTTCAAGCTCGATATGCCGCTCAGCGCCCCCGAAGATCTCTCGATAAGCGGAAAAATAGTTCTGGATAAAGTCAGCGGAGAGATTCCGAAAAATTTGATTAAAGCAAAGAATCTGGAAGTGGAGGGCCCCTTCCTGATTGATCTCTTGAGCGAGTTGGAAATTAAAAAAAAAGAGATCAAAAAACTCAATCTCTCGGGAAATATGAATTTCACAGATATGTCTATTTCATTCAAAGACAACTTTCTCAAACCAAAACAGATCCCTCTTGAAATAACGCTGAACGCGCAATCCGTTGGGGAAACCCTCTCCATTCAAAATACGAAATTCACGCTCAAAGACCTTTTAATAGATCTTTCCGGACAGGTAACCCGCCTCAGGCAAAAACCAAATTACGCGCTCGATTTTTCCACCTCTTCTTTTTCTCTGGATGATCTCGGTCAATTCCTTCCCGCCGTCAAAAACAGGAATATTTTGGGAAATATGCGATTAGAGGCGCAGTTCAAAGGAAGTCCGGCAGATGCCTCTCAACCGATGGTTCTCGGATTCGAAATCAATTCATCAGAAATAACGTATGCCCCTCCCAAAACAGAAGAAAAAGTCCCGAGGTCAAAAGAAGAAAAGGCGGTTCAAATTACCTCAAAAACCGTTCAAGAAAAGGGGAAGCAGACGATTCAAAAAGGAATTTTGGATCGTCTTCGGATTAACGGTAAACTTAAAATCACAAAAGCCCTGTTGAAAGACTACCGGCTCTGGAATCTCTCAGCAATGATCTCTTATAAAGACAAACTCCTGGAGATGTCCCCGCTTCAATTTCAGTTCTATGATGGAAAATTTTCCTCAACGACAAAAATGGATCTTCATCAGAATGATCCCAAAACAGAGATCTCTTTAAATCTCGAAAAGCTCGATCTCGATAAATTTTTAACGGCGAGACATAGCAAGGCGGCTGGAAAATTCACGGGGTCTCTCGACGCAAAATTAAATCTTTCCATGCGGGGAAAAGACGCGGATCGGATTAAATCATCCATGAGCGGTAATGGAGAAATTACGGTTCGGGATGGGATGTTTAAAATTTTTAATCTCTCGGAAACGCTAGCCGATGTTCCTGTCATCCCTCAGGTGGCCCCACATTTTAAACTGAGCGATGAATTTGATATTTTTAAAACCTCCCTCCTTGTGAAAAATCAGAGAGTTGAAAATCCTGATATGCATCTCAAGGGAAAAAACCATCTGATTAAATGCCGCGGCTTTCTCTATTTTGATGGTTCTCTGGATTATAAAGGAAGCTATTTTTTAGCCCAAAAAGAAGACTATCGGAAAGAGATTCCCTTTGTCGTCACAGGCACCATTTCAAAACCACAGCCGGTTCCGGATGTTGGAAAACTTCTGCAGAATACCGTACAAGGCGTCTTTGAAAAGATTCTGACACCGAAAACAGAGCCTTCGGAACCGAAAGAAACAGAGCCTGAGACAAATCTTCTCGAAGATTTATTAAAAGAGACAATTCCAAAATAAGGTAGCCACATCAGCCCTAAGGCTGATGTGGCTTGTATTTATACTGCGCGCCATTTTCTTTCGAAAATGGCTTGCTACTGAATATCCAAAATATCGTTCGCGTCGATTTCAATTTCTTGTTGATCTTTTGCAAGTCGAAATCTGATTTTTCCGCGAAGTTTGTCTGCAGAGAGACGAACATAATGATCGTAGAGTTTTCCTTTTAAAAATTTTCCGCTTTTATCAATCACCGTAATATCTTTTCCAGACTCCATCGCCTTTTCAATGCGGTCGAGAAGCTTAAAAATCGTTTTCATTTATTTATCTATCCTGGTCAGAATAAAAGGGAGGACATCCGAAAGCCCATTGATGACAAATTGAACCGCAATGACAGACATAATAAGCCCCATCACCCGCGTCAAAATTTTTGTTCCCGTTTGCCGAAGCACACGAAGCAGAAATTGCGAATGTATGAGCATCGCATAGGCAATAAAAACCGAAAGAAGAATGACCAGTAAAAGCATCCCTACATTCATGGCCGATCCCGCTTCACCGGCAAGAACCATGACCGTCGTAATGGCCCCGGGCCCACTCAAAATCGGGATCGCCATCGGAATAATGGCAATATCCTCCAGCTCCACATGTTCTTTTTCTTCTTCAGGTGTTGTTCGTGTTGCGCTCCGTCTTGCATTCAGCATGCTGAAGGCAATTGAAAAGAGCAATATACCACCCGCGATTTTTAACGCTGAAAGGGTAATGCCAAAATATTTAAAAAGCGCCCCCCCAGCAACTGTAAAAAAAATAAGAACAAAAAAGGCAACCAGGGAAGCTCGCTTCGCAAGGTTGCGTTTCATATCATCAGTCTGATGCGAAGTTAGCGCAAGAAAATGCGTGCAGGCTCCCAGCGGATCCAAGATGACAAATACGCCCGCAAATGCCCGAATAAAAAATTCAATATATGCGCTGGTTTCCATTGCTTTCTGATTCCCAAAAGAGGTTCATGTGGAAGATGTGATTTTATATCCTATTAATTTCTGTTTGGCAACTTGAAATAAATCAACTAGACTTTTCTTGTGGGTTTAAAGGTTAACTGCCCGAACTGTTCCAAAGAAGTCGAATGGGAAAAGAACCCCTTTCGCCCCTTCTGCTCCGAACGATGCCGCCTCATCGATCTCGGCGGCTGGGCCAGTGAAAAATACAAAATTCCCGCGGAAGAAGACACCCCGTCATCGGAAGAAGAGAAGAAAAAAACCGAAGAAGAGGATAGGAAGAAAAAGTAACCGAAGATTGTACCCTATTTCGTCGAAATACTTCGGTCGCTTCGCTCCCTCTGGATGACTCGGTTTAGCCATATCTCTTCTTAAACAGGCTCGCCATGCGATGACTGAGGGTGGCTTTCAGGCGGACGGTTTTTTTGAAATAGTGTTGTTCTAAAACCTGGCCAGATTCAAATATGCCTGCAATTGCTTTTTGATCTTCGATTGGAATTTTAAGTTCCACCGTTTCTGTAAAATGAGAGAGTTGAACCGTGATCTGTTCGAGAAAACCGCCAAGATTTATTTTCTTTTCGGCTGAAATCATCACAAAGGGGTGACGTCTTTTGTGCCTGAGAAAAATCAATCGCGGGTCGTCACTGATATCTATCTTATTATAGACATAAAGAATTGATCTTCCCCCCGCGCCCAAAGAATGAAGTATCCCGTCAACCACTTCCATTTTTGTTTCAAATTCGGGATCGGAAAGATCGACCAGATGACAAATCAAATCCGACTCTGTCACCTCTTCAAGCGTTGCTTTAAATGCATCGACGAGCTGAACCGGAAGTTTTTTGATAAAACCGACGGTATCTGTGAGAAGAAATTTTTGTTTATTTGGCAAAAAGATCTGTCTCGTTGTCGGATCCAGTGTTGAAAAAAGCATGTCTTGCGTTAAAACACCGGCCCCTGACAAACTATTTAAAAGCGTTGATTTTCCGGCGTTTGTATAACCGACCAGCGTCACAATCGGAAGTGGAATCCCCTGCCGTTTTGATCGATGGAGATGAAGGGTCTTGTGAAGTTCTGAAATTTCAGATCTAAGTTTTGAGATACGATCCCGAAGAGTCCGTCGATCAACTTCAAGCTTCGTTTCACCCGGCCCCCGTGTCCCGATTCCGCCCCCCAGACGCGACATCAAAACCCCATGCCCCTTAAGCCTCGGCAAAAGATAGATCATCTGCGCCAGCTCAACCTGAAGCTTCCCTGCCCTGCTCCGCGCGCGCTGTGCGAAGATATCGAGAATCAGGCCTGTACGATCGACTATCCGAATCCCAATTTTATTTTCGAGATGCGCCTGCTGAGCCGGGGAAAGATCATCATCAACAATGACAAGATCGACTGTTTTTTCTTCTACAAATCGCGCAATCTCCTGAACCTTTCCACTGCCGATGAAATAGGTCGGATCGATCTGTTTTATATTCTGAAATGTCTGGCCAACAATCTCCCCTCCCGCCGTTCGTGTGAGCTCCACAAGCTCAAGGAACGATCGCTCAGCCTGAGGGCGGGACTCCGTCGGTCGTTGAATGCCGACAAGATATGCCTTTTCTTTATCCGCCAACCGCTTTTGTTCTCTTTTTCTGGGGATGGAATGGGAAGAACTCGGAAAGGCGGGACGTATCCTTCTTTTTCTGGTACTCCCCGACAAATACTTTCACCAAATCCGAATCAAACTGCTTTCCCGCATTTCTTTCAAGTTCCATAAAAGCCTCTTTTAAAGACATCGCTTTGCGATAGGGACGATCCGACGTCATCGCATCAAACGAATCGGCAACATACACCATTCTCGAAAATTTTGGAATCTCCTCGCCGCGAAGCCCCGCAGGATAACCAAGCCCATCCATCCTCTCCTGATGATATTTTACAATCGGAACCACATCTGCAAGCCATTCAATTTTGGAAACAATGGCCGCGCTGAACAGCGGATGCTTTTTCATGACCTCGTATTCATCTTCTGTCAATTTGCCCGGCTTGATCAGAACGGCATCCGGCACGCCAATTTTTCCAATATCATGAAGAAGGGCGCCCAGTTCAAGCATCATCAGCTCATCGTGAGAAAGCTTGAGTCCCCGCCCAAGGATAAGCGCATATTCAGAGACACGCCATGAATGTTCATGTGTATACGGATCTTTGACTTCAATGGCGGCGACCATCGCGCGCACCGAGTCTCTGAGAAAACCATCAAAGTCTGCCATCAGATTCGAATGCCGTGAAAAGATAAGATAGAGAGACTTGAGCAATTCTCGTTCACGAATTGAATAAATACTCATATTGTCTCCAGATTGCCAATTTTTTTTTGGATCCTTGCCTGAAGGTTGAGAACAGCCTTCGAGTGAATCTGCGAAACACGCGATTCTGTGACATCGAGCACCGCCCCAATCTCTTTTAAATTGAGATCTTCATAATAGTAAAGCGCAAGAACCATCCGCTCGTTTTCAGGAAGTTCTCTCAACGCCTCCTGTACCGCTTTTTTCAGATCTTTCAGATTTGCCTGAAAATGAGGATTATTGGAACGCATATCTTCAAGCATTCCAATCAGGCTCTTACGGTCCTGAAACGGGAACTGCCTGACATCTTCAAGACTCACGAGAGAGATAGCCGAAGCGTCAGAACGAAGATCATAAAATTCTGTCATATTCATCTTGAGACACCTTGCAACTTCTCTCACCGTTACAGAGCGGCCATGTTTTTGCTCAAGACGTCGATAGGTCTTTTCCAAAAGTTTTGTCTTTTCCCGAATAGAACGCGGAACCCAATCCTGAGATCTAAGTTCATCCAAAATGGAGCCCCGAATCCGGAATTCAGCATAGGTCTTAAACTGATTGTCCCGCGTTGGATCATATTTATCGATCGCATCCATAAGCCCAATCACCCCCGAACTGATCAAATCATCTATATCCACATTGGGCGGCAATTTTGAAACGATCTTTTGCGCGATCAGTTTAATAAGCGGCGTATATTCCACAATAAGCTGCTGCTTGTCTTTTTCCGTAAACCCCTGCCGGTTGTATTTGAGCTTTGAAAGCAATTGACTCATGGTTGCCCCCTTGTCAGCATGATTTTTAAATCATGCTAAAAGCAAAAAATATGCCAGCCAAATTTCCAAATAATTTCAACATGCCCATTTCAGGATTTCATCTTTTTGTCGGTTTTATGAAGCAGAAACGCCAAATAATTGACATAAGCTGTTTCGTCAACCTTTTTAAACTGAAGTCTTACGGCTTCTTTTTAACTTTTCCACGAGCGTCGTCCGTTTAAGACGAAGAAGGTTTGCCGCCTTGTTTCGATTGCCGCCGGTTCTCATCAGGGCCTGATCGATGAGATCCTCTTCCATTTCATCGATCATGCGGTTCAAATCGATTCCATCGCAAGGCAGAATCAGGGAATGATTGGCAGCCCTGGGCGTTAAATATCTTGTCGGAAGATCACGATCTAAAATGGTTCCCTCCCCTTTCAAAATCACAAGGCGTTCAATCAAATTTTCAAGTTCCCGCACATTTCCAGGCCACGAATATTTACAAAGAATGTTCATCACTCCTTCGGAAAAACCTGAAACCCTTTTTCTTTTCTGGCGGTTAAATTTTTCCAAAAAATGCCCTGAGAGCAATGGAATATCAAAGACACGATCCCGAAGGGGGGGCATCATAATCGGAATCACATTCAGGCGATAATAGAGATCTTCCCGAAATTTTTTCTCTTCCACCGCCTTCTCAAGGTCCTGATGGGTTGCCGCGATAATCCGGACATTCACCTTCACAGACTGACTCATCCCAACCGGTTCAAAAATCTGCTCCTGGAGAACCCGAAGTAATTTTATCTGAAGCCTCGGGCTCATATCACCGATCTCATCTAAAAAAATGGTCCCCTGATCGGCCAGTTCAAACCGCCCCTTTCTTGAATACAGAGCCCCTGTAAATGCCCCTTTGACATGTCCAAAAAGTTCACTCTCCAGAAGCCCTTCCGGAAGCGCGCCGCAGTTTACAGCTATGAAGGATTTAAACACGCGATGGCTTCGCCTATGAACCATTTTTGCGATCAGCTCTTTTCCGGTGCCGCTTTCACCCCGAATTAAAATCGTGCTGTCGCTGTCAGAGACTTTCCCGATCAACCTGAAAACCTCATTCATAGAGGGACTCGAACCAATGATAAGTTCTTCTGAAGGATCTGATAAAGTAAGAGGTTTTATCTGAACGCGGTCTTTCCCCTGTTGTGGAAAATCCGTCATAATCTCCTTGTTGATTTTAGTCTTTGGTCGAAAAAGTTACAATGAAATTTATCCCCTCCGGCGGTTGATTTTCTATTTTAATATCCCCCCCATGCTCTTTGATAATTCTATAACTCACCGAAAGCCCGAGCCCGGCATGGCTTTGCCTGTCTTTGGTCGTAAAAAAGGGATTAAAAATTTTACTGAGATCCGCCATTCCAACCCCTCCACCATTGTCTCCTATTTTAACGACAATGCTATCACCCCGTAATTGAAGATCAATTCCGATCCATCCTTTTTCCCTCTTTTGCTCTTCAAGGGCTTCAACCGAATTATTAAGAATATTTAAAAAAACCTGGACAAGTTGATTAAAGTCTCCGTAGATAGCCGATTCCCCCTGACCTCCCTCTGAATAGCGTTTTTCAATTTGAATATTCCGATGCCCGATTTTAAGCCGAACGAGGGAGATCGCTTTTTCGAGAACAGACGCAAGGTTGATCACGGCGCGATCTTCTTTGCGCGACACCCGTGAAAAATTAAGTAAGCTCTCGACAATATTTTTGGATCTTAGCGCTGCCATCTCAATCTCTTTGAGATCGGCATTCAGCGCGCTCTTTTTATCCACCTCTGACAAGAGAATCTGTGTATATGCGATAATTCCACCCAGCGGGTTATTGATTTCATGGGCGACACTCCCCGAAAGGATTCCGATTTCGGCCATCTTTTCTGTCTGGATCAGCTGGTCACGAAGCTTCATCTCTTCGCCATGGTTCCGATAATACATCACAGCATAAGCCGGCTCTGTTTTGATCGGAAACGAGGCCGTCGTATAAAATGTCTGCTGGGCAAGGCTTTTCAATTCAAAAATTCGCGCCTCTTCTGAGTTCAGGGCCTGCGCAAGCATGCACCCTTCACAGACTGACTCCCTTTTCTGAAACACCTCATAACATTTCCGGCCAATTAAATCCTGTAATTTCACCGCTGATACATCGCTGTAAGCGCGATTTGCCCGAACAATTTCATACTGTTTGTTCACAAGTGAAACAGGATCTTTGATCGCGTCAAAAGTCTTCTCCCACTCAACTTTTCGTTTGACCGACTCATCAAAAATACCAATCTTGGCCAGTGTCAAAGAAACCGCATCGGCAATTTGTTTTAAAAAATCCAATCTCTCATGCAAAAGGGGCAAAAGGGCGGCGCCCTTTTCCTGCTGATATAAATAATAGAGATTTCCGATACAGCCCTTCTGATAAATCAGCGGAAAAACCATCGATGAAAATCCGGTTTTCTTAATCTCCCGGACCGTACCTAAAGTTGATCTTTTAGAAACAATGACTCTTTCGATGGGTAAAATGCCATGAAGTGAAGTGAAAAGACGCTCTTCAAGTTCATTCACCGAAGCGCTCGCGTGGATCCAGGCGATCAATGCGGTAAGCTGCTCCAAATCCCTCGATTTTTTTTTCAATTTTTCTTCTAAATCGGAAAGTTCCTCAGCCTTATCATGAACTTTAGATTCCAGCTGAAAGATCACTTTTTCCAATTTTTGATTTTGTGTTTTAATGTCCGCCACGAGCTTTCGGTGACTGCTTTCCAGCTCGAACTGCTGGACCCCCTGAAAGAAAACCCTGGCAATATCCCGGGGATGGGTAGAATCAACCAAAAACCGAAATACCTCGGTGCGGTTGACCGCCGCATGGGTCACATTCTGGTCTAACCGGTCCATCAGGAGAATCCGAATCAGCCCGGGATGGTCTCTTTTAATCGCTTCCAAGTCGGAAATATCGTATGAAAGAAATATTTTTACCTCACGGGCAGCAAGAACACGCAACGCTTTTTTAAAAGAGTTTACGATCAGATAACGATATGATTTGTGTTTCGGCAGCCATCTGCTCAATTTTTCAGGCTTCCCTACACAGAGAATTTGACTGGCTGCCCGAATCAAGGTGAGTTTAGTATGATAAAAGCGATCCTAATTGTCAAACTGAATGGCTTCGAAGATCGCTTCACTAGACTGCTTCCACGCTTCCTGAATAGAAATTTTCTCGGGAAGCTCATAGGTCACAACGGCAATATTTTTTTCTTTCCCCGCATAAGAGCCGAGAGATCCGGGGGTCGGATAACCGATATTTCCGGTTACCGGATAACCATTATATTGAGCCATCGCTTCGGCAAGTTCTTTTGCAGGCCCATCATAATTGATCTGGCGCGGAATCAGGCTGTGAAATGAAATAATTTTTTTGGGAATTTTTTCCCGGCGACCGATGAGTTTTACGATCGCCTGGACTTCGGGCTCCGAGTTTGGTTTTGGACCTGGATAGTAACGCGCCTGTGTGGCCTCAGCCGACCAATCTTTCGTCGGAAAATTCCGGTTCAGATCGACACCGCGCGCATTCACACGCGTTTTGGCCGAATATCCATCAGGATTCACCACGGGAACCACCATCAGGCTCTTGTCGGAAAACATCCCGGAATTTTTCATCAAAAAATCTTTGAGTTTCAGAGCAAGTTCAACCCCCTCAGGCTCATCCCCATGAACCCCGCCATAAAAATGGATGACCTCCGTCCCGTTTCCGATCTGCCAGCCTAAAATGGGAACTTTGAGAACCGAAAAACCGATTTCGAGTTCTGTAATAGTTTTTGACATTAACTTAAAGAGATCCCGTTTTTTTCAAAATATCGTTGGCAACGATAATGCCGCATTGAGAAGCCTGAACCAATCCGCGGGAAATCCCAACCCCATCCCCCAAACAGTAAAGACGATCAATTTTTGTTTCGAGATTCGGTTTGAGCGTTGTCCGGCTCGAATACCATTTAATCTCAGGGCCATAAAGAAGCGTATCGTTTCCACAGACACCTGGCATCAGCCGGTCGAGAAGCTCAAGCATTTCAAGAATCGCCTTCATTTGCGTATAAGGAAAAGCGTAGCCCAGATTCCCCGGTGTCGCAGAGGAAAATGTCGGCTGGAGATTCATTTCAAAGAGCCTCTTTTCTGTGGTCCGGCGATCCTCTTTAAAATCCCTGAGCCTCTGCACAATCACCCCTTTACCAAGCACATTACAGAGCTCGGCAACTGATTTTCCGTAACCAAAGGGATCATTAAACGGCTGTGTAAACTTCGTAGAAACCAAAAGAGCAAAATTGGTGTTGGCCGTTCTTTTGGCAGGATCCGAATAACTATGCCCGTTACAGGTTACCAATCCATCAGCCTCTTCCTGCACCACCTCGCCGCCATAATTCACACAAAATGTTCTTGCTCTGAGATCGGTCTTTGGGGTTCTTGCAACAAGCTTGGGTTCGTAAACAACATCACAGATATCTTTCATCACCCAGTTCGGGAGCTCGACACGCACACCAATATCGACCTGATTGTTGATCAACTCGAGCCCCAGTTTCTCCGCCATCTTTTTAAAAAACGGCATTCCGCGACGGCCGGGGGCCATGATCAAAAATCTCCCCTTGGCTCTATACTCCCCCTGGGTCGTCAAATCCTTGACGCTGACTTCAAAACCATCCCCGACAGGCTCAATATCGATAGACTCCTGGTTGAAACGAATCTCAACCTTGCGCTCAAGATAGGCCGCCATATTTTTTAAGATTTCAAAATTGTGATCAGTCCCAAGATGACGGATTCTGGCAGAGAGAAGATGCAATCCGCATCGGGCGGCGCGAATCTTAATCGATTCGATCTTTTCTTCCTCATCTCCATAGACGCGAATCTCTTTCGTATCGGCAAATCTCATGTAGGTTTCATCGACTTTTCTCATCAGGCGGCAGAAAAGATCAAAATCGTGGATATATTCCTGAAGGTGCCCCCCATACTCCCGGTCTGTTGAAAATACAAGTTTACCGTCTGAGAAACTCCCGGCCCCCCCCCATCCCTCCATGAGGTCGCACCCTTTTTTTCGATTGCGCTCAAGAAGTGGCTTTCCCTTATCAAGCACGAGAATGGAAAGATTTGGATTTTCATCAATCAGATAGAGAGATGAAAAAATGCCGCTCGCCCCCGCGCCAATAACAATGACATCATACATAAAGCAATCCTCCATCTGGCATCTTAAATAAAATCAATAAAGAATAGAACAGAAATTTTATCACAGATCCTTCGGGCTTCGCCCTCAGGATGACATTCTAGAAAACTATTGATACACTCGCCCTATTTTTGCTACCATTTAAGTAAATATTAGGCAGTCTCAACTTAAGCTTTCAAACAAAGGAGGACTTATGTTTCTCTCTAAATGGTGCAAGGCTTGTCCTGATATGGCATCTCTTTTTTTACGAATTACGATCGGCATTACCTTTATTATGCATGGCTCTCAGAAGGTTTTTGGCGCGTTTGGCGGCGGCGGAATTTCAGGTACTGCCCTCTTTCTCGCTAAAATTGGAGTTCCAATGCCTGAACTGATGGCCTATGTGGTTGCCTTTACGGAGTTTTTGGGAGGGATAGGCATTCTTTTGGGATGCTGTACCCGTCTCTTTGCGCTTCTCATCTCGATTTTGATGCTCGTAGCTATTGTAAAAGTCCATTGGGCCAACGGCTTCTTCATGGACAAAGGCGGCATCGAATATCCCTTTATCATTCTGGGCGCCACCCTCGCCCTTTTCAGCACGGGCTGCACAAAATGGGGGTTGGATTGCACCGTGCTTAAGAAGTGGTGTAAGTAGCAAGCCATTTTCGCAAGAAAATGGCGCGCAGTATAAATATGAGAGGAACCATTTCTTTAGAAATGGTTCCTCTACCTTGAAAACTCAAGCTCTTTAAACGTATTTTCCTGAAGAAAACCTCGGTCCCTTAAATCTTTAAGACTTTTCATCAGTGTCCAGCCATCTCGCGGGTAGCGTAGATTAAAGGAATTTGCGACACGCTGAAAGCCGTTTTTGGAGATCGCGCCCATTTCATAAAGTACTGCGGCAGTTTGCATATAATTTCGGGTTGGCACCAGCCGATCGGAAAAAATATTGAATCGGTTTAAAGCGCCCTTTAAGGAAGAAGCGGGTGGCGAGATCAGATGGATAAAGATTCGACGAACCACTTCTTCACTCGATTTCCCGACCTTTTCAAAAAGGCACAAAATCCGGTCTATTTCTCTCGAATGCAGCCTCTGCGCGGAAAGACGAATCGCAAGATTCTCTTCATCTATCTTCGAGGAAAGAATATCCGCATATATGGAATAAACTTCCGCATCAGACTCAAAATCATCCCCGAAAAGGATCTCTTTTGAAGCGGGGGGGAGATGGAGCCTGTGGTTTAAAAGTGAAACAAGTTTATAGGCAAAATTATTTTTAAATCTCAGTTTTCCGACCTCTTTTCGCAATTCGAGATAGTCTTTGAGAAAAATTCCATCATGCTGAACACCATCGAGAAGAAATTTCCCTTCCAGAACCTTTTTCAGGTAAACCGGACTCGCAGAAATGAAATAGATGGGAGAAATTTCAATATCCGGCCCCGCCCCTTTTCTTAATTCAAGGAGCAGGTTTTTGACACCGGGGATACTCCGTTTATCAATTGAAAATTCAAATAAAGTTTTCATGAGCCCTTTTAGAGACTCAAAATTTGTGTTTAGGTAGGTCTTGTCGACATCCCATACATAGAGGGTCTTGTTAAAATCTTTGGGCAATACCCTGTAAATAAATTTTCTCATAATCTATAACCGCTCACTTTTGGGTTGATACTTCGTTATCATAATCTATATTCAGGAATTGGATATTTGTTAATCAGCATATGTTGAATATCTGAAAGCCGCCTGCGGTCCTCCTCCCCTTCATATTTCGTTCGAACCGTCATCAAATCCCTGATCACATCCTGAATGCCTTCTCCCTCAAAAATCAACCGGTAAACACCCGCCGTAATTGGCATAAAAATATTAAATTTCTGAGAAAGCCGATAGACGGCCTCTGTCGCATAGATCCCTTCAACCACCATCCGGATCTCTTTTAAAACCTCTTCCATCTTTTTACCCGAAGCAATCAGGCGGCCAAACGTATTATTCCGGCTATGCGCGCTGTAACAGGTTGCAATCAGATCCCCAATTCCGGAAAGCCCCAGAAATGTCTCTGGATTGGCGCCAAAAAAGGCCCCATAACGGGAAATTTCTAAAATTCCCCGTGTAATCAAAAAAGCCCTCGAGTTGTTTTCAAACCCCAGTCCAGCCGCCATTCCCGAGGCAATTGCAATAATATTTTTGAGCGCCCCTCCAATTTCAACCCCTTTTACATCCTTGTTGCCATACACTTTAAAAAGGGGCTGCTGTAATGCCATCATCACTTTTTCGATGACTTCCTGATAAGCGGAAGCAATCACAGCCCCTGAAGGGTCGCCATGAATAATCTCTGCCGCAATATTGGGCCCGGAAAGCGCTCCCACCTTTTTACAGCAGGTCTCATCCATTAAGATTCCCGTCATCAGTTTAGAGCTTTTCGTTTCAATCCCCTTTGTGCAGCTGATAAGAAGCTGATCACCCCTCACGAAATTTCCAAGCTGGCAGGAAACTTCCCGAAACACTTGTGAGGGAACGGCAATAAAAATCAATTCGGCAGAACTTGCCGCCTCTCCGAGCTCCGTGGCAGCCCGGACGGCGGGTGAGATTTTAAGATTTTTCGCAGATTTGGTATTCGTATGCCTCTCATTGATTTCATGAACAATCTCTTTATTTCGTCCCCAAAGAATCGTAGATGTCCCGGCCTCTGCCAGTAGATGGGCAAGGGTTGTCCCCCAGTTTCCAGTCCCAAGCACGAGAGCGGTCTTTTTCATTTTATTTTATTCCCCGCATCATATCTTCCAGATTATAGCCAATCAGACGATTATGATAATAGTAAAGCAGAAGCAGATCGCCGACATAGATTTTATCTCCAACACGATCAACCGTTTTTCGTCTGTGATAAGAGGCAAAAATCTTCAACGCCTCATTTAAAATATCCTGGGTGTCTTTTGATCTCATAGACAGGTCATAGACGATTCGCCCCTGATCATCGAGTTGCCTGAGCTCTGCAATCACGCGATCCATCGTTCGATAAACATCGCGAAGTTCAATCGGTTCCCCATAGGCATGCGTGCGAAGCAGTTTATAAATATCAAAATCGGGATGACGACCGGCAATCATTTCGTAGAGAGTAAATGCAACCAGATTTGTGCTCAATACACGATTTTTCCGATGGTAACTGTCAATCAAAACATTTCCCAGTTCAGAGGTATAATTGCGATCCCGTTCCTCATCGATCTCCACATGCCCGTCTTTCAAAACATAGCGGGAAATATCGATAAGACGGCCATGGTGATCAATGGAGCTTCCCTGTTCATCGACACGATTTCCAAACGGATCGAGAGGGGCCGCCAGATGCACAAAGGTTTTGGAATTCAGATGAATATGGCTTTTCAAATAACTGAAAAGCCGCATCGGGCTTGAAAATTCATCATTTTCAATAATGTAGCGGGACTGTCCGCGAGCTCCCAAAAAATCGTCTATTAAGGTTTCAGCTTCCAATGTCAAATGCGCATTTATCGTAACGGGAATGATGTAAATATTCGGATTTTTTTTCGCGGTTTGAAGATTCCGAATGTAGGCGCGAAGGCCTGAACCGACAAGTCCTAATTTCAGTTTTTTCTCAACGGCCCCTGAACGGCTCCGTGTCCCTCCCGGAAAAAAGAGATTATGAAAACCCATTTCGATGGATGTCGTCGCGTATTCTTTGAGAACATCTTTATAAATTTGATGCGCACGAAGTCTATCGACTTTGTAGGCTCCCAAATTCTTCATAAAAAACCCGATGAATTTGTTATAAAAGAGATTCAGTCCGGCGCCGTACATCACCGGAGGAAGATCTGTATAATGAAATACCGTCCCCAAAATGATCGAATCAAAATTACTGACATGGGTTGGAACCCAGATCAATGTCCCCCGCCCTGCCAGGCGCTTTACCCATGAAATATCGCCGGAGATGATCAAGTTTTCCCCAAGAGAAGACAGTGAACTCCCCAAAGAGACAATGCGCCGGAAAGAGAGCGCGTTAAAAAGGAGATTTAAAAAAGGGGGGATAATTTTTGTCGCCGCCTGGTAAACAAGGGGACTAAAATTTCCCACAATCTGATTCGCGTAGTGCTCAATCGATTCATGAATACACCTTTGTCTTTCAAGGGACGATCCCTGGAGATAGCTCTGCTCATATTTTTCCCAATACCGGATTTTTCGCCATTTCTGAAACCGGTTTTTAACCCGATCTTGCCGCTTCTTCTCCCAATAGATCATCTCAAGAAGAAGCTGTTCCCGACGATCTTCGCTTATCGAAAGATATTCGTCATAGACTCGTCGGACCACCTTCTCAAGAAGGAGACCTTTATTTTCCAGATTAAAATCAAAAAGACTCATCTGTTAATCTGACACCTGCCCGGGTAACGCTGGAACCTCAGCGCTTCGGCTTTCTTTCTTTCTCTTCCCTTTAAAATAATGAAACAAAAGATAACCATCCACGCTCATGACAGTCGCCATCATGCCATAAGCAATTCTTTCAGGGAAAACGTGCAGCGAGACCAGTAATCTCGCCAATCCAAAACTGACAATCCACGAATCAAAACTCATCGCAATCCTCCGAAAAGTCTCCGTTCCAATATTGCGAACTACTGAAGCCCCCAGAGGGACCCCCAAAAGGATTCCAGGCAAAATCAAAAGAGAAAGAGTGACATGCATCTCCTGATAAAGCCCTAGGTAAAGATAGGAAGAAGCGGTCAATATCGCCTGAACAAACCGGATTAAACCCAAAGCTGCTTTAAAGTCGTTCTTGGAAAACCCCTGGTTATTCAAAAAAAGCGCAAGTGGCGGTCCCGAAATCGTCGTCAACGAATAGAGAAGACCGACGCTAATTCCCAACGGAGAAAGAAATTTTTTCTCTGAACGAATAGGCCACCGAACACCGGCCGCCTGACAGAGAATAAGGGGAATCAGCACAACATAAGTAAACAATTTCAAAAATTCCGGACGAACATAAGTAAGCAAATAGCTCCCCAGAAAAATCGCTGGAACCAATCCCCAAAAAATCGGGAGTACCCGTCGCCAGATATTTGGAAGACTTTTTCGATGGATAAACAAAACATGGCCATTGAGAACAACTTCTACAATGACAAGAGCCGGGTTTAAAGTTTTATTCGTATAAAAAAGCAAGGCAACTGGAACGGTAACAGATGAGAAACCATACCCCAACGCGCCATTGACGAAGGCGCCGAGGAAAGTGATCAAAACAAGGATTAAAGAATCAACAGGCATTGACTATTCCTTCACAAAACACCGTTAAAAGACACACCCCATAAAGACAGCTGAAGATAGCCTAGGTAAACCGGTATTGGCAAAGGATATTTCCCCTTTGCGGAGAGGCGCCAAGGCTAAAACTGGCACCTTAAAGTCCTGATTCTTGGATTCTCTATAACGATTTGAAAAATTCTTGCCAGGGCAAAATCCATATCTTACCTACTTTTTGGGCTTTTTCGACACGACTAACACAGAAGAACTCAGATTTCGGAAAGTCTTTTTGAAAGTTTTGCAATCCGCTGAGATGCCTCGAATCAATACGATCTGATGATTTGATTTCGACAAGCAGAGGGGGGACCCCCGGTCTTTCAATGACCAAGTCTATTTCAACATTATCTTTGGTTCTGAGATAACTCAGTTGATAATCAAGTTCTCGGTATGAATTGAGCCGATACAATTCATTTATGACCCAATTTTCAAATGCTGCGCCATACTCAGAATTGCCAGGAAGGATAGGAACTTGCAAACGGTTTTCCAAGCTTCTTTTGACTCCTAAGTCAAATAGATAGAATTTTGGGCTTTTGATTTGTACTTTCCTCACTGATCTGGAAAAGGGCTGGAGAAAAAAACCAATATGAGTATCTTGCAGAATTTCATAATAGCTTTGGATTGTTTTATGATCGACCCCTGTATCCTTTGAGATATTCGAATAGTTAATGATTTCACCGTCCATTTGAGCCGCAATTCGTAGAAATAATCGAAATGGATCTAAATTTCGGATGAGTTGCTCAACTTGTATTTCTTCCTTCAGGTAGGTTTGCGTATAGGATTTTAAATAGCGAGCCTTATCTTTATCGCTTTTTTGATGGAATAAGGATGGAAGTGTCCCCCAATGAAGAGCAGAATCCAAATTGAACCCCTTTCCGATTTCCTGATACGTTATAGGAAATAAGGAAAACACAAAAGCCCTTCCGGCCAGAAGGTTGGCTCCGCCACGTTTCAGTTTTCTGGCAGAGGAGCCAGACAATGCAAAATGAATTTTTTTTTCTTCTATAATTTTATGCACAACATCAAGCATCTTCGGTATCTTTTGGACTTCATCAATCGTAATCCACTCCCCTTTTTTCATCGCACGCGCCTGCTCAAGCAAAAGATCCTTGTGAAGCGAATATTTTTCTTCTTCATCCTGACTCAATAAATCGATGTAAAGCGAAGATCGAAGAGAAGGAATCGTTTTAAGTAAAGTGGACTTCCCTGTGCCCCGTGCGCCAAACAGGAAGAAGCTGTGGTTTTTGGGAAGCCTCAAAATTCTTTGGATCACGCTCCCAATATTAACGCTATTTTGGGAGTATAGTCAAGCACTATTTGCATGTTATATTTCACTTTTTTCTTTTTCACTATGTCTCCGGTATTTTATGTAAACGATGTGTCCAGTATAGACCCAAAATCAGCGGGTGAGGGGAATCGGACCCCCGTCTCAAGCTTGGGAAGCTCGCATTCTACCATTGAACTACACCCGCATGTGACAATCCACGTCATCCGACGTATGAAAAAAATCACAGAGTAACTTATGAATTTTATTGAAAAAATTCAATAAGTTTTTCTGAGACGTTTATGAAATCTACAGTGATAGAGAAAGAGACCTCAAACGTTTGTTTCATTTAACTTTCTGATATCTCATAATTTTTTCTATTTTTCCCTGAGTCAATAAGGTCGGCACTGAAATTGTATCAGTAAAATCGTATGAAGCAGGCGCTTGTCATTGGCATTAGTCTCCTCTTTCTTAGCGCTTGCGGCGAATCTCAAGATTCAGCCAGCTGCAATGCCGCAATTACAGCTGAGACAACGGGCTATCTCACATCCAAAGATTGCCAACCGCTCAGCTGGGCTAGCCTCCCCATTGTTTTGGCCAAAGATCTCTCACTGCCGTCTGAGCTATCGATCGCTATGGATGAGGCTATTCAAATCTGGGAGGTCAATACAGGAATCAATCTTTTTGAGATCAATGAAGGATCTTTGAACACGATTGGAATACGCAGTGGCGAAACCTGGCTTGCAGAGCCCATTTCAGGAAAACCCGAAGAGCCGGCAAAAACAGTCTATCTTTATCGCAGTAATCAACTCATCGATTCTGATATCTTCTTTAACGAGGGCTTCCTTTTTTCATTGAACGGCACGGCTGACACTTTCGATGCCACAACCATCTGTCTCCATGAGTTAGGGCATCTATTGGGACTCGATCACGACAACAGCGCGTCGCCAGAGATGAGCGTCATGAACCCCCGCATCCAAAAAAACGAGGTACGGCATTTAAGCGAACGTGATATTGAGCGCGTTCGGAGATTATATGGATTTTAGGTCGTCAGATGGCTATTCCTGCCGGGAACCAATGACAAATTTTGATAGAAGGCTGTAAAGGAATTTTTCAAACTCTAAGCAACTGATTTTATTATATTTTTTTATACTGCCCCCCTTTTTTCCGCTCTCCCCTTCTATTTCCAAACAGATATTTGAGTTAAAAAGTGGTCAGGGCTATAAAAAAAATCAATTATTTCAATAGATTATACCTAACACCCCCTTGGCACAGGGTTTGCTCTTTCTATGGATAGGAAGGTATCGAAAATGCGTATCAGAACATTCGTCGCAACTGTTGTGCTTTTGGCTCTGGTGGCTCTGGTTGAATCGTATGGACAAGCCGGTGAGATCCATAAGGAGCGGGGAACCAGCCCAACCCCGACTGGTAGACAAGGGGGAGCAAAGGTCTATTCGGCTGAACCCAAAAAAGCTGGCTCATTCGGCTTTGGGTATCAGGAGGAATATTTCCAATCGAGAACGATCCCATTTTCAGGGAGAAATCATGTCCATGGCGGACAGATCTTTATAAATTATGCCCCCTGTAATTTTTTTCAGCTTTTTTTAAACCGAAAAACGATTTTAATTAACAATGAAGATCTCTTCCCCCTCCTCCAGTCTCACAGCTTTAGCAAATCAGAAGCGGGTGGAACTATCACGATCCCTTTTTCGGGTTCCTACTCTTTAGGAGTAGACGGGCACTACGCGCTTTTCAATGGAAATGGTATCGAAGACATCGACAAAGCAAACAGCTGGGGGGCAAGGCTGCTGCAGAGCTGGAAAACTCACATTTTAAAAAGAAAATATCCGCTGAGACTTCATTTTAATACGCTCTATTTCAAAGATCGATCCCATCGCATCACAGAAGGGAGCTCCTTTGAAGCGCTTCACCTTCTTGGAATTTCACAGTTCGATATGCTTCAATACGGACTTGGGATTGAACTTGAAACTTCGCGCTTGAGCCCCTTTGTTGAATACACCCTCGATCATACGCTTGACTCCCATATCCCCATTTTTAAAAATCCAAATCGGCTGACGACAGGATTTAAAATAACACCGGCGGGTGTCCCCTGGCAGATTGTGCTCGGCTCCGATATTGGGCTCTCTTCAAAAAATCGTTTTGACGGCGCTGCGCTGACTCCTAAATTAAATTTCTTTGCGGGGATCAACTACCAAACACCGAAAGGAAAAGAAACAGTTGTAAAAGGGGGAGATGCAGAGAAGGAAAAAATGAAAAGCGCCGCTGCCTATCCAATTTATCCGGTTGAAGTTGAAGACTCTGAGATCTCAGCCATTCAAGAAGAGGCAGATCTCCCCTTTGCTATCGAGCCGATGACAGAAGAAGAGATGAAAAAATATCCGATTTACCAGATTGACGAAGATTCCTCGGCCTCTGGCCTCGGAATGACAATGGAGCCGGTTAAAAAGGTTCAAAAAGTAAAGAAGGTAAAAAAAACCAAAAAAGAGATAAAGAAAGAAGTTATTGAAGAAGAGAATGTGGTGATAACAGAACCCAAACAAGAGGAAAAAATGTCTGAGCCTGAAAAAAAACCAGAACTCCCTCAGGCAAAAGAATCGGTGAAAGAGCTCAAAAGCTCACCGGTTCAGGAAAAACCGGAAATACGCCCGTCAACCCCCCGGGAAAACGGGGATGCCACACTGGATGAGATTTTCAAATCAAGAAGTGATTCTCAAGAAAAAGGGTATCAGGAAGACGTGCCGAATAAGAACTTCTTGCTTCATTTTAGATAAGTCATCCTTTTATTCGATGAGATCCTTCGCTTCGCTCAGGATGACTGAAGCCTCTCTGCTTCCTCCGAAAACCGCTCGATCATTTTGGGGAGGTCTCTTGCGACCATTTTGTTGGATACCATCCGCGGCACGAGAAAGCCGAACTCCACATCGAGCCAATAGGTGACAGAGGTCATGCCATTCTTTTCTTTCAGTTTCCACCCCCCGCTATTTTTTTTGAAGAGATTGCTATCGACAAGTTTCCAAGAAATGGCTTCAGGCGATTTTTCATCCACTTCTAAAACATAATGAAAGCTTTTAATCATATCTAATTGAAATTCGACTTGCTTCGGTTTGTTTGATTTCACGGATACCAGCTTAATTTCAGGAATAAATTTTGGATAACGCTCA
>CAYMPL010000024.1:0-26186 GCA_964392415.1 uncultured bacterium | reverse complement strand
CCATCGACAATAATCGTCTGACCATGGATCATGTCAGAGAGATCGCTGCAGAGAAATAACGCAACTCTTGCTACATCTTCAGGTTCAATCAACCGACCGGCTGGAGTTCTCTTCTCTGAATTTTTGAGAAGCTCCTCCCGGTTAGGAAAATGTTTTAACGCGTCGGTGTCGACTACCCCGGCAGATATGGCATTCACATGAATTTTTTTGGGTGCCAAATCCTGGGCAAGATGCCTTACAATAGATTCCAAGGCGGCCTTGGAAGCCCCCACAAGCGTATAGTTTTGGATTGCCCGAATGGAACCCAAACTCGATATGGCAATAATTCTCCCGCCGTTTTTCATAAGAGGCAGAGCCTTTTGGGTCAATGAGATTAGCGCCCAGCTATTGATATCTAACGTCCAGTGCCAGTGATGGAGCGTAAGCTCCATCGGCGGTTTTAAAACGCCGGAGGCCGCATTACTAACTAAAATATCAAGATTCCCCCACTCTTTCTGAATCGTCTCAAACATCGTATTGACATCTTTCTCTTCGGCAACATTCCCTTTTAAAAGCAAAAATTTTCCTTTAAAAAGCTTTGCTGTTTCATCTGCCGCTTTTTTATTTCGAAAGTAATTGATCGCAACATCGCAACCGGCTTCCGAAAGTTTTACGGCGATCGCTTTTCCAATTCCGCGCGATCCACCGGTAATAAGCGCTTTTTTCCCTTTGAGATTGATCATGCTGTTTGGTGACATGCCAAAACTATAACGTTTTTGGATTTCGTTCGCAAATGAATATATGTTATTCTGAGTTGGATCAATGCCTGTCTATTTCAATTATTTTGAAGAACTTTCAGAAAATACATTTTTTCTAAAACATCTTGATCAACCTGAACTTTATCTTGTGATTGAATACGACTCTGAACCCACCTTTTTTTTGGCATCAGATCTGATACAATCCTTTGAAGTCTCAGATCAGTTGTTTCATCTCAAGTTTATCAAAAATTACACTCCGCTTTCAAAAACCGTTGCCGCAAAAAATCCGATGCCATGGGGGGCGTATCTGCTGTCGCTGTCGATCCAACATCACACCTATCATTTTGTGTATGAAATTCTCGATCCACAGGGACAGGCTTTGGTGATATCGCAATTTGAGAAAGTATTTCAAAGAAGTCATCCCGAGCAAAGAAGTCATCCCGAGCGCAGCGAGGGATCTCAATCCGATTTTCTAAAGACCCGTCTCTACGAGGCCTACCAGAATCTCTTTTCCGAAAAAAGCTGTCTTGGCGAGCTTCAAACTGGCGTCTTAAGAAACGTAAAACTCCTCCCCGGGGGTCAGGAGATTATCCCATCCAACAACTGTCTCCGATTTCCCCTCAGGTTAAACGATCCTTTCAAATTTTCAGCAACGCTCGACATTTACAACATTAAACTTTTTCTTGATCATTTTGAAAAAAATCTGATCAGATCCCAGGAAGATTTCATTTTCGATGGAGGAAAATTAACATCATATCTCGCCATGGAGTTAGAGATTGCTTCTCTAAAAAAATATAAAATACTCATCCGAAACGGCCGCCCCAAAGAAAAGATCTGGGATTCGTCTCCCCTCCCCTTTGAAAAACTCCGCTCGCTAAAATGGGATGACATCCCCACGGTTGTTCATAAAAATATACTGGAGGCTCACCATGAGGATTACGATCTTTTTTGGGGGATCACCGAGAATCAATTTGTCTATTTCCTCCCGCTCAATTTTTACCACGCACTGACGCTTCAACGCCTTCAGTGGATGGAGCCCGCATTTCAAAGATATATCGATAACTCTTTAAAAACGATCTCATTTGGCTATTACCTATATGAGAATGACCCACGCTATAGCGAATGGTTTCATCGCTATTTCGAGCATCGGCTCGGCGTCAATGAACTCCTCTTAAAACTTAAAGATAAATATGATGAATTATCTTTAAAGCCTCAGAATATATGGTCTTCTATAGATGCAATGGAATGCCTAAACGCCTGTTATGCCGCTGAACATGAAAAGCGTGAGGAGATCTCAAAAACAGCGCTCAATTTTTTAAAACTCCTTCAAAAAAGAATCCAAATCGAACCCCATGCCACCGCCTACCATGCGCGACTCCATGAGAAAAAAAAGATCCAAACCTGTTCGCCTCAAGGACTGGCGGTTTTGGCCATGCTCAAGGGATTTGAACACTTCCAGGAAGAGTCTTTTAAAAAGAGCGCGCAAGATCAACTCGAATTTTTGTTAAAAAGCTATCCGATTGAAGAACAGACGTTTATTCTTGGAAAATATGACACCAGCGCACTCGTCAATATGACAGCCGCGCTCCAAAGAGCGACACAACATTTTTCAGAATATAAAAAGGCTCTCGAAAAAGCCAAGGGGAGAATTCTTGAGGAATGGGTAAGGCAAAGCCTCTTTTTGCCGTTATCGACACAACTTGAGGTGTTGAACCTAACGACTGGATCTTTTTACTGTTATTAAAAAAAGGAACGGCTGATCATTTAAAGAATGATCAGCCGTTAAATTATATTGCGACACCATTTTCTTCGAAAATGGCGTCACGGATTACATCATCCCGCCCATTCCGGGAGGCATGCCGCCGCCATGGCCATGACTGCCGCCGCCCGAATTTTTCTCTTCAGGCTTGTCGGCAATCATCGCTTCAGTCGTTAACATGAGCGATGCCACCGAAGCTGCGTTCTGAAGCGCGCTGCGAACGACTTTTGTCGGATCGATAATCCCTTTTTCAACAAGATCGCAGAACTCTTCCCGTGCCGCATCAAATCCAAAGCTATACTTTGAAGAGTTGCTCAATACTTTGTCGACAACGACCGAGCCTTCATGGCCAGAGTTGCACGCAATCTGTCTTATTGGGGCTTCTAAGGCGTGGCGGACAATATCTACCCCCACCTGCTGCTCTTCATGACCTGCGAGAGCCTCTTTCGTCTTTCCAAGGACTTTCGTGGCCCTGAGATATGCAACTCCACCACCGGGAACAATTCCTTCTTCAACGGCAGCCCTTGTCGCATGAAGCGCGTCTTCAACGCGGGCTTTTTTCTCTTTCATTTCGATTTCGGTCGCAGCGCCAACGCGAATGACCGCAACTCCACCCACGAGTTTTGCAAGTCTTTCCTGGAGTTTTTCACGGTCGTAGTCTGAATCGGTGCTTTCAACCTGACTGCGAATCTGTTTAATCCGCGCGTTGAGATCTGCTTTTTTCCCTTTGCCATCGATGAGCGTTGTATTGTCTTTATCAACTGTAACACGCTTCACCTGACCGAGATGCTCCATGCTGACATTCTCAAGTTTAATTCCAAGATCTTCAGAAATCAGCTCTCCGCCGGTCAATACCGCAACGTCTTCGAGCATCGCTTTACGTCGGTCACCAAAACCAGGAGCCTTAACCGCTGCGCATTTGATTGTTCCACGAATCTTATTCACAACGAGAGTTGCAAGGGCTTCTCCCTCGACATCTTCTGAGATGATAAGAAGTGGACGCCCAGACTGAGCAACCTTCTCAAGAACTGGAAGAAGTTCTCTCAAGCTTGAAAGCTTCTTCTCATAAATCAATACATAGGCATCCTCGAGCACAACTTCCATACGCTCAGGATCGGTCACAAAGTAAGGAGAGAGATAACCGCGGTCAAACTGCATTCCTTCAACGACTTCAAGCGTTGTCTCCATCGTTTTGGCTTCTTCGACGGTAATCACCCCTTCTTTGCCAACTTTATCCATCGCTTCCGCAAGAATGTTTCCTATCGTCTCATCATTGTTGGCTGAAATGGTTCCGATCTGGGCAATTTCTTTCCGGTCTTTAATATTTTTGCTCAGTTTAGAGATCTCTTCGACCACTGCAACCACGGCCTTATCGATTCCGCGCTTGAGCTCCATCGGATTGTGTCCTGCCGCAACTGCCTTTGAACCTTTTTGGAAAATGGCTTGGGCAAGAACCGTTGCCGTTGTTGTGCCGTCACCGGCAACATCACTTGTTTTGGAGGCAACTTCTTTAACCATCTGCGCCCCCATATTTTCAAATCTATCTTCGAGCTCGATCTCTTTGGCTACTGACACGCCGTCTTTTGTAATCATTGGAGCGCCAAATGATTTTTCCAAAATCACATTTCGCCCTTTTGGACCGAGCGTTACCCTAACCGCATTCGCAAGGACGTCGACCCCTTTTAGAATCGATTGTCTCGCTGTATCACTAAATTGAAGAACCTTTGCCATGTCTATTTCCCCCTTTATTTCTGAATGACGGCAAGAACTTCTTCTTCACGAAGAATCAGATGTTCAACGCCATCGAGTTTAATTTCATTTCCAGCATATTTGCTGAATAAGATCCTATCCCCGCTTTTGAGTTCCAATTTTCTCACAGTCCCATCTTCGAGAATTTTTCCACTCCCCACAGCAACGACTTCCGCTTCCTGGGGTTTTTCCTGAGCCGTATCGGGGATAATAATCCCCCCCTTTGTTTTTTGCTCCTGATTGAGACGCTTCACCAAAATACGGTCACCTAACGGTTTTAATTTCATTCTTTATTTCCTCCTTTTTTAGTTGAACCAGAAATTCTAAAAATATTAACCGTAACTATAAACATATCTCTCCAGATGTCAAGGGGTAGACATTTGAAATTCGACATCATATAATGCGCGGTTATCACATGGGAAAAAACAAGCTTCCATCTATTCTCACACCAGCAGGGCAGTACATTCAAGAAATCCAGAGATATCCACTGCTTAGCAAAGAAGAGGAGTTTGATCTCGCCGTTAGATACCACAAACATAAAGATATAGAAGCGGCCCACAAGCTCGTTGTCTCAAACCTCCGCTTTGTGATTACCATCGCAAACGAATACGCAAGGTATGGACTGAAGCTCCTCGATCTGATCCAGGAGGGGAATATGGGTCTTATGCGGGCCGTAAAAACCTTTAATCCCTACAAAGATACCCGCCTCATTACCTACGCTGTTTGGTGGATCCGCTCTTATATCCACGATTATATTCAGAGAAACTGGAGTATGGTAAAAATCGGCACCACCCAGGCACAAAGAAAACTCTTCTATCGACTTCGGCAGGAAAAGTCGCTCCTTGAGCAGCTTGATATTGAAGAAACCCCTAAACTCCTTGCAGAAAAAATCGGCGTTCGTGAAAAAGACGTCATTGAGATGGATCAACGACTCTCCGGAAGAGATGTTTCTCTGGAACAACCTCTGTCTGAAGATAGCAAAGCCTCAAGACTCGATTTCATTGCTGACGATCAAGGAAATGTCGAACAGGTATTGGCGGAAAAAGAAGAGGAAGTGATTTTGCAGAATAAAATGCAGATCTTTGAGAAGACGCTCAAGGATCGGGACCTCTTCATTTATAAGGAGCGCCTCGTATCCGAGAATCCTATGACCCTTCAAGAAATTGCCGATAAGTATGGAATTTCAAAAGAGAGGGCAAGGCAATTAGAAGAGAAGATCAAGAAAAATTTGAAGGGTTTTCTTACCGAATGAGGCGGCGGGCGGGCCAAGCAGGCGCTTGTCGCCTGCGTATATAATGATTGTTAGATCCAGACCGACGCCGAACGAAGTGAGGCGGCGGGCGGGATCGAACCGCCGAATAACGGTTTTGCAGACCGTGGCCTTACCACTTGGCGACGCCGCCAGAATTCATCTCCTCATATCAAAACCGATCGAATTTGCAAATTACGATATGTCAATGTATATTTCCACGTTCATGCATTATCTGACAACAAAAATCGGATTTTCTGCCTATCACCGCCTGTGGAATCCCGATTTTACTGATGAACAAAATTCGGAAATTTATCAAGAATGCTTTCGTGGTCACGGCCATAATTATATTCTTGAAGTGACGGTAAAAGGAAAAACAGATCTTCAGACCGGCATGGTGATGGACATCAAGCGGCTCAACAGTGTTCTCATGACTGAAATTTTCCCCATTGTCGATCATAAAAATTTAAATAACGATGTGGCGTTTTTAAAACATGTGATCCCCACTGCCGAAAATATCTCTATTCAGTTTTGGAAAATCCTGAAATCAAAATTGAACGAAGCCGATCTCCACAAAATCAGATTGCTTGAATCTGAAAAAAATATCGTCGAATATTTTGGGGAATAGTGGTTGAGTTGGAGGAATGAAGAAAGCGGGTGAACGGTTTCGAACCGTCGACCTTCTCCTTGGCAAGGAGACGCTCTACCAACTGAGCTACACCCGCAGAGGCAGGCTGTTTAAACAGCCTACAATAATTTGGATCTTCATAATAAAGACGCATTTCAAAATCAATAAATCAATTTCATCTTGAGCTCTTTGACAAAAAGAAGCACATACTCAACTGCAGAGTAAAGAGAAAATCCCAAAGAAATATATAAAGAAATAAGTCCCACAAGATGGGCATTCAGTCCCATCACTGGCCGGTGAAGAGCAAGGGCGCCAATAGAAATTAACTGGAAGGTTGTCTTGTATTTACCAGAGATGGCTGCGGGAATAATAAGATTTTTGCTGCTTGCAACGGCTCTCAGTCCCGTAATTAAAATTTCGCGGCTGACAAGAATCACAACAAGAATGGGATGAACCCGGCCAAGTCCGACCATCATTGTAAGCGCAGCAACAATCAACACTTTGTCAGCCACCGGATCAAGCAGCTTTCCGACGTCAGACTCAGATCCCCATTTTCGCGCAAGATATCCATCCACGATATCGCTTACGCCAGCAAGCACAATGCAAACCATTGCCAAAAAACCGGCCCAGGGAGCATCAGTGAGAAGCAGAAGAACAACTATCGGAACCGACGCAAAACGCCCTGCCGTAATTAAATTCGGAATATTGGAGCCATTCATGGCTTGCGTTTATGATCTTTGTGGTCGTATCCCCTCGGTTTTCCCCCTTCATGATGGGGTCGATGCTCCCGTGGCGATGTAGGGCGAGGATGATGCTCGCGATGCTCTTCCCCTTGAGGAGGTTCCAGAAGCGCTTTTCGACTGAGCCGGATCTTTCCCTGCCTATCAACCTCTAAAACCTTAACCTCAATAGAATCCCCTTCCTGTAAAACCTCACTGATGTTTTCAATACGACGGTGATTGATTTCAGAAATATGCAGAAGCCCATCCCGATTGGGAAGAATTTCAACAAATGCCCCAAAATCGACGATGCGCTTCACAACCCCTGAATAAACCTGCCCTACTTCAGGATCGGTTGTAAGATCTTTCACCATCTTAATCGCCTTTTCAAGAGCCTCTGCGTCATTCGAGGCAATATTCACTTCTCCTGAATCATCGATATCAATTTTAGCTCCGGTTTGCTCAATAATTCCGCGGATGGTTTTCCCCCCCGATCCAATGACATCGCGAATTTTATCCTTGGGAACCATCATTTTATGGATTCGGGGCGCATAGGGTGAGAGTTCTTTGCGGGCTTCTGAGATCGCCTGTTCCATCTTTTCAAGGATATAAAGCCGCCCTTCTTTTGCCTGAGCCAATGCCCTCTCGAGAATCTCCCTGGTAACCCCTGTGATTTTAATATCCATCTGCAGTGCGGTAACCCCTTTTAATGTCCCAGCCACCTTAAAATCCATATCTCCAAATCCGTCTTCATCGCCCAAAATATCTGAAAGAATCGCCACCTGATCCCCTTCTTTGATCAAGCCCATGGCAATGCCCGCAACAGGCGCTTTGATGGGAACCCCGGCATCCATGAGCGCCAGCGTTCCCGCACAGACAGAAGCCATCGACGATGAACCATTTGACTCTAAAATTTCTGAAACAACACGAATCGTATAAGGAAACACCTCTGCGGGAGGCAAAATGCTCTTTAACGCCCGTTCGGCTAACGCGCCGTGACCGATCTCACGTCTTCCAGGACCTCTCAGAAAACCTACTTCCCCAACTGAAAATGGGGGAAAGTTATAATGAAGCATGAACGATTGCGTCGACTCTCCGTCAATGGAATCAATACGCTGTTCGTCTTCGCCTGTCCCCAACGTCACCACAACCAGCGCCTGTGTCTCACCCCTCGTAAAAAGCGCTGAGCCATGAACGCGCGGGAGCGCTCCTGCCTCTGCCCGAATGGTTCGAATTTCATCATAGGCCCGCTGATCAATTCGTTTCTTCTCTTGAAGCGTATATCTGCGCGCATAGTTCACCGTTTCTTCTTCAAAAATCTCTGCTGCCTCTCGTTTAACTTTTTCTTTTTCTTCTTCGCTGACATCGGATGTCATTGCTAAAAGCACTTCCTTCTTTAATTCACTTATCCGATCCCCCCGCTCTTTCTTTTCAGAAAGATGAAGAATGGTTTTAAATTTTGGAATAGAGAGCTCCCGGACTTTCTGTCTCAACGTTTCATTCAATTGAAGAGGTATATATTCCATTTTGGGCTGTCCAAACTGTTTGGCCAATTTTTTTTGAAATTCAATCAGTGGCTGCATCTCTTCATGGGCTTTCATCAGCGCTTCTAAAACCTCTTCATCCGGAACTTCAAGCGCCCCCCCTTCCACCATCGTTATTGCATTTTCATTCCCCGCAATCAGAAACTCAACATCGCTCTGCTTCTGAAGCGCGAGTGAAGGATTACAGACCCATTTCCCATCAACACGTCCAATCCGAACCGCGGCCAAAGGTCCTAAAAAGGGGATATTGGATACCTGTAAAGCGCACGATGCGCCGACCAATGCCAAAATATCCGGCTCATTCTCGCCATCGACAGACAACGTCGTTGCAACAATATGCACATCATTTCTAAAGCCTTCAGGAAATAATGGTCTGAGAGGCCGATCGATCAACCGCGCTGTCAACGTTGCCTTACTGCTTGGCCTTGCTTCACGTTTGAAAAATCCGCCTGGGATCCTCCCCGCCGCATAAAACTTTTCCTGATAATCGACTGTGAGTGGAAAAAAATTGATCCCCTCACGGGCTTCTTTTGAGGCAACTGCAGTCACCAGGACAACGGTATCTCCGCATCGGACGAGCGCGCTCCCATTGGCCTGGCGTGCTACCCGTCCAATTTCTACGGTTACCGTTTTCCCTAAAAACTCACATTCCAATTTATGGTTATTCATCATTTTTTTGTCCTTTTAATTAAATTTAGAGGCAGGGTTTATTTGCGAATTCCCAATTCCTGAGCCACCTTTTGATAAAGGTCTGTCTGATGTCTCTTTAAATATTCCAAGAGCTTACGCCGTTGAGCTACCAGTCTTAGCAGTCCCCGACGAGAGCTATGATCTTTGACATGTTTTTTAAAATGCCCCGATATAAAATTGATTCGCTTGGTTAAGAGATTGATTTGAACTTCAGGCGATCCCGTATCCCGTCCCTCTATTTTCGCCTTTCGGATCAATTCACCTTTTTCGTCTTTTTTATTTGGGGAGCTTTGCATTCCCTTATCCTTCTCTTCCTTTCTTTAAGTTGGACTGCTTCTAACATATGCCCCACCCCCTGTAAAGCTAAATGTTAAAAACCCGATTCAGCTGAAACACTTGCTGCTGTGCGTCCGGAGAAACGAGCGCCAGGGGTTTTCCCTGCGAATCCAAAAAAGAAAACCAGGGTTTGCTGAGATACTGTTCGTTCCCATCCACTTCAGAAAAGAGAGGTGAGTATCCGCATTTAACACGCTTGGCCAGTGTCGGTTTTAAAACAACAAATGGAAAAATCTTTAAAAGATCCGTCAGTGAAAGCCAGTGAGGAAATTTCATGCAGTCTTCGCGAGTAAGCAGGGAAAGCTCTGCGGCGTTCTCGACATTGAGAATACCACAGGCGGTTCGTTTAAGCTCTGTTAAGCAGGCGTAGGTTCCAAGCTGTTTTGCAAGATCGCTGCATAAGGTTCGCACATAGGTCCCTTTGGAACAATGCACTTTGAATGAAACGACATTCCCTTCTCTTGCGACCATTTGAAAATCAAAAATCTCAACGACTCTGGGCGAACGATCAACCCGCTTTGAGTGTCTGGCATAAAAATAGAGCGGCTTCCCATTTTTTTTTATAGCTGAATACATCGGCGGATATTGTTCAACAGTCCCGATAAAACTTTTCATCTTCTCACGAATTTTTGCGTCGGAAACATCAGATATCCTTTTATCCGTAGCAATGACTGTCCCCGTAATATCCAGGGTATCGGTTTCCGCTCCCATTAGGAATTTTCCTTCGTATTTCTTATCCGAATTTAAAATATAATGAACAATTTTAGTGGCTTCATTGACAAAAATAGGCAGCAATCCTTCAGCAATTGGATCGAGAGTTCCGCCATGCCCCACTTTTTTAAATTTAAATTTCCGTTTAACCTTTCCAACAAGGGCTGCGGAGGTTATTCCTATCGGTTTCTTCAAAAGCAAAATGCCATTGAAGTCATGGGTTATCATTTGAGCAGTTCCTCTACTTTTTCGATTATTTTCTTTTTTACTTCCTCAAATGTGCCAGGCACAATGCAGGCAGACGCTTTTTGATGTCCCCCTCCCCCAAAAGACTGGCATATTTCAGAAACATCAGCCGCTGCTTTTGACCGCATGCTGACCTTGAAACTTCCCCCTTCCCACTCCTTAAAGAGCATTGCAATCTCAACCCCTTTAATCGCTCTTGGATAATTAATAAATTCTTCCGTCATTTCATAATTTGAACCTGTTTCCAAAAGATCTTTCTTATAAAGAACCGACCAGCTGTATCTGCCATCCTGAGAAATTTCAAGACGGTCAAGAAGCCTTTTTAGCAGCGCAAAAACAGCCCTTGGATGACTTTCAAAAAGGTTCTGAGACACCGTGGATGGCTCTGCGCCGGCCTCAACCATTTCAGCAGCCAATCGCAAAGTGGACGCGGTTGTATTGGAATAGCGAAATGATCCTGTATCGGTTACCAATGTGCAATAGATATTCATCGCGATTTTGGGCGTCAGTTTGCACTTCAAAGCCTTGAGCACCTGCCACACCACTTCCCCGGAACTGGCTGCTTTAGGCAAAATATAATTCAGATCGCCATATCGGTCGTTGCTCGCATGATGATCAATGTTGATCAGGAGATTATAACCTTGAAAATTTAAGAACCTCTCACCCAGTCGATGAACAGAACCACAATCTACAGCAATCGCAGCATCAAAATAATCTTTGGGATTGAGTGTTTGAACCGCTTTCCCGGCGCCCGGAAGAAACCGCAAGTTCTCAGGAACGGAATCGTTATTGTAATAAACCACTTTTTTTCCAAATTGCTCAAGCCCAAGCCCCAGCGCGAGCATCGATGCCATCGCATCGCCATCCGGTCCCAGATGGGAACAGACCAGAAAAGATTTTCCTTTTTTAAGTTCCTTTAACACCGATTTCATTTTTTTTCCGCCTGTTTCAGCAGTTCATCAATTCTTTGTTGATATTCAAATGAATCATCCAATTTAAATTCGAGATCGGGTGTAAAACGCAATCCAAGATCGCGTCCCAAACACCCCTTGATAAATCCCGTTGCCCGTTTAAGCCCCCCCAAAACCTTGCGCCTTTCCATCCCTTCAGAAAGAATACTCACATAAACATACGCCAATTTTAAATCAGGGGTTGTTTCAACACAGGTTACCGTAATCAGACCTCTGACCTGCGGGTCTTTAATCCCGTCAATGATCAGTTCGGCAATTTTTTCACGAATTAAATCGCCGACCCTGTTCTGTCTTCTCCCCTCGATTTTCATACAACCGGCTTTATTTCTTCAATAACAAATACTTCAATAATATCCCCAACCTTGATATCGTCGTAATTCTGAAGTGAGATACCACACTCAAAGCCACTTTGAACCTCTCTTGCGTCATCCTTAAAACGTTTCAGAGAAATAATTTTACCTGTATAAATGGGTTTATGATCACGCAGCAACCTTGCCTGCGCATTCCGCGTTATCTTGCCTTCTGTCACGAAACAACCTGCGACGCTCCCCACTTTTGAAATATGGAAAACATTTCGAACCTCCGCTCTTCCAAGGAATACCTCTTTTAACTCCGGCTTGAGCATTCCGCTCATCGCTTTCTTAATGTCCTCGACAACATCGTAAATAATGGAGTAGAGCCTGACATCGACATTGAGCCTTTTAATGAGCTCACGGGCTTTCGTATCCGGCCGGATATTGAAACCAATGATAATGGCCGAAGCTCCTGATGCCAAATGCACATCAGATTCTGTGATGGCTCCGACTGCCGCAAAAATCACATTCAGTTTAATTTTTTCGGCGCTCAATTTTTCGATGGTCTGCCGGATGACTTCCACAGAACCCTGCACGTCAGCCTTAAGGACAATCTTTAATTCAAGGAGTTCAGCCAATTTCATTTTTTCATAGATCCCTTCCAATGTCATGGAAGGCAGCTCCCGCTTCGCCATATCCTTTTGTTTATTCACCCTCCACTCAACAAGGCGCCGCGCCGCTTCTTCATCTTTAAAAACATAAAAACGATCCCCCGATTGAGGAACCTGATCGAGTCCTGATATTTCAACCGAATAGGAGGGAGTGGCTTCTTTCAGTTGTCTGCCGTGACCATCCTGAATAAGGCGGATACACCCCATTGCTGTCCCCGCAACAACCACATCCCCCTTTTTAAGGGTTCCCTGTTGAATAAGAATCGTTGCCATCGGTCCAAGCCCAACGGCAATTTTTGCTTCGAGCACAACCCCTTCCGCAGAAATCTTTGGACTTGCTTTGAGTTCAAGGAGATCGGCCTGGAGAAGGACAAGTTCCAGAAGCTCTTTAATTCCTTGCGCGTTCTTCGCGGAAATAGGCGCATAAATTGTCTTTCCACCCCACTCTTCCGGCGCCAGATCAATGTCCGCAAGCTGCTTTTTGATCTTTTCGATCTGTCCCCCAGGTTTATCGATTTTATTGATTGCAACAATAATAGGAACGCCTGCGGCTTTCGCATGGACAACCGCTTCTTTTGTCTGGGGCATAACTCCATCATCGGCAGCAACAACCAGAATGACGATATCTGTTGTTTTCGCCCCTCTCGCCCGCATAGCGGAAAATGCCTCGTGTCCCGGCGTATCAATAAAGGTAATCGACCGCTGTCCATCCACCTGAACCATATAGGCGCCAATATGCTGTGTGATTCCCCCCGCTTCCCCTAAAGCCACATCACTCTTTCGAATGGCATCGAGAAGGGTCGTTTTTCCATGGTCGACATGTCCCATAATCGTAACCACCGGGGGTCTCGGTTTTAAATCATCCGCTTGCGGAGTTTCACGCTTGAAAAGACTCTCCTCTGTAACAATCTCATTTTTGACTTCGTATCCATATTCTGTCGCAATGAGCGATGCCGTGTCTGCATCAACAGACTGAAACTCACCCGCCTCCACCCCCATGCCACGGAGCTTGCGAATTAACTCTGATGATTTTATTTTCAAAGCCGATGCCAAATCGTAAACAATAACCTTTTCAGACACAGGTATGATCCGTTTAATCTGTTTGGGGGTAGTTAGCGGCGTCGACTTCATTTTCGATCTATCGATGATCATCTTTTTTTTGGTCGGCTGAAACACCCTTTCAATCCGTCCCAAATTGCTGATATCGAATTCTTCTGAGCGCTTCTTAATAAAAGACTTTCGACGCTTGCGCGCTAACTCCTCAATCTCTTCTTTTTTCTTGAGTTCTTTCTCGCGGGCTTTTTTCTTCTCTTTTTCTTCAATTTCTTCAGGCGTATCTTTAGATTTTTCAGACGCAAGGCTTTTGGAAGGCTCAATCAATTTAATTTTTGGAGCTTTGGACTCCACAGGCGGCGCTGAAATTTTTGCTGAAACGATATCTGCTTTTTTCGCGGCTTCGGCAGTCGGTTTCTGTTCTGAAACAGAGACCGAAGGCTTTGGAGTTTCCACGGATTTTTCAGGCGCGGCAGGCTCAACCTTTCTCCTGCGAATAACAGAAGATTGAACCCTCTTTTCAAGGACATCCCCTTTTCGCACCTCAGTAAGCGACACCTTCTTCTGCCCCCATCGCTCACGAATGTCGGCAATCTGCTCATCAGTCAATGTTTTGGAACGGGGTAATATTTTAAAGCCCCCTTCATTCAGCTGCGCAATAAACTCTGAAGCAGAAAGTCCAAACTCTTTCGCAATATCTTCTATTTTAAACCGTGTCATTCTGGGGCCTTTTTGTCTTTTTCCGCAGTCGTACCCTCCTCGGTTATCGACACTGGCGCTTTGTCTTGAGCTTTGTCTTGAGCTTTGTCTGGGGATCTTTCCGGATGTATAACCTTATCGGTCGTCAATCCCTTGGCTACCAGGGACTGGGCTTCCTCTTTGAGGTTCTTTGCCTTTTCTTCATCATCCATGCCCGGAACATGCAGCAAATCCTTGATCTCCGCCACAGCAACATCTTCAAAGGTATCATAGCCGTGCTGATAAAGCCCCATGGCAAGCGTATCATTCACCCGGGGAATGGTTTTGAGACTTATTTTTGCGCGATTCGTTCTTTCAAGAATTTTTGATTCAGTAATAATATCGAGCTTCCAGCCTGTGAGCTGCATGGCCAAACGCACATTCTGTCCCTTTTTCCCAATAGCGAGTGAAAGCTGATCGTCAGGAACAATAACCTCCATGCTATGGTTGGCATCATCGATAATGACTTTCGAAATCTCAGCTGGAGCAAGCGCATTCACAACGAATTGCGTATCATTGTCACTCCAGGGGACAATATCTATCTTTTCACCCCTAAGCTCCTGGACAACATTTTGAACCCGCGTCCCCTTGACTCCCACACAAGCGCCGACAGCATCAACATCAGAATCTTTCGAATAGACAGCGATTTTTGAGCGGAATCCCGGATCACGCGCAGCCCCTTTAATCACGACAATTCTTTCGGAAACCTCTGGCACCTCCAAGTCAAAAAGTTTAATCAAATAGAGAGATGTCGATCTCGACAATATGAGTTGAGGACCCTTTGATAAGGCCTCCTGGACATCCAGAATATACGCCTGAACACGATCACCGGCTCGGAAATTTTCTCCGGGGATTTGCTCACGCGGCGGAATAACCGCTTCTGTTTTTCCGAGATCAACAAGAATATTCCCCCCTTCAAAGCGCCGCACAATGCCGGAAATAATTTCTCCCTTTCTGCCGCTGTACTCCCTATAAACAATATCGCGCTCAGCAGCCATGACCTTCTGATTTAAAACCTGTTTGATCGTTGCCACATCAATACGCCCAAACTGGCTGTCGCTCATTTTAATCCCTATACTGTCCCCCGCTTCCACACCGGGATCGAGCTTTCGGGCTTCTGAAAGTACAATATCCGTTGCCTCATTCTCAATTTTTTCGACAACCTTTTTGAATTCAAATAATTCGATATTGTCTACTTCCTCATTAAAATGAGCCTCAATTTCCCGATTCAAGCCATATTTTTTCTTCGCCGCCATCAGAAAAGCGGTTTCCAAGGCGTCAATAACGACCTTTCTCTCAACACCCCGATCCTTTGAAAACTGTTCTATGATCCGACCCAATCCCTGTCGAAGCATGTCTCCTCCTTTTACAAAAAAAAAGTGGGCAGCGCCCACTTTTATCAACATCTAAATTGGCATCTATTCCTAGCAAATCCGGGAATCGTATGCAAGCGGAAAGATTTCACTTCAAATCAATCCAAAATGACGCGGACATTGCTTCGATTTTTGAGATTTGTAATCCAGTCTTTAAGATTTTCGTAGAGTCGGTGTTTTCGAAGACGTTCTCTGGCCGCCTCCTTCTTCATTCCTTTGTGATCACGCAGCCAGTCCACTATCTCTTCATCGGTAATATAAATATAGGCTGATAAAATCTTTTCTTTGATAAAACGTTCCACATGAATCGGTCTTGCAAGAACCCTTTTTAACTCATTTTCAGTCCATAGATATTCCGATACAAAAGATTGAAAATCATGTTTACTTGCAAAACTTCTCTGAAATTTACTAAAAATATCGGCGATCTCAGATTCTGTCAGGGCCCCGATATTGAAGCTTTCAGCCTCGCTGATGACGAGCATTTCCACAATCATCGTTTTGGCTGTCTCGCGCAACTTGTCTTTCGTGATCGGCGTTGTCAAAGAAATCTTTTTTTGAACGCGCTGCAATTGAAGCTCTCTTTTCACCTCCCAAAGGGTAATGACTGAGTCATCAAAACCGGCAACAATTTTATTCCAAAGAACCGCTTCTGAAGTAGAGGGAAAGAAGAAGAAAGAACACAGCACGATTAACCGAAAAAGAGCGCCTGCCTGAAAATCTGATTTCATTTAGATGCGAGTTTATCAGCTTATTTTATTTAGTTAAACGAATATCATCATAATCTGCGTGAGCGGAAGTATCTGTTGAATCGGCATCGGTGAGAATTCCCATACCGACAATACGAGGGGGTTCTTTGCCCGGATAGATTTTTTTAAAATCTTCATAAATATTAGCCGTCTCTTCTATCCACTGACCCAACCCGCCGGCTCCGGAGCGCTTGATCACAATATAAGGTTGAAAGTCATCTTTCGAAGCAGGGCTCTGAAAGGGGGGTGTCCCCACAGGCAGGCTTTCGCTCCAGACATATTTAATAATCTGAGGTTCCTGTCCTTCTTTATGAAAATAAATATAGACACCCGCGGCGCTATCGCTCTTCATCCCGTTTATTGCATCCTCATAACGTTCATCACTCTCCTGAGGAAGCTCATGAACACGCCATCTCCATTTTAAAATAGGGTAGTCTTTCGGCATCAAAAAATGAATATTTCCCTTCTCATCCCTGCTTTTAAAAACACGCTTGATAATCGTAGACGCCTTTTTCTTCTTCTCGATATTTTTGGAAACAATGGCAGACAAAAATTTATCCCCTTTTTCGATTTGAACCGTGTAGACCTCGGTTCGAAAATGGTAAGAGGAGATAATCCAGCCTTCCGTTCCGATACCCGGAAACTTCCCGACTTCATAGTCTGAGAAATCATCGACCACAAATCGGCTCTGCGATCTGCGGCTCTGGGCATGAAGAGCGTTCGATGTGACGAAGATAAAAAGAACGATCAACAAACGTACCACCATCGGCGTATATAATCCCTGTCAATAAAATACAACCTCAGTATATCACTATTACGGTAGAAGAAAACAAAGCCTTCGACTGCGCGCCATTTCCTTCGGAAATGGCTTGCTACCTATTGATTAGAAACTAATGAGACTTCAATATCGGGTCGGCCGGATTGATTGAGCCAGTTCGATTCTTGTTTATAATAGGCTTCGGGAAGCCCTGCCGGCGCCGCATGAATGATCAGATCCCCATCCATCGTAAGACGATCGACAAAAACATTCGGTGAAAGGGTTGGCTGAGAAGTTGTTTCGGCGGGATGTTCATTTCTAAATTTAAAATCAGAGACAAAATAGAGAAAAAACCTCGATCTCCCTTTTTCTCCGAGTGAAAGATCGGAAGGGGAGAGGGAGTAGGCAAACTGGCGCTCGCCTCCCTCTATGTTCGAAAGCGTCCCTTTCTCATTCCCCACAAACACAAAAACCGGCGCATTCGACCAGACCTTCGAATAAAGCTTCACCACTTCCAGGGTTTTTCCATCGCGCCTCTCAAAGCGCTTCTCGGTCGAATAGTTCAGGCGCCCCCGCCGGAACGCCACCTTTGCCAGCATCTCAAAGGGATGTTTATTTTCGATCACAAACTTTATCAAAAAAAGCGACGTTGAAATCTCCCCGCCTGCTCTGAGAATGCCAAGATTTTTTTTAAAATGACTCTCTGCCCAAAAAAGCGCCGGGACTAAATTCTCCGGATAACTTTTTTCGTCTCTATAATCCGGATCTTTAAAAATATGAAGAGGCGGTTTAAGATTGGTCACTTTAAATGGAAAGACCCCTCTGGTTTCCTGCTTTCCTGAATCGACTGCCTTTAAATGGAGAACGAAACTTTTCTCCCCCGAGAATGAATTTAAGGTTAAACCCGCTGTTTCTTCTGAAAGAATCACAAGCCACTGATTCAATTTTCCGAACTTATATTTTTCAGCGACGAGGTAAGATAAGGGCGCCTTTGCATCATCCTCTTTTCGCTCAAACGCGTAATAGAGGGTGCTATTTTCCAAAGGTGTGTCCGTATCATCCACCGTTACGATAAAATAAGGGAGCTGCTTCTCTCTCGCCAAAAAATTTCTCTGATCCTCCCGGTCAGTCGGATCGATCTTCCAATGTGTGACGAAACGGTGGAAATGGACATTGTCCGTTCCTTCTCTTGTTTTTCTGATTTCAAAATCAACAAGCGCATTTTCCAACTCATCATAATAGGGGCCAACCGTGATGGCTGAAATACGGGGCGGACTTGCATCAGGCCTCAGCTGTACCGCGTCAGACGGGGATGGAGACTGATCTTTGCTTCCAGAATGTTTTTCCGAACAACCGATCCCAAAGCCATTTAGAACAGCCAAAAATAAAATAAAAAAAACAGTCCTGTTTCTCATCTCTCCTCCTTTAGGAACAATGAAGGGGGATCAGCACGCGGTCCTTTTTCCCTTCAAAGTATGAAATCTCCGTTTCCCCCCGACAATACGAAATCCGATGCGTCAGATCAAATGCCCAAACGACAATTTTCAAATGCTCATCAAACGGCAGATCTGAAAAAAGATGCTGGTTGAATTTCTTTGCATCAATATCATCCCGTTCCGGTTGATGCCCTCTCTCTGGAAAATTGCCATAAAATTGAAAGCAATAAATCGCAATCTTTTCCTTAAAATTGTTTTTTTGCTCTTCTGAAAGATGCTCCGGAAAGACAAGAGTTACCACAACCTCCGTCTGCCGGTCATTCTCTCGCATCTCTTCCTTCCCTTTCTCACCTCCGCATCCCCATAGGCAGAGAACCAAAAAAAGAGCGCTATTCTTGCTGAACATATTTTCTATATTCAAGTTTAGGTGTGGGACCATTTAACCCCGGCTCTCCCGCTTTGCCATATACCGTGCCATCCTGCCCCACATCGCCCGGCTCCCCGGAAACATATCCCCAGTTTCCAGCCTTATCACTCGATGTCCAAACCTGCCCAGCATCCCCTCCTTCGCCCCCTTTGCCGGGAGACCCACCTTCACCGCGCTCCCCTCGCTGGTTTTCAATCACAAGCAGCTCTTCCGCATCATCCGACTTCGTTTCAAATAAAATCTGAACAGCTCCTCCAGAGCCCCCATTGCCGCCATCTCCCCCATCTCCGCCGATCCCGCCTTTCCCTCCATTTATAAATCCATTCGTTTGAGAATCACTCAACACATTCGCATAGTTCCTGTTGCGGCCGAGATCCTTCAAACCCGCTCCCCCTTTTCCGCCGCGTCCACCCGTACCACCATTGCCACCGGGAAAACCTGCCGCTGCAAAATGTCCCCCTTCAAAATGTGTGACCTGAAGAAAAAGAGAGCCGGCAGCTTTTCCATCTTCTCCACGCCCCCCCTTTTCCCCTTTTTCTCCATCACCTTTCGGAGATGGGCGATCATTCCCAGGTTTCGACGGGGCTCCTTCGAGACCAACCGCTCCCTCCACTCCATTTGTCCCTGCGGGTAAAGTGGTGTCGACCCTCCCCATACATGCCATTTTCTCGTGAAGGCTCAAAAGCTTCGTGGCATGAGCCATATGCTCACCCCCCCCACAATGCACAGCCACGAATCGTTCTGAATGGATCCGTATCGGCTGACCCAAACTGTAGATGCCGCTTTTGGGAAGCAAAACAACTCTTGCTATAACCATTTCCGAAGGTTCCCGGACAATGAGCCTTGCCCCTTCGGCAAGATAAAGATGGCTCATAGAATAAGAATGAAACATCTGATCAGCTGAATTTTTATTAAGCGCTGGATGAATAAGCTGATCGAGCGCCGCTTCTGTTCCTTCGCGAATCACGATATCCCGATGATGAAACGGGGAGAGATCTGAAGAAAAAAGGATTTGTGGAAAAAGAGAGATGAAAAAGAGGAAGAAGAAATTTCTTTTCATTTCAGAGCGTTCTAATGAACGCGGGAAGGCTTGTCAAATCAAAAAAAAAGCAGGCAGCGCTTACCCCCCTGTAAATTGCGCTGCCTGCTTACCACCAGACACGAGTCTAATGGATTCTTTGAAGAACCCTTCGCTTTAAAATCCGACCGTCATCCCAACCAGAGCGGTCCAGTATTTATCATATGAACGAAAATTGCGATAGCTCTGAATTTTTGCCGTGCCAATGCTGGAAGAGATTTCTGGATTCTTGTTGTTGATCAGCTTTCCAGCCTCTGCCCGCCCGAGCAATGCAAAGTTTTTGGCCAAACTGAGTTTTAAGCCGCCAAGAACATTTGCGCCGACAACCGATTGAGGAAATGTCACCTTTATATAGGACGTTTTCGGCGATGTTGTATACTCGTTGCTAAAGTGCGATATCCCCCCTCCCACAAACGGCGAAAGAAGCGATTCGGGATGAGGTTCATATTTGAGGTTTCCCCCAACCATTGTCTGTCTCATACTGCCAACCACTCCCAAAGAGTGATAAAAGGGAGAACCTGTCGTTCCCGGATGGCCATAGGAACCATAGGAAGCCGAAATATATGGGGCCGGCGCAGTCGAAATAAAAATATCGGGGCGCACATTAAATTCAGAATATCTTAAAACCCCTTCAACTGCGATGTTCGGAGTTAGCGCAACTTCAGCGGCAACCCCGGCTGTATACTTATTGACGAGCAGTGAGTTATTATCGATCGACTTCATCACCCCAAAAAGCGGTGTCAATCCCAAACCGATCGGTGATTTTTTCTTTGGAGCAGGTGCGCCCACCGCAGGTGTGCTCACCGCAGGTGCGACTTCATTGGCAGATTTCTCTTTGACCGCCTCGATTTCGACCCCTTCTTCAGCGTAAAGTTCATTGATGGCAGATGCCGTGACCAGAACTGAAAGCATTGCAAAAAATGTTTTCTTGAGAAGTGTGATCTCTCGATCCTTTTTGTTTTTCATGATTACCCCCTATTGTTCGTGCCGAGCGAAATTTAGCTTGGCTCGTTGAAGGAGAATCAGCAAAAACTATGCCTAAAAATATGGCAATTACTAAGTTCTTGATATTATTTATTTTTTTTAATGGAAACCTGAACTGGCATCAAAAAAAAGATAGGATAACACTGTGCAAGTTTTAAACGAACTGTCTGAAATATTTACTTTTTTCTTTTTAATTTCAATGAGTTATCGATTCAGGCACAGATGAAATAACACGATCAACGGTTAATCAACGTAAAACGGCAGCCTGTCAGATTCAGTTCTAAATCACAAAAACATAAGCTATTTCAGTGGTTTAGATACCAGATCCTTCAAATTGAAGGAACAAAAATTGTCTCTCCGGATTGAATCGAAAAAAGGCGTCCCCTATAAGTTATTGAAATTACTAAATTTTATTTCTGGCATAGCCATTGCTCTATATGGGAGTAAGAGATTGATTTGGAGTAATGTTTTTGGGGTATTTCCCCCCTATGAGGAACCCTTCCTCACATTTCGTCCCTTTTTCCCCAGGGACATTACTTCAGATCATTTTCTTCTCCTTTAATTTATCCAACCCGATTATCTTCCAGTCCTCGTCGATTTAATCCCTTTAAAAATCTCAAAGCCGATATAGGCGACAAGAATAATGATCAAAAGAATAATCAATAGCCGCAACCAATTGAAACCTTTCGCTCCGAAGATTTCCCCTTCCTCCCCTTCCCGATAGATTCTTCCTTTCGATTTTGCGTCATCCTCTGCTTTTTTTTTGGCTGTTTCTGCACTCTGTTGAACCTCAGTTGTCGGTGGACGAACTTTTATACCGGGGGATGGTTGGGGGGCTGAACCCGCAAGAGGTTCCTCAGAAAATTCCCTCCCCTCACCTGTTGGCTGTCCGGCACGTTTGGCCTGGGCTTGAGATCCCTCTAAAAATGCAGGATCTCCCGAAGCCGATCCACTCTGTGGAGTAACGCCAGCGACTGTCTCGGCGCCTTCATCAGCAGTCTCGGTTGCCTCGGTCGGCGTCGCAACCACTTCGCCCACTGAGACTGGCGCCTCAAATCGTGCACCCTCTGTTTCCTGAACGTGCCCAAGAAGTTTTCCGCCAGCGAGCTTGAGCGCAACGACATCCTCCAAACGATCGAGCGTTGTTTGAAGCTCCGGCGACATGCGAGCAGCAAGCGCAAAGACAAAAACAGACGCAAGGAGTGTTACCAGAAGATATTCGGTTGTGCTTTGTCCTTGCTTTTTTGAAATGTGAGACATAAAAACTTTTTGATGGATAAAAAGCCGTTTCAGACAGACCAAGCCCCCCAAGCGGTCGGCCCTTATAGTCAAGCGATTGAAAGTCATGGTTTTCTCTTTATCTCCGGCCAAATTCCGATCGACCCAAAAACAAATCAGCTGATCGAAAGTTCAAATATCTCCGATCAAGCCCGCCGTATTCTTCAAAATATTGAAAACATCCTTAAAGCGCATCGTTTATCGATGGATCATGTGGTTAAAACAACGATCTTTCTCAAAAATATCTCAGACTTCGCAGCTGTAAACGACATCTATCAACGATTCTTCAAAAAAGATCCACCCGCACGCTCAACGGTCGAAGTTTCACGCCTCCCTAAAGATGTTCTCATAGAAATCGAGTCGATCGCCACTCTGAGCTAAAAGTGTCATTCCGAGCGCGAAGCCACTTGTGGCGTAGCGCGAGGAATCTCATCCCTATAAATGCACCGCAAACCGGGCAACTGTCGGCGCCACTGCTTCCTCAAAATCCCGATACTTCATCTGTACCGCTTCCCGATGGGTTCCCACAGAGAAAATAATCTCATCGTTTGCTCTGAGCGATTCATCTGCAAATACCTTTAGCCGGTAGAGATTCCCAAATGGCGGGATCGCACCGATCTCACAGTCTGGAAATAACTGTCTGATCTCCGTCTCCGTCCCCAGCCGAAGCTCATTCTTCCCGAGCACTTTTTTCATCTCCGTAAAATCGACTTTATAAGCCGCTGGAAGAACTGCCAGAATAAATTCATCCCCCGCTTTCAGAACCACACTCTTGGCTACCTTCTGCCCCTTCATATGTTCTATATGCGCAAGCTGCTGGGCAGTATAGATGCTCGGATGATAGAGCGAGCGATACCGAATATGATGTTCCTTTAAAAAAGAACGCAAATCCCGAGGAATCGGCATACGTTCCACCTCCTCTTACACGAGTCAAACAAACTCAAGATCATTATACCACTTTGGGGAAAGAAAAAGAGGCGCTTAGGGGATGATGGGGGAAAAGCGCCTCTTTGAGGGAAAACTCTAATCTAATTTTAATCTTTTTAAAATAATGTTCTCTGTTCCTGTCGGTCTTTTTCTGTTCCGTGATAAATAAAGCCGACCGGGGCATTGTTTGGCAGAAGTTTCAGAGGAATTCCGGACTGTTGAAGACCGATAATCTCCTCGATATAGACGGTAAAACTGACATTCCCCGTTCCACCGCTCGTAAACCCGCCGGGGGTTGCATACTGGAAGAGAGGGACAATCCCTTCAGAAAGAGATTGAAGGGGGCTTACAAATGCAATCGGTTCTGTTTTTTTGACACTTGCGTCTGGCGGACAGGTAAAACCAGGGGAGCATTGCATCCCCAAAAGATATTGAAAACCAAATCCTGCTGAAAATGGCGACCCAAAGGGGACATAGAATTCATGCAGGGGGATAGTGAACCCGCGAATCCCAGGAAAATTGGGGGGATAAACACGCCCCAAAAACCGATAACGCGGGAAATTCCCAGCTGCGATGACAGAGTCAAACTCCTGCTCTGTAACCACTTTCAAACGATTGATTCTTTTTCCTGAAAATGCCAGGTCATCTATAAATGAAACCAAAATCCCGAGGCGTGGATCTTCGGGGGCAGTGCCGATGGATGACTGTGGATTTGGCGGAAGATTATCGATAGAATCTTTTTCGAAGAGCCCGCAGCCTGAGCCAAAGGCGATGAGAAAAGTCAAAAATAACGCTTTAACAACTTGCTTATACCCTTTCATACACAACACTCCCTCAACTTGTTATCTATAGAAATTCAGCTTGAAATTGAATTTCGATACCCTTTTACCTTTGATAGGGTGCAACAGCTATGCCAGAGGAGAGAGACTCTTGTAACCTTTTAATATAATTGGGAATTTTTGCGCATCGTCATCCTGAGCGAAGCGAAGGATCTCGTCAAGATTTTAAACAACACGGCGGGGAAATAAAAAAATACTAGGTATATCAATAGCTTAGAACTAAAAGAAATCAAACAGGAAGTTTGTTAAGCTGCTTTTTTCCATACATCTGTTATGGGGAACTCCCCTTTTGCCTCGATCCGCTCCCCCTCTTTATCCTCATCAAAAAGCATCACTTTATCGATCGGAATCGAAAGGAAGAGATTTTCGTTATTTTGAAAAGAGCGCCGAGCTTTTTCAAATGGCATTCGCACGACCCATCGCGTCCCTTCAACATCCATGTGAACGAGCGCATCGAAGCCAAGAGGTTCCAGCAAAAGAAAGCACCCTTGAATCCCCCAGTCAACCGTCTTTGTCTCATGTGAAGACTGGATCTGGATATGTTCAGGACGAACACCGATGGTCAGACGCCCGCGTTCTAAAAAATTCATCGGCGGCGATCCAATAAAGCCGGCCACAAAACGATTGGCTGGCGAATGATAAATCTCTGACGGTGTCCCGATCTGCTGAATCTTCCCATCATGAAGAACCACAATCCGATCCCCCATTGTCATCGCCTCAACCTGGTCATGCGTCACATAGAGGGTGGTGGTTTTTAGCCTCCGCTGAAGCTCTAAAAGCTCCCCACGCATCTGAACCCTCAGTTTTGCATCCAAATTTGAGAGCGGCTCGTCCATCAGAAAGACTTTCGGATGACGAATGACAGCCCGCCCCACTGCGACACGCTGGCGCTGACCGCCGGAAAGCGCCTTCGGTTTACGATCGAGAAGCCCCTCAATTTCGAGCATTCCCGCAACTTCACGAACCCTTTTTTCAATCTCTGGTTTTGAAACTTTACGGATCTTTAAACCAAAGGCAAGATTCTCAAAAACAGTCATATGCGGATAGAGCGCATAGTTTTGAAAAACCATCGCAATATCCCTGTCCTTCGGATCGACACGATTGATCGAACGCCCATCCATCCAGATTTCCCCGGCTGTCGGACTATCCAGCCCGGATAAAAGCCTGAGGGTTGTCGATTTCCCACAGCCTGAAGGCCCCACGAGAACGAGAAATTCACAATCCTCAATCTCAAGATTAAAACCATCGAGAATCTTCCTGCCATCAAAGGACTTGCTGACATTTTTAAACTCTACCTTTGCCATACTTATCTTTTCGGAAAATATTAAACCAGCTTTACAAGCTGATTTGTCCCCATTAGTATTAAGAGTACATCGTGATGAAAAACAGCGTTTTGTCAGTTTTTATCTTTTGTTTTTCCCTTTCTACAGCTTCCTTCGACGCCGCGGCAAATGTTTTCCTCTCAAACAGCGAATTTCATGAATTTATAAAGCGCCATAAAGAGAAGCTCGGACAACGGGGACTTTCCGAAGACGAGATTAAAAAACGGATGCTCATCTTTCAAAAAGTGGAGGCATTTCTTGAGAATTTTCCGAACGAATCTCCGAAAGTCGACTCACCGATCATCGATAATCATCTTTTTTACTCAGAGGTCTATGAAACCTTTAAGGGGGATGCAAAGAAAGCGATTTCTATCTACATTCAGGCAACCACAGGAGAGTTAAAACGATCTCTTTTTCTGTTGAGCGGGGCAGGGAAGGATGAAGAAATATCAGAGACTGCACATTCAAAACGGGGCGCTCAAGTAACGGTGAACAGAGTCTATCACTCTTCGCTTGCTTTTAATATAAAGTATAGACTCGAAATTACCGCTTATAAACTGTCAAAGGGATTTTATGCGGTGGTCAATGAAGTCGTTGAAGACTATGGAAGACAGCTCGAAAAAGAGGGGAAAAAATGGCATGGCAAGCCTTACCATAAAGTCGATCAGGATATGAATGTCGATTTTTATAAACAGCTAAACCCGACACAGTTTAAATTTATTTCCCTCAATTTGTTCGAGGGGGATATCAAGAGCCGATCGACCGCGCTCAACGCAACAAAAGACATTGGGAATTTTTTTACGTTCAATCTTTTAGATAACAGGCTTCATAAAAAGATAAAAGAAGAGGCCAAATTAAGCTGGACAAAGAGAAAAGAAGCGTTTCAAAGACTCATCTTAAACTCCAAATAGATTCTAAGGTTTCC
>CAYMPL010000023.1:0-26251 GCA_964392415.1 uncultured bacterium | reverse complement strand
CGCCGGGATCGCGGGGTCGCACATCCGCGCCTTCAACAGCCACGGAGTGGTGGCCGTAAAAGAAAAACACGTCCCGGAGGGGTATCTGAGGCGCGTGATTGATGCCGCAAAGGCGGTTGCTATTCCCCTTGATCGTGAAGTCATTCATATTATCCCTCAGGAATATATTATCGATGACCAGGATGGCATTAAAGAGCCTCTTGGAATGAGCGGTGTTCGTCTCGAAGCAAAGGTTCATATTGTAACAGGGGCTGTGTCGTCCGCGCAAAACATCATTAAGTGCGCAAACCGAACCGGTTTGAATGTTTCAGATATTGTACTTCAGCAGATTGCTTCGAGCGAGGCAGTGCTTAATCCAGATGAAAAAGAACTTGGCGTTGCATTGGTGGATATTGGCGGAGGGACGACCGACATCGCCATTTTTTCCGAAGGGAGCATTGTTTACACTGCGGTATTATCTCTCGGCGGCAATCATATTACGAATGATCTGGCAGTGGGGTTGAGAACCCCGACCGCGGAGGCAGAAAAGCTCAAGATTAAATATGGCTGTGCCCTATCATCGCTGCTTGCCAAAGATGACACGATCGACGTGCAGAGTGTGGGGGGGAGAAAGTCAAGACCCCTTTCCCGAAAATTGATTTCTGAAATCATTGAGCCTCGCGTTGAGGAAATTTTTTCTCTTATTCAGAGAGAAATCATTAAAAGTGGATATGAGGATTTGTTGGCATCGGGTGTTGTGCTTACCGGGGGATCGACGCTTCTTACAGGAATGCAGGAACTTGCGGAGATGATTTTTGATCTCCCGGTCCGAAAGGGGATTCCAAAAGGATTCGGTGGATTGTTGGATGTGGTGAGTTCGCCGATTTATGCAACGGGGGTGGGGCTGATTCTCTATGGCGCGAAAAATCAGCGAAGTACAAAATTTAAAATTCGTGAACAAAACATTTATCACAAGGTCAAATCACGAATGGTGGAGTGGATTACAGAAATTTTTTAAAAACAAGGCAAGCAACAGAGGAGAGAGATATGTTTGAATTCGACGATACATTGGCAGTCGGCGCAAAAATTAAAGTTGTGGGAGTGGGGGGCGGGGGGAGCAATGCGGTTGAGACGATGATTCGTCAGGGGCTAAATGGGGTCGAATTTATCGTTACCAACACCGATCGGCAGGCGCTCGAGGCTTCGACAGCCCCCCATCGGATTCAACTGGGGGCGGGCTTAACAAAGGGATTAGGAGCGGGGGCGAACCCTGAGGTGGGACGAAACGCCGCTCTGGAAGATCATGCGAAAATTGCCCAGTTTTTAGAAGCAGCCGATATGGTCTTTATTACAGCGGGGATGGGGGGAGGGACGGGCACGGGGGCAGCCCCTGTGATGGCGCAAATCGCAAGAGATCTGGGTTCACTCACAGTTGGGGTGGTTACAAAACCGTTTCATTTTGAGGGGAAAAAACGGATGCGCCAGGCTGAAGAAGGGATCAAACAACTGCGGCAGACAGTCGATACGCTCATTGTTATTCCCAATCAACGACTTCTCACCATCGCAACGGAGCAGATGCCGCTCCTTGAAACATTTAAAAAATGTGACGAAGTTCTCTTGCATGCCGTACAGGGAATTTCAGATCTCATTAACATTCGCGGGCTCATCAATCTCGATTTTGCCGATATTCGCACCATTATGACCAACAAAGGGATGGCGCTGATGGGGACTGGCATCGGCTCGGGAGAAAATCGCGCGGTTTGCGCGGCAACAGCGGCGATATCAAGCCCTCTGCTTGAAGATATATCGATAGAAGGGGCGACAGGGATCATCATTAATATTACAGGGGATCCCTCGCTGTCTCTCTATGAAGTCAATGAAGCCTCGACCCTCATTCAGCAGGCAGCGCATGAGGATGCGGAAATTATCTTTGGGGCTGTCATTGATGAAACGATGAAAGATAATGTGCGTGTGACAGTCATTGCCAGTGGATTTAAGAGGGATGAGAGGATTTCGCAGGTCATTCCAAAACTGCCCAGTCCCTATGAAGAGGTCATTGCGGTTCGAACCGCTCCTCCGAAACATCCTGATACCCACGGCTCTGAGCCAAGAATTGTAATTCGGGGTCATGAGCAGGAGTCCCCGAAGCCAAAGGATCCTGTTTCCAAACCGGTGTCTCCAAAAGAATCCGCCAAACAGCGTCCGATTCGCGACATGGGACAAATCGAGGTCGACGAAGACCAATACGATATTCCGACGTTCATTAGAAGGCAGACGGAGATTGACTGACAACCAATCTTGATTCGTCAAAAAATCTTGAAACGGTTTGTGCTGTAGAGTACTCCTGTAAGGGTGAATGAAAAAGAAGCGGTTTCGAGGATTAAGAAATTAATCGAAGAGATCGAGTACCACAACTACCGCTATTATCTGCTCGATGATCCCGAAATTTCAGATCATCAGTTTGATAAGCTCCTTCGAGAGCTCGAAGGGCTTGAGAAGCAGTTTCCTCGCTTAAGATCATCCACCTCTCCAACGCAGCGTGTCGGTGGAAAACCGATAGATAAGTTTCATTCATACAAACATCGTTACCCGATGCTCTCTCTTGGAAATGCCTTTTCAGAAGAAGAATTTAAAGAATTTGATGAACGGATCAAGCGCTTTTTAAAAAGTGATTGTGACATCGAATATGTCTGTGAATACAAAATGGATGGGCTTGCAGTAGAAATAGTTTATGAAAAGGGGGAACTTCTGGCTGGAGCGACCCGCGGCGATGGGATTACCGGAGAAAACATTACCCAAAACATCATGACCATTCATTCGGTTCCGTTGAGACTGAGAGATGATCCCCCCTCTTATCTTGAAGTCCGTGGTGAAATTTTTATGCCGCTCTCGGATTTTCGAAAACTCAATAAAGAGCGCGAAAAAAAGGGGGAGTCGTTATTTGCGAACCCGAGAAATGCGGCGGCAGGTTCGATGCGCCAGTTAGATCCCAAAATTACAGCGTTACGAAGGCTCGATATTTTTTGTTATGGCCTTGGGGAAGCGCGGGGAAAGACATTTAAGACACATGCGGAATCTTTGAAGACTCTTCAAAAGTACGGTTTCAAAATTAATCCCACCTATGAGGTCTGCAAAGGGGTGTCGGCCGTTTTGAAATTCCATGAAAATGCCCTCAAAAAAAGAGGGAGGCTCGATTATGAGGTTGATGGGGTTGTGGTGAAGGTAAATGACTTTGAACTTCAGAAAAGACTTGGGGAGGTTGCCAAAAGCCCCCGCTGGGCGATTGCCTATAAATTTCCAGCCAAAGAAGAGACGACGGTGATTGAAGATATTATCGTTCAGGTGGGAAGAACAGGGGCGCTGACTCCGGTTGCGGTTTTAAAACCGGTTCATGTGGGGGGGTCGAGGTTTCCCGGGCAACGCTTCACAACCAAGATGAAATTGATCGGAAAGATATTCGAATAGGCGACACTGTTTTTATCCGGAGGGCGGGAGAGGTGATTCCGGAAGTGGTAAAAAGTGTTGCCTCTAAGAGAACAGGAAAAGAAAAGAAATTTAAAATGCCACCCCATTGTCCAGTCTGCGGGAGTCGCGTTATTCGTGAAGAAGACGAAGCGATCCATCGATGTATCGGCATCGATTGCCCGGCAAAAATCAAAGAAGGGATTGAGCATTTTGTCTCGCGGGACGCCATGGATATTGAAGGACTTGGTAAAAAATGGGTGGAAGCGCTCCTCAATCATAAGATGATTCATCATTTTTCAGATATTTATGATTTAACGAAGGAAAGACTCCTCGCTTTGGAGCGACAGGGTGAAAAATCGGCTAAAAATTTGCTCGATTCGATTGAGCGAAGCAAGAAGAAGGGGTTGGATAAGTTTATCTTTGCGCTTGGAATTCGGCATGTAGGGGTGAATACTGCAAAACTTTTGGTGCATCATTTTGAGTCTTTGGAAAAGCTGATGCATGCGACTCAGGAGCAGCTGGAGGATATCCATGAAATTGGATCGATTATGGCAAAATCGATTTACGATTTTTTTCACGATGAACGGAATCTCAAAGAGATCAAACGACTTCTTTCAAAAGGGATCCATTTTGAAAAGGTGGTCGAAAAAAAGGGGCCGTTTTCAGGAAAAACATTTGTCCTGACTGGAACGCTCCCCACCTATTCCAGACAAGAGGCGACAAAGATGATTGAAGAGGCGGGGGGGTGGGTCACATCATCCGTGAGCCGGAATACAGACTATGTTTTGGCAGGGTCGGAGCCAGGTTCAAAACTGAAAAAAGCAAAAGAATTGGGGATTAAAATTATTGACGAAGATGAATTTAAGAAGCTGTTTTAGCCTCTTCCAATTTTTTTCTTAATGTTTCTGGAATGGGAATCACTTTTTGTTTTTCATAGTCAAAGGTGACCAATGCTGTCTTGGCAATCGCCACAAGACGGTTTGTCTTTTGTTCTTTGATCTCATATTCGATGATAAAACTTGCATTTCTGATTTCTGAAACGCGGAGATAAATATCTAACATTTCATCGACATAACTTGGCGATTTATACTGGCAGCCCGCTTCAGCCAGAATGATCGGGCACCGTGTTTTAAAATGATCCGCCTGATAGCCAAGCGACCCAAAAAAAGCGACACGAGATTCTTCGAGATAGGTAAAATAAACAGCGTTGTTCACATGTCCGAGCATATCTACGTCGCGAAAGCGGACTTTCAGGGAGTGTTTAAAAGCAGACGACATGCCAGCAATTTGCCCTGTTCACGGCTTTTTTTCAAGATATATCTTGTGGAAGCTACAAGCTGAAAAAGCATGGAATTCATAAAAACAACTAATAATTGACAAATAGTCATTACTTAGTTAATATGGCCAAGAGAGATAATGAAAGCGCTAAACAAAGAAGATTGGATAAAAGCATTGAGAGCGCTGGATAAGGCTATTGATCGACCTCTCAGGCTCCTGGTCGTTGGAGGTGGAGCAATGGTTTTGGCTCATGAACTGCCCCTGGCAACCTCTGATATAGATGCCATTCCCTTTAAATCAAATTGGACACTCGGTGAACTCGACGATAAAGTTAAAGAAGTTGCCCAGAAATTAAAGATCAGTCCGGACTGGTTAAATTCTTATTTTTCCAGTTTTTCTTATGTATTGCCAAAAAACTATGATCAACGTCTCGTGGCTGTTTATAAAGGTGAAAAACTGCAGGCATTTGCTTTAGGCGTGGAAGATTTACTTATTCTAAAGTGTTTCGCTGGCAGAGGCAAAGATGTTTCTCATGCCAAATATCTTATGAAAAGATGCAAAAACCTGTCTTTTGTGGAAAAGCATTTGGAAGAAATGATTGAAAAAAATATTCCCAAGGCTTTCCAGGCGTTGGATTTTTTTGATGAAATAAAAGACCTTTTTGGAAAATAAGTGTTGCTTAAAAAAATACCAACGGAAAATGATCTCATGCGATTATATTGGGAACTCTCCAGGTTGGGAGCTCCCTGTATAGGTAAAAAAAAAGAGTGGCCTTATGATGTCTTGAAATCTAAAGAAGAATTGATTCTCTTGGCTTCTGATATGCTTCGATTCGATCCACGATTGCTTTCCATTCTTATTATCTATTTTTTAAATCACTGGTATGAATTAAATCCCCTAAAAATTCGTATAAAATTTTCTGAAATGAAAACATCCCAGGTTTTGGGCGTTATAAAAGAATTCCTTTTAGATTATTCGAGAGATAAAGAATTAAAATTCTTTTTTGAATATTTAACAAAAGATTTAAAACCTGTCTCTCCTCAATTATTTTTTCTGGGATTATTTGCCATTGGAAGTGAAAGACAGGAACTCATAGCGAGAAAAAGTCTCAAACAATATTCGAAATGGGGTTTTTTGGGGGATGAACGGCCCCAGATCGATCCTTTTTCAAAAAAAACCATAGGATCGTATGATATTGCGACACGAAAAAGAATAATTGAGGAGATACTTAGACATAAAAAGACAATTTCACTCAGAGACTATTTGAACGCGCTCGATCATAGCATTTCAAGACAACAAGCCTTGTATGATCTAAAGCAGATGAAAGGATTAAAACTAATCGGTTCTGGCCGCGGCGCTAAATGGAAAAAAGGATAATATTTCTTGACAACTAGCTGATTCGAAGATTTAAAGGCCTCAGGTGGTTCAGTTAAAGAGCTATATTTTTCTCGACTCACTTCAGCCGCAGCTTGCAACATTTATAGGCACGACGGCGAACGGTTTTTTACCTTCACCGGGAGATGCATCCCTTTTTGTAGAAATTGCCCCCGGTATTGCGATCAATCGGGTGATGGATGTCGCGCTCAAATCGACAAAAGTTCGCCCAGCCTATCAGATTATTGAGCGGTCGTTTGGGATCCTGGAAGTGCATCATCCGGATCAGGGAGAGGTTAGACAAGCTGGGGTTTCGATTTTAAAGGGATTGGAGGTTTTGGAGAACCAGAGACAAAAGCCCGATATAGTGACGAATCAGATTATTCGCGCCATTGAGTCAGATCAGGCAACGATTATTAATCGCAGGCGGCAGGGGTCGATGGTCTTGCCAGGCCAGTCGCTTTTTATTTTAGAGACGAATCCAGCGGCTTACATTGCTTTTGCGGCGAATGAGGCGGAAAAGGCGGCACGAATTTTTTTAGTTGAGATGGTTCCGTTTGGGGCATTTGGGAGACTCTACTTGAGTGGAGAAGAGTCGGAAATAGATACGGCTGCAGAAGCAGCCATTCAGGCTCTCGAAGGAATTCAGGGTGTAAATATGTCATCCTGAGGGCGAAGCCCGAAGGATCTCATCGAATTTGTTGAGATCCTTCACCCTTCGGGTTCAGGATGACTAAGAAAGGAGAAAAAAAACATGTCAGACGCACTTGGACTGATTGAAACAAAGAGCTTTGCCGCGATGGTTGAAGCATCGGATGCGATGGTGAAAGCCGCAAAGGTAGAACTTGTCGGCTATGAAAAAATTGGCGGTGGGTATGTGACAGCCATTGTTCGGGGTGATGTTGCCGCAGTGAAGGCTGCCACCGAAGCGGGCGCCAGGGCCGCGGAGAAAATTGGGGAATTGGTTGCGGTGCATGTCATTGCAAGACCGCATCTCAATGTCGATTTAACCTTACCGCTGGGACGCAAATCTGATTTAGGGGTGACAGCGCCTCAAAAATCCAAAGAAGTCAGAGCGTAGTCAAAAATGCTTGTGGGACGTGTGGTCGGTTCCCTTGTCTCTACCCAGAAAGATGCTGGGATGGAGGGGATGAAGCTCTTGGTTGTGGAGCAGACCGATATGATGGGGAATCCGAAGGGATCTCATCTTGTCGCGGTGGATACCGTTGGGGCTGGGGAAGGAGAACTTGTTCTTTATGCGAGTGGGAGCTCCGCGCGGCAGACAGGGCTCACCCGGGAGAAGCCGGTTGACGCGGTTATTATGAGCATTATCGATTCAATAACCATTCGAGGTGAGGTTGTTTTTTCAAAAGATTTTTAGCGAATCATGCAAGAGAATGAGATTTCATATATCGTCGATCGGGTTATTGAGCGTTTGAACCCTGCTGCCGGCTATGATCATAAACATCTCCCTCAGAGCGGTAGTTTCGATTCTGTAGATGAGGCAGTTTCTTCAGCGGATTGCGCCCAGCGGGAGCTTCTCTCTCTTTCTTTGGCAAAAAGAAAAGAGATCATCGCAAAAATCCGGGAGGCGTGCCGAAAAGTAGTTCCGACGCTGGCAGAGATGGCAGTCTCAGAAACGGGATTTGGGCGGGTTCAAGACAAAATAAAAAAAAATAATCTTGTGATCGATAAAACCCCGGGTGTTGAAGATATTGAACCTGTCGTTTTTACCGGTGACCATGGACTGACATTGATCGAGCGGGCCCCTTATGGCGTGATTGGTGCGATTACCCCCAGCACCAATCCGACAGAGACGATTATCTGTAACAGCATCGGCATGATTGCCGCAGGAAACAGTGTTGTCTTTAATCCACATCCGTATACGAAGGGTGTTTGTGCTTATGTTGTCGATATTATCAATCGTGCTGTTGTCGAAAATGGGGGCCCGCCAAATCTGCTCAGCCTCATGCGCGAACCGACGATTGAGTCTGCGCAGCAGCTGATGAAACATAAGGACATTCGTCTTCTTGTGGTTACGGGGGGATCGGATGTGGTTAGGGTTGCCATGCAGAGTGAGAAGCGGGTGATTGCCGCTGGGCCTGGAAATCCTCCTGCTGTCGTCGATGAAACAGCAGATCTCGATCGTGCCGGTCACGACATTGTCTGGGGGGCGAGCCTCGATAACAATATTGTCTGTATCGCGGAAAAAGAGGTGATCTGTGTTGAGTCTGTGGTTGAAGGGCTCATACTTTCCATGAAGAAACATCATGCGATGGAACTCTCTCCCTATCAACTTAGGCAATTGGAGAAAGTTATTTTAAAAGAGGGGCATCCGAATAAGGCCTTTATCGGAAAAAATGCGAGTGTGATTTTAAAAGAGATCGGAATTTCTGCGGGCGATGATCTGAGGGTCATTGCCGTAAGAACCGACGCCGATCATCCTTTTGTTTTAAGAGAGCTGATGATGCCTGTTATTCCGATTGTCAGTGTCCGAAATGTTGATGAGGCGATCGATCTTGCCAAGAAAGTGGAGCATGGCTACGGCCATACCGCCGTAATGCATTCGAAAAACATCGACAATCTTCATAAAATGGCAAAAACCATTGGCACAGCGATCTTTGTGAAGAATGGACCGTCTTATGCGGGGCTGGGATACAAGGGAGAGGGATATACCTCATTTACCATTGCTTCTCCTACCGGCGAAGGGATGACCTCGGCAAAGAATTTTACAAAAGAAAGGCGGTGTGTGTTGAAGGATCGGTTTAGGATTATTTAGCTGTGCAACATCCAGCGATCGGCTTAATCGAAACGAACAGTATTGCGAAGGGGCTTTTCCTCGTCGACCAAATGATAAAAAAAGCCCCCGTAGAGGTTTTGATTTCAAAAACAGTCTCGCCGGGAAAATACGTCGTCTTAATCGCCGGCGACGTTGCTTCCACGGAAGAATCGATGCAGGCCGGAATGGAGAGGGTCTCCCCATTTTTGGTAGATTCATTGTTTATTCCAAATGTTCATCCCGAGGTTCTTTCAGGGATTAAAGAGAATTATAAAAAGATGAAAATTGACTCCCTGCTTATTGCTGAAGTGGCTACCGTTTCTTCGACTATTTCGGCCTTAGACAAAGGGCTTAAGGCGGCCGAGGTGGCTCTTATCAGGCTTAAATTGGGACAGGGCCTCGGGGGGAAGGGATATTTTATATTAACCGGGGATCTCAGCCAAACTCAGGCTGCACTATCGGAAGTCCAGAGAATTCTTTCTGATGGGAAACTTCTTCATTCAGAGATTATTGCAAGCCCGCATGACGAATTTGACTTTCGGAGGATTGAATGAATTTGGGGAAAGTGGTTGGCGTCGTTGTTTCAACTCAAAAAGTCGATTCCTTGCGGGGGGTGAAGTTCTATGTTGTTGAACCTCAGAATGAAAAAGGGGAAAAGGTGGGTGATCTTTTGGTGGCAGCGGATACCGTTTCTTCGAGAGAGGGAGATTGCGTGACTTGGGTTTCTTCACGTGAAGCGGCGTTGGCGTTGGATGAAACATTTAATCCCGTCGATGCCGCGATCATTGGAATTGTCGATTTCATCGATATTGAGGGAGATAAATGATTCTCGCAAAGGTCCTGGGTCCGGTTGTTTCAACCGTTAAACACGAAGCCCTTCGGGGGAGATCACTTTTTGTCGTTCAGCCGATTGACAAAAACAGGATGCCGATCGGCCAGACCTTTTTGGCTCTCGATTCTGTTCAGGCAAGAGCTCACGACATAGTGTTGATTAATCGTGAAGGAAATTCGTGCAGGCAGATATTGGAAAATGAACTGGCTCCCATTAATTCTTTGATTGTTGGTATTGTGGATAGTGACTGTCATTCCGAGCGCGAAGCGCGAGGAATCTCGAATATTATGTGGTTACTTATCTGTTTATTTTTTCTGCCTTCTTCTGCATTTTCTCAAATTCAGCTCTCCGAGGATTATATCCTTCATTTTAAAAATCGAACGAATATAGAGTTGCGTGAGTTTATCCAAGTGGCGGCTTTGGCATCAAACATTCGTCCCCTTTCTCCCCCATCTCCTTTGAATGCGTTGGGATGGGATGTCGGATTAGAATTCACTTCGGTTCCTCAAAATGTGTTTCAATTTAAATCGGGTCATTTAGATCTCCCCAAATATTTTCCCCGTCTTAATTTTGCCAAAGGGTTGACGAGAAACCTCGATGTAGAGGGTTCCTTTTTAACAACCGCTTTTTTCAGTGAATCTCGTCTGCCGGAAGCGCTTCAAAGACTGTGGATATATGGAGGGGCGCTTAAATATACGATTCTCAATGAATCAGATTTTTGGATTTCGCTTGCCGGGCGAGCGACTTATACGCGACTCGATCTCCCTTTTTTAGAGGAGGATATTTTTGGAGCGGATGCCTCCATTAGTCGGGGCATCCAGATTCCATCCCTTTCGATAACACTGGCTCCCTATATGGGCGCCGCCTATATTTCAACGATTGCGAAATTCGATCAAAGAAGAATCCCCTTTGTGCCTTTTGATAAGCAACCCCCGGTTCAGGGATATCACTATTTTTTAGGGCTTAGTTTTAAATTCTTCATGGTCGATTTTACCGGTGTGGCCGACTTCTCTCTTCACCCAAAAAAACTAAAGACCTATAGTTTTAAGATGAGCGTTGATATCTAAAGAGGGTTATTAGCCATATCCTTTTGAATCCGTGAAATAATATGAGTCGTCGACTTCCCTTTTAGGTAGTGAATGGTTTTTACTTTTCCTCCTCTCTTTAGCACAATATCACTGCCAACGATTTGATCTTTCTTCCAGTCGCCTCCTTTTATCAAAATGTCGGGCTGGAGATGTGAAATGAGGTTGTAAGGGGTGTCTTCCTTGAAAAAAGTAACAAAATCGACGAATTCAAGAGAGGCGATGACCTCGGCACGATCGTTTTCAGAGACAATCGGCCGGTTTTTTCCCTTAATGCGTCGGACAGAATGGTCGGAGTTTAAAGCGATAACCAGAATGTCGCCGCACGTCTTTGCTTTTGAGAGATAACGGACATGTCCCACGTGGAGGATATCGAAGCAGCCATTGGTGAAGACAACTTTTTTACCCTCTTTTTGAAGTTGTCTAAGGAGTGGTTTTAATGCCTTTGGGGACTTGATTTTGGTTCGAGTATCCATTTTCCAAATCGGGGGAGTTTAAATTGTTTAAAGAAAAGATAATAAAAAGCTTCTACCACACATAAGAGAATACCGAAAGATACCAAAATCGATTTTTGAAAGAGAAAAAATGCTTTTTCAGGGTCTCTAAAGAGCTGGAATTGAAAAAAAGGGACAAGGCATAAAACAGAAAATATCAAAAGAATAAAGAGCTGGTCATAAAACGCTGGCCAAAGGGATTGGAGCCATGAACGAGAATGGGTATTCAAGGGTGAGGGGGTTTGTTTTTCTTTACTCATATCTTTAGCTTTCGGTGGAGGGATAAGTGGATAGGTGGTCTTATGAAACCCAAGTCCTGAATCGATTGGCTTAAATTCTATGTTTTCAAATTCATCCATTGCGGCCAAGATCTCCTTTGACATACTGAAAAATCGCGGTGACGGCTGGAGCGACGGTTTCTGTCCGAAGAATTCTTTTTCCCAGAGAAACAATTTTACACCCCTTTTTTTGTGCTTCTTCAATCTCGCGTTTTGAAAATCCCCCTTCCGGACCAATGATCAGACAGAATTTTTGAGATGAGGAATTCCGTAGCGCCTGTTCCAGCGTTAGCGAATCTTCAAGTTCGTAAAATAGGATTTTCTCATGCTCTGGATACCTTTGTAACAGCTCAGATAGCGTAGAGGGGGGGCAAATCATGAGGATTTTTGTGCGACCCGTCTGTTCAGTAGAAGAGGTTGCGATTTTTTTCCATCTCTCTATTTTTTGAGGGGAGATTTTTTTGAGGTCGGATCTTTCCGTTATTAAGGGGGTGAGCGCCGTTGCCCCGAGTTCTGTAATTTTTGGGATCATTTCATCCATTTTCTGGCCTTTTGGAATTCCCTGCCCAATGACGATTTCTATGGGGGACTCTTTGTTGGTTTTTATTTTAATTCCGATTGAAATGACGGTTTTATTTTTTTGAACATCCAAAATTTTTGCATCGAACTCTTCATCCCCCCCATTGAAAAGATAGAGAGGATCCCCTTTCTTCATTCGAAGAACGCGACTGATATAATGGTGGGCTTCTTTTGTGATTTCAATCGTGGTATCAGCGTTGAGTTTTTGAGGTAAAAAAATTCGACTCATTCGGATATGCAGTTTCGCCCTTTTTTCTTCGCGCGATAGAGGGCATGGTCGGCTTTGATGACAAGTTTTTTGGAATTTTTCCCCTTGTAATCTTCAAGGTGGCATGAGACCCCGACACTGATCGTGAGTCCCTCCGATTTCTTTTTTCTTATTTTGTAAGGAAACGTTTTTTTCGCGATGGCTTTTCGGATTCGCTCGGCAATTTCCAGCGCTTGTTTCTTTTTTGTCTCCGGAAGAATAACAGCAAATTCTTCCCCTCCATAGCGGGAAAGAAAATCGGTATTTCTCATGTTTTTTTTGAGCATATTTGCCACAAGGATTAAAGCCCTGTCTCCAGCCGAATGGCCAAATTCATCGTTATAATTTTTAAAATGGTCGACATCCATAAGCAGCAAAGAAAGAGGGTGTTTATAACGAGAGGCGCGTTCCATTTCCGATTTCAACTGTCTCCAAAAAAAGCGCGCATTTCCAATTTGGGTGAGCTCATCGATGAGTGAAAGATTTTCAAGTTTTTTGTTTGCTTCTTTGAGTTCAACGGTTCTTGCTGCGACTGTTTTTTCGAGTTCTTCGTTCATCTTCTTGAGTTCTTGAACAAGAACAACGTTATGCTTTTGGAGATCGTAATATTCCAATGCCCGGCGGATCATGAGCTGAATTTCTCTATTGTCCCAGGGCTTTGTGATGTATCGGTAAAGTCCTACTTCGTTGATCGCTTCAATGAGATCTTCAACATCGGTATAGCCGGTAAGGATAATGCGGATAATGTCTGGGTGTGATTTCTTGAGCGCTTTAAAAAATTCAATGCCTGTCATTTCCGGCATACGCTGGTCACAGATGACAAGCTGAATCGGCTGTTTGTTTATGATCTCAAGCCCCTCTCTCCCACTCGCCGCTGTATGAACATGAACGACTTCTGCCAGCGTTCGTTCCAGGGCTTTGAGATTTTCGATTTCATCATCAATAATGAGAATCGCGTGTGAAGAATCTTTCATGTGCGGATAGATTATTGCATCGACTCTATTGAAGTCAATCTGATCGTTTAGATCGTCATCCTGAAGGCCGAAGAGGCTGATGTCATCCTGAGCCCATAGGGCGAAGGATCAACCGGGTATCTCCATTTGAGGTTGAAGTGGTGATTAAGGAATAATCTATTTTCGCCAGCGAAAACGCATCGAGTTCAAGGTATTAAGCGCCGAAATATTCCTAGACTAAAATCTTTTCAAAGTGATGTTTTTTTTAAAAGGATGAGTAACAATAAATACGAATCTTAACCATGTGAGGTTTTTTTGATGGACTCTACCTTTGTAGCCAACGCAACAATTTGGTCCACGTGAACCTCAAATCGAGATGACCATACAAGACCTAGTCCATAACTATCAATATTGACCTTTTTCCATTCTTCATTTGTTTTAGGATAACAATAAACAGTTTTTAGAGAATCCAAATCCGAATAATAACGATTCCCATCGGAAGCCTCAATAATAATCATCCCAAGTTTTGGGACTGATACATTTAAAATTACTGGAGTGGAGGAACCCATGGGATCTCCTTTCCTTCTATAGCTTGCTTCCATGCTGCTTTAAGTTCTTTTTGTCTTTCTTGACACCAATCTTTAATCAACTTTTCTCCTCTTTTTCCTAATTCTCCTTCAATGCAATTTCCAAAAAGGTCAAAGATAGCTTCTTTTCCAGCATAACGCGCATGGATATGAGGGGCTTTATGTTTTTGTATATCAAACCAATACATGTAAATAATTATACCAAAAAATTCAGAGATTCGGGGCATAAAATTTTTCCTTTAAATTTCCAAGGAATCTAGCAGGTTCAAGCCAAATCTGCAAGATAGTCGCTGTAGATAATTTTTTAAAGGCAGGCGGGCACGTTCGTGCCCACCAATAATCAAATGGAGAAACTAAACAACACCACGCCTAGCGCGCAACAACGCAGCGGACAGCATAGCTGAAGCTCCGGTAGTCATAGTCGATAACGCCATCACTACCAGTGAAGTCGCAGAAGTAGTTGGGATAATTTGGATTAACCGACGACGACCAAAACCAATAGTCTGCGAGATTTGGCAAAATCTGGTTGTCGTGATGACTATACCCCTGATCGCTACCCGATCCCAAATATCCCCCAAGACGAGTGAATTCCTCTTTCGATGGCAAACGAGCGCCGATATCTTCACAATATCCCCCCAAATGAGCTATTTTTTGGGCTCCATTTCATCCTGAAGCTCTTTGTCCTCAATTTGGAGAAGAGAAGTTGGCGTCTAAACTACGAAAATATCTCGAACCTCCTGACAATTTGATGGGATCCTTCACTCCGCTACGCTCCGTTCAGGATGACACGACACGCGGGGGACATCCCCGAAAAGCAGCATAAAAAAATTCAAATTATCTAAGGTTCTTTTGAAATATCGATGAATGGCAGATAATTTGACTGCGGGTGGAAATAAAATCCCTTCAGTTTCGAAGAATAGACCGCAACATTATTCCAGTGCCAGAGGCTAACATAGGGGAGATCCTGGGCAATTCTCTTTTGAATCGCGCTATATAGTTTTTTGCGCTGACCTGGATCGACCGTTGTTTTTGTTTGTTCCAGAAGTTTATCCATTTTGGAATTTACATAATGACCCCGGTTTTTTCCAGGGGGGACGTTCGAAGAATGAAACAGCTCGTAGTAGATGTCTGGATCTGTAACGCCAACCCATCTGGATGAAAACATCTGAAAATCTCCCTGCTGAATGTCGCTGAAGAATGTTCCCCATTCGTGGCTTCTCAAAGTGATTTCGATTCCAAGCCTTTTCATCTGATCAGCAATCAATCTTGCGATATTAATTGTTTCTGTATCGGTCGATGTTTTATATTCCAGCTTAATGGGAAGAGGAAGACCAGATGCCGCGAGCAGCCTTTTTGCTTTTTCAGGATCATATTCATAGCTTTCCACCCTATCCTCATAGTATCCATTCAGAGGGGAGAGAACAGATTTGGCGGAGGTTGCCAGATCGTGAAGAAGATGGTGAATGATCTCTTCTCTCTGAATGCCATAGGCGATTGCCTGACGAACCTTTTTGTTTTTTAGGATTGGATCTTTAAGGTTAAAACCAAGATAGCTGTAGGTGAGTCCGGGGCTTTTCGTAAGTGTCAGAGCGGGAGCCGCGGCAAGCTGAACAATCGAATCTGAGGAGAGAGCGTTTTGTACAAGATCCAGCTCCCCATTCTTGAGTTTTAGAAGACGGGTATTGTCGTCTTTAATGACTTTAAAGATCAGGCGTTCTATTTTTGGCTTGAATTTAAAATGTTTCAAGTTTCTTTTAAGAATAAAGGTATTGCTTTCTTTTTTTACATATTGATAAGGGCCGGATCCAATGAGAGATTTTTCTTTTTGATGAGGGAGCGCCTTAATCAGGGTAAGATCTGTTAAAAAATTAGGTTGGGGTATTTTTAGTTTTATTTCGAGGATGAGGGGATTTATCACTGTGATGGTGTCGATATTTTTAAAGCTTGCAAGATAAGGGGAGCCAAAATCCGGATCCCGTATTTTCCGTAGCGTTTCAGAAAAATTATCCGCCGTGACGGGAGAACCATCATGGAATGTCACCCCCTCATGGAGAATAAATCGATAGAGAAGCGGATTCGGATTTTCGAATACTTTTGCAAGATGGGGAATAATGTTTAATCGGTGATCAATGATGATAAGACTGTCAAAGATCAATTGATCGATCCGTTGAGAGTCGGCATCGAGGGCGAACCGTGGATCAAGATTGGCCGGCTCCGACGGAATGGCAACAACGAGCGCATCGGGAGGGGTTATGTTTTTTCTCGTACAACCGAAAAAGACGATACAGAGGCAAAAAATGAGAAAAGATCGCTTCATGCGAAGCACTATAGGAAGTATGTTTCATTTTTGTCAAGCCGTGGCTCTGGTTATCTCCTTTCTGATGATCCTGCCATCCGGTGAAATCTGGGGTGCGGCAAGCCGCAAAGAAGCTTCAAAAAAGATTAAATCTCTGCTTACAGATCCCCAGTTTAAGGAGATGAAAATTGGGATTAAGATTTATTCGTTAAAAACAGATGATGTGATTTTTGAACACAATCCGGATTTGCTTTTAAAGCCCGCCTCAAATGTGAAGCTTGTGACAACGCTTGCCGCATTAAAATATCTTGGTTCAGGGTACAAATTTAAAACAAAAATCTATACCGATGGCAAAGTGGTGAAAAATGTCCTCCATGGCAATCTTTACGTGAAAGGCTTTGGGGACCCAAAGCTCGTATCTGAAAAGCTTTGGTTTTTAACGAATGAACTCAAACGTGCTGGATTCCGGCATGTTGCAAAGGATCTCATATTGGATGACAGCTTTTTTGATGAAGTGAGAACCGTCAGGAATGGACGCGCAAGTGATCGTGCCTACGATGCCCTTCTGGGGGCGCTTTCTGTCAACTTCAATACCACTGCCGTCTATGTAAAACCGGGGAGTTTTGTCGGGGCAAAAGCGAGGGTCATTATCGATCCGGATAATTCTTACATTCGCCTCGTCAATCACTCAAAAACGGTGGCTGCTCACAAAAAAAAGACAATGAAGGTCAGCCGTATTCCTGGAAAATATTTTGATACGATTATGGTAAGGGGGGGGGTGCCGTTAGGAGCGCCCGAAAAGCGATTTTATAAAAATGTTTCTCATCCGAGACAATATGCCAGCTCGCTATTTCGAAGATTTTTTAAAGAGCAGGGGATTACGATTCAGGGGCAGAATCGATACAAGGTTGTCCCCACGACTGCCAAAGAAATTCTTACCTATGAATCGAGACCGCTCAACATGATCATTACCGATCTGAACAGAATTAGTAACAATTTTGTCGCGGAACAGATTTTAAAAACAATGGCCGCTGAGCTTAAGTCTATTCCCGGAACAACCGATAACGGGTTAAAGATTCTAACGGAATTTTTAAAGGAGGCCGGCGTTTCTGGAAACTACCAGTTGGTCAATGGATCTGGATTATCGCCGGATAATTTGATGACCGCGGCTCAATTCATTGAGGTATTGAAATTCGGCTATCGTCATTTTGAATTTTTCCCGGAATATATAAGTTCGATGGGAATTGTCGGTGTGGATGGAACCGTAAATATGCGTTTGCGAGGGACGATCGCAGCTGGCCGTGTGCGCGCCAAGACTGGGAGTCTTACAGGGGTGAGTGCGCTATCCGGTTATTTAAATACGCTTTCGAATGAAACCGTGGCTTTTTCAATGATCATGAACGACCCGTTCGATCGAGATCAGCTCATGCAGCGCTTTCAGGATGAAATTTTATTGAATCTCTGCGAGCTAAAATAAAATGAAATATTTCATATTGGCTGGTTCACCCATACTTCTTTTTTTGTTTCTGCCGTATGCCTATACGCAGGGGCTTCACGTCTTGCCCCTTCCGACGCCGATTGAGAGCTTGGAAACCGTTCCTCCCGTCGAAGAGACTGAAGTCAAAAAGGAAGAAGAGATCGAAGAGGCGCCTCCGACAGAATTCAAATCCCTCGTACCGCCTGATTTTAGATCACAAAAGGTGATGGGGTACACCCCTGACGAGACCTTCAGGGTTCCCGAAGGTCTGAAAAAACAGGTGGAATTTTGGAAATCGATCTATCGCAATTATTCGACAAGCGAATATGCGCTGCATGATGATACGCACATGGTGATTTATAAAACCGTTTATGTGGGTGATATTGAACAAAAAGTAAAGGGATATCGAGAGCTTCAGAGACAGATGCAACGAAGAATTAATGAACACAAACGACAGCTTCGGGCGCTCTTAAGATCTATTCATGAAAAACAAAGTCGTGTTGAGAAAATGTCTGAGGAGGAGAGAAGGATTTTTGAGGCATTTAGGGAGATAGATGAGTCTAAGAAATTTCTCAAAGCGGCCAGAAATATTCGTGCCCAGCTTGGGCAGAAAGAGAGATTTCAGCAGGGGATTATCTGGGCCGGGCGTTATCTCGAGCATATGGAAAAAATCTTTGAAGCCGAGGGGGTGCCTTTGGAGCTTACGCGTCTTCCATTCGTCGAATCATCGTTTAACATCAAGGCGAGATCCAAGGTGGGGGCTTCTGGGATCTGGCAATTTATCCGGTCGACGGGAAAAAGGTATCTTACCATCAATGATGCCATGGATGAGCGAAATGATCCGCTTGAATCAAGCCGGGCGGCTGCGAAGTTTTTGAGGCAGAATTTTGAACTCTTAAGGCATTGGCCGCTGGCAGTCACTGCCTATAACCATGGGCCATCCGGTCTCAAACGGGCAGTTCAGAAAGTTGGATCCATCGATATTGTTGAAATCAATCGGCGATATAAGAGCAGGACATATGGCTTTGCGTCCCGAAATTTTTATGCGTCGTTTCTTGCGGCGCTCGATACCGAGATAAATTATGAACACTATTTTGGTTCTCTTAAGGTTGAAGCCCCGCTGCGGGCGGATGAAATCAAACTGACCAGGTATGTTGGGATTCATGCGCTGACGAAATACACAGGGCTTTCAAAAGAAGTGTTGAAACGATACAACCCCGCGCTGACAAACTATATATTTTCAGGTCGAAAATGGATACCCGTCAACTACACTCTTCGTCTTCCGCCGGGAACAAAGTCCTCGTTTTTAGAGGCGATGAACCGCATACCGGACAAGCTTGTGGCGAAGGTTCAGAAAAGGCAGGTTTATCATCGCGTGAAGAAGGGGGATACGCTTTATTATCTTTCCCGCCACTACAATACAACGATTCGGAGCATTCGGGAAGCCAATCAGATTTCAAAACATATTTATGCTGGACAAGTCCTTGTGATTCCGGATTAATAGCCCCCTTATGAAACCGGGTCTTAAATTTATTCCGATCGGCGGTCTTGGAGAGATCGGAATGAATCTTATGGTTCTCGAGTATGGGGCAGATGCTGTGATTGTTGACTGCGGGGTGATGTTTCCAGAGGCGACCCAGCAGGGGGTCGATTTAATTCTCCCTGATTTTTCCTATTTACGACGGATCAAAAACAAGATTCGAGCTCTCTTGTTAACCCATGGTCATGAGGATCATATTGGCGCGGTCCCTTTTTTACTGAGAGAAATCAATCCCCCTGTTTATGGAAGTCCGTTTACGCTGGCTTTGATTGAAGGAAAATTAAAAGAACACAACATCTCGGCAAAACTTCATCGCGTCTCTCCAAACCATCATATCAAGGTGGGGGCGTTTCAGATTGAATTTCTTCAGGTCTCTCACAGCATCGTTGATGGGATGGGGCTTGCGATTGAAACACCTGCCGGAATGGTGATTCATACAGCCGATTTTAAAATCGATGATGATCCTTATCATGGTCGCAGGATCACGCTCAGGAAATTTGAGGAATATGGAAAGAAGGGGGCGCTTCTGCTTCTTTCTGACAGCACGAATGTGGAACGGGAGGGGAAGTCGCTTACAGAAAATCAGATTCATGAAGAAATTTTTAAGCTTTGTAAGCAGGCACAGGGCCGGATCATCTTTTCTGTCTTTGCAACGAATATCCGCCGGATTGAGCAGGTCCTGGATATTGCCCGGCGGTTGAAACGAAAAGTCGCCTTAAGCGGCCGGAGTATTTTGAACAATGTGCCGATTGCCCGGCGGCTTGGATTTATTTCACCGAGCTCAGCTTCTGTATTGATTGATCTCGATCAATTGGGCCGTTTTAAAGACGAGGGGGTCATTGTGATCTGTACCGGTTCCCAGGCCGAGCATCGGTCTGCGCTCTGGAGGATGTCTGTCGATGAACATCGTGAAATCAGAATTAACCCTCGTGATACGGTCATCTTATCTTCCCGTTTTATCCCCGGCAATGAGCGGATGATCACCCATCTCATCAATAACCTGTCACGAAAAGGAGCGACGGTCTTCTATGAAAAAGTGGCGCAGGTTCATGTCTCAGGTCACGCCTACGCGGGAGAGTTGAGACGGATGATTGCCGCGGTCAGACCAAAATTTTTCATTCCGGTTCATGGGGAATTTCGTCACCTGAAAAGACACGCTGAGCTTGCGGAGGGGATGAAAATAGCGAGAAACCGCATTTTTATCTGTGAGGACGGGCAAGGGGTTTTATTCTCAGAGGGACGGGCGGAACGCCTCGAGCCCCTGGATATTCAGCGCGTTTATATTGAGAGTGAAACATATAAAGAGGTTAGCCCTGTTGTCGTAAAAGAACGAAGGCAGATATCCGAGGGGGGTGTTGTTTTTGTTTTCTTAATCCGCGATAAAAAGAGACGTGAAATCATCTGGGGACCGATCCTCATCTCAAAAGGGATTATGGAGGAAGAAAAGAACCGTGAACTTTTACGACGAATTAAACAGCACCTGTTCAATTTGGTCAAACAATCGCATCTTGATCTTCAGGATCTCGAAGAAGAAGTCCGCATTCACGCCCGCCGCTACTTAAAACACGCCGTTGGCAAAAAACCGCTGGTTCTTACGCAGATTATTGATCTTTAGTCATACCGAATATCATTCAAAAATTTCTCAATACGGAGATTGACGAGTTCGGGCATGTCGACGTGGGCGTTATGACTTCCCTGCGGCACGCGCATAAATTCTGCATTTTGGAGTTTCCGGTAGATTGCATATTGGTTTTTGATGGGGGTGATGAGGTCCTTTGTTCCTCCTATGACCAATGTGGGAGCATCAATCTTCTTTAAGATGTTGTCACCGTCGAACTGACTCATCTCCTGCATGAAATGAAAAAAGGTCTCTGGCGGCTGTTTTGCCACACCCTCCAGATAGTTTATGATGTCTTGTTTCTTGGTAAGCTGGTGATTAAATCCGAAAAGTCCTGCTAAAATCCGGCTTGCGGCGCTTGGGATCGTTCTTTCCCAGATTTTGGGGAATTTGTCTGGAAATTTAAGGTAAAAAAGCTTAAGAATCTCAAAGCCTATCTGTGAAAGGTCAGAATTAAACATGGTTTTAAAAGGATTTGCCGCGGTTCCGCAGATACAAACAAGTCCGGCAATTTTTTTAGGCCAGAGGGCGGCAAATTGCAGAATCACATTGACCCCCATGCTGTGTCCAATGAGGACCGCTTTTTCAATCTTTAATTTTTTCATGACGGACAGGAGATCGTAAGCGCTGCCAATCAATGTCAGTTGTTCAGGATTTCTGGGGCTTTGAGAAAGATTATGACCCCGGTAGTCGATATGAATAATCCGGTATTTTTTGCCGAAGCGCTTCGTTTGATGTTTCCATTGATCTTTATGGCAAGCAATACCATAACAAAAGATGAGCGGTTTTCCCTCGCCATTCACCTCATAGGCAATTTTTATTTTGTCATAACTTTGAACATACTTTGTTATCATGTCTAAACGCTTACCTGCAAGGTTTGACAATCTAGTGTTGAAACAATATCCTGTCAAGAAAAGCAATGTCACGGTCATTTAAGGTTTTTTTATTTCTTCTGGCGCTCTTTTTTTTTACATTTGGCGGATCTGTCTGGTATTTTTCCGCCTCTCTTCCGAAGGTTATTGGCCCCCAGCAATATCGGCCGATGGTTGTTTCGAACGTCATATCCGCGGGGGGTGAAAAAATTGGCGAATTTTTTGAGCTCAGGCGTGAACCGGTTCCTCTGGAAAAAATCCCCAACGTCGTTATCAACGCCTTTATCGCCTCAGAGGACGCGCAGTTTTTTTCACACAAAGGGATCGATCTCAGGGGAATCACACGCGCATTGATCAAGAATTTTCTTGCGGGGCGTGTGACACAGGGGGGGTCGACTATTACCCAACAGGTCGCGAGAAATCTTCTTCTTACACCCGAAAGAAAGTTGTCCCGAAAAATTAAGGAAGTGATCCTTGCCATGCGCATTGAGCGGGAACTTTCCAAAAAAGAGATCCTTTATCTCTATCTGAATGAAATTTATCTGGGACATGGCGCTTACGGGGTTCAGTCGGCGGCTCAAAATTATTTTGGAACAAATGTATGGGAACTCAATCTCGCGGAGGCTGCGATGCTTGCCGGTTTGCCGCAGGCCCCGTCGCGCTATTCACCCTTATTGAATCCAAGGCTTGCAAAGGAAAGACAGATTTATGTTCTTGGACGAATGTTGGACGATGGCTATATATCAAAACTTCAGGCGATTGAAGCGCGCAATCAGATTTTGAATTTTCTTCAAAAGTTTGATTTCAACCTGCGATATGCCCCCTATTTTGTCGAAAATATACGTCAATATTTGACTGAAAAGTATGGGTTTGAACGTGTCTATCAGGAAGGATTTCAGATTCATACGACGCTAAACCTTGAATTTCAAAAGGCGGCCAATGTGGCTGTGGAAAAGGGACTGCGAGAACTGGATAAACGGCAGGGATATCGGGGTCCTTTGAGGAAACTCTCTTCAAAAGAGGTTAAGGCTTTCCTTGAGAATCGGTCGAAAAGCGAAACATTCGAAGAGGGGAAGATAATTGAAGGGGTTGTAACGGAAGTGGATGACGTCAAAAAAAGGATAGAGGTCAGTTTTGGAGATTCAAAGGGAGAGATCCCCTTTGCCGAAATGCGCTGGGCCAGGAAACCAAATCCAGATATCTATTATTTGCAAGATCTTATTCAGAAACCCTCGATTGCTCTTTCCAAATATGATCTCATTCAAATCCGGATCATCGAACTTAAAAAATCTCCTGGACATCTTATGACGCATCTTAGCCTTGAACAGGAGCCGCTGGTGCAGGGGGGGCTGCTCTCTTTCGATGTCCAGACGGGAGCGGTTCGCGCCCTCGTCGGTGGACTTGATTTTTCAAAGAGTGAATTCAATCGAGTCCTTCAAGGGCGCCGCCAGGTCGGCTCTACCTTTAAGCCTGTTATTTATGGCGCCGCGCTGGAGAAGGGATATACGCCTGCCTCAATCATTATCGATTCCCCGATCATCTATAAGGAAATTGAACAAGAGATTGAAGAAAAATGGAAGCCCAGAAACTTTGGGGAAAAGTTCTTTGGCGATACAACTTTTGCCAATGCCCTGGCGCTGTCAAGAAATATTGTGACGATTAAGATCGCTCAGGATATTAAAATCGACACCATTGTTTCTTTTGCCAGGCGATTGGGGATTGAATCCCCCTTGATTGAGGATCTTTCGATGGCGCTCGGCTCGTCGAGTTTTACGCTGGATGAGATGTGCCGGGCTTTGGCGATTTTCGCATCCGGGGGGAAGAGGGTAAAACCCTATTTTATAACAAAAGTTTTGGATCGGGAGGGGAAACTCATTGAAGCGTTTGAACCCCCTTCAAAGCCTCAAGAGGTTGTCAGCCCCCAACTTGCGTATCTCATGACACATCTTTTAAAAGGGGTGATTCAATTTGGAACGGGAAAAAATGCAAAGGATCTAAATTGGCCTCTCGCTGGAAAAACAGGGACGACGAACGATTATGCTGATGCCTGGTTCCTTGGATATAGTCCTGATATTTTGACAGGTGTCTGGGTCGGTTTTGATGAGCGAAAAAAACTTGGGGAATTTGAAACGGGGAGCCGGGCAGCGCTGCCGGTCTGGAAAGAGTATATGGCGTATGCGCTGCAAACGATGTCGAAGAGGGATTTTCCAATTCCTGACGGCATTGTCTTTGTCAATATAGATCAAAAAACAGGGAAGCTTGTAACCCCAGAGACAAAATTTCAGCTTTCTCAGGCATTCATCGAAGGGACAGAACCCAAATTTACCGAGGAAGATCTCGAAAAACAAGAACCAACCCGTGAAGAAGAGGAAGAGTTTTTTAAGGAGGATTAGTCGCAAGTCCATTTCCTCCGGAAATGGACGCGCAGTATAATTACAGGACAAATCAGCTCTTTGAGCTGACTTGTCGACCTTATTTAAGTGCATTTAATACCTGCTGATAAACCACGTCCGCTGTCAGTTCGCTCAGACAAATCCGGTTTTCACAGAGAGGCGACCGGTAATTTTGATAGCAGGGACGACACGGCGTTTGATGGTAGAGGGGTATTTGATTATTTGTTTCTGAGTAGGGGCCATACATCTTTTGACTGACGGGGCCATAGAGAAGAATCGCTTTGCAATCAAGCGCCGTTGCCAGATGAAGGGGACCGCTTTCGTTTCCAATGACCAAGTGACTCGATTTCATCAATGCGGCAAGTTGATGGAGATTTGTTTTTCCACAAAGATCGATAGACGATTTAAATGGATTGCAAAGCGTAGAAGAAAGGGGCTGATCTTCTTTGCCACCGACAAAAAATATTCTCGCATTTAAATGTGAAATCAATTTTGAGATGAGGTTTGAGAAGTGTTCGGGCGGCCATTGTTTATAATGTGCGTTTACTCCCCAGCTTGCCCCCCCTCCGGGAACTACCAGGATAATCAACTCTTTTTCAGAAATAGAATATTGCTGAAAAAGAGATTTTAACCACAAAGATTCTTTTGGATCCGGGTAGAAATAGAGCCGCTTTTCAAAATGCTTTGAGTCTATTTCAAGGAATTTTAAAAGCTCATAATAATGTTCGGGAACAGGCCTTTCATTTTCAAAAGGATTCGAAAGCTTTTTAGGGACCCTATAATTGAGAAAGCGCCCCCTGTTTCGGTATTGAAAACCAATTCTTATCGGAATTTTCCAGAAAAATTTTGCCCAAAACGCGTACTCGTCGGTATTTGAGAAATCGAGCATCAGATCAAAGTTCTGTTTTTTAAGGTTTTTATGCAGCTTTATATAAGAAAGCTCTCTTTTGGCTAAAGGCAATGAGCGGAAATAGTCTTTGTTGTATTCGAAAATATGATTCACATTGGGATTCAGATGAAAAACTTCTTTCGTTCTTGAACCGATAAGAATATCCAAAAGGGTGTCGGGATAAACTTTTTTCAGTGTGCGGATCAGCGGGGTTATAAAGAGTGAGTCCCCGATTCCATAAGGATTAACCAGTAAGATTTTTTTGATATTTTTGAGTTGCATGAAACACTTCCTCAACTTTCGTGCTTTTGAGACAATCAAAATCGATTTTACAGTAATGGGCAAGACAAGGATGACAGCCAATGTCTTTTTGAAGAATCGTATTGTTCCCCTTTAAAGGGGCCCAACGCTTCGGTCCAAGGCCGATAAGCGTTCTTCCAAAAATAACAATTGCAGGGGTATCGACGAACGAAGCAAGATGAACCGGTCCCGTGTCGTTTGTGATATGCAAAAAGGCTTTTTTAAACAGGGCTGTCAGTTCGCCCAGATTGAGTGATTCAGCCGCAATGGTTAATGGAATCCCAGCAAGACCTTTTACCCGTTCGCAGTCCCACTCACGGCCGATCAAGACGATATCAAGATTCAGTTTTTCATAGATAAGTTTTGCCAGCAGCGCAAAATTTTTAGCAGGCCATATTTTTGAAGGGCAGCTTGCTGAAACATTAAAAACAACAAATTTTTTATGGATTTGGTGCGTTTTTAAAAAAGAGGCGATTTTTTCTTCGTCTTTTTCAGAGACAGCGCAAAAGATATTGCGGGAGTGGGGGGGGGTGATGCCGATGAAAGGCAAAAAATCTTCGTTGTAAAATGCCTCTGATTTTTCCTCTTTGTCTTTTTCGTCCTTGAGGCAATCGGTGAGTAAATAGGGGGTTTTACGGCTGTAGCCAATTCTTTTGAGTATTCCGGCAAGGAAGATGATCCAGTTAGCGCGATTGTTGGGGTTAAAGACAATGGCTGTATCGAACCTTTTTTTTCGAAGTGATAAAGCAAAAAGGAGAGTTTTAAAGACGCTTCTATGGTTTTTTTTCCGGTCATAAATAATGACTTCGTTTAAATGGGGATTCCCCTCTACGACCGCTTGCGTGAGCGGTGTTGTCATAAAGGCAATGTGGGCGCAAGGGTAATGACGTCGTATGGTTTCGATGATGGGGGTTGTCAAGAGAACATCCCCCAGCC
>CAYMPL010000022.1:0-27139 GCA_964392415.1 uncultured bacterium | reverse complement strand
AGAGCGCGGTGTTTAAATTCTCAAGCGCGCTAAGGCTTGGCTCGCGCGGCGAGGGGGGGAGGGTCTGGACCTATCGAAACGGAAAGCCGTGGTACTTTTTGGAGGAATGGTATCCGAAGTATGGGAATCTTGTCCCGCGCGATGTAGCGTCGCGGGCGATCTTTAAGGTCGTCAAGGAGATGGGGCTCGGCGTGGAAGGGAAGGATGTGGTTTATCTCGATCTCTCCCATATTCCAACGAAGAAACTGAATGAAAGATTGGGCGGAATCTTGGAGATTTATGAGAAGTTTATCGGCGATGATCCAAGAAAAGTTCCGATGAAGATTTTTCCGGCGACGCACTATTCGATGGGGGGGCTCTGGATTGATACGAGACACATGACAAATATTGCCGGACTATTTGCCGTGGGAGAGGTCGACTATCAATACCATGGGGCCAATCGCCTTGGGGCGAATTCCCTGCTCTCCTGTCTTTTTGGAGGGATGGTTGCCGGGACTGAGACGCTTGAATATGCAAGAGGACTTGGGCAATCTTGTGATGCGCTTCCCGACGCTCTATTTTCTGCGGAAGAAAAAAAACAAGAAGAAATCAATAACAGACTTTTGGCTTCAGACGGTCCTGAAAATCCATTCAAGCTGCACCAGGAGATGGGGCATATCATGACCGATCATGTGACGGTGATTCGCCGCAATAAAAATCTTGAGATGGCGGATCAGGGTCTTCAAAAACTGCTCGATCGCTGCAAACGGATCGGTCTCAGTGACAGGAGCCGGTTTGCAAACCCGGTGCTTCCGTTTGCGCGCCAACTTCACAATATGTTACATTTAGCCCGGGCGATCGCTTTGGGGGCGTTAAAACGAAATGAGAGCCGGGGTGCGCACTACAAGCCTGATTTCCCAAACCGCGATGATCAAAATTTTTTAAAAACGACAAAGGCGGGCTTTACCCCAGGCGCTGATGGCGGGCCAAGAATTGAGTACGAGGAAGTCGACACGCGATGGATTAAGCCAAGAGAGAGGAAATTTTGAAAATGGTTCATTTAAAAATTAAACGGCAGCAGACGCCTGAAAGCGCTCCCTATTGGGAAGAATTTGGAGTTCCTTACCGGCCTGGCATGAATGTCATTATTGCCCTCATGGACATTCAAAAAAATCCAGTGACCAAAGAGGGAAAAAAAACAGCCCCCGTGGCATGGGACTGCAATTGCCTTGAAGAGGTTTGCGGCGCTTGCACGATGCTTGTGAATGGTCGTGTGCGACAGTCGTGTACGGCGCTTGTTGATCAACTTGAACAGCCGATCCGGCTCGAGCCGATGATGAAATTTCCGGTGGTCCGGGATTTACGGGTTAACCGGCAGCGGATGTTTGACGCACTCAAGAGAGTCAAGGCGTGGATCCCCATTGATGGAACGTATCAGCAGCTGGGTCCAGGGCCCAAAATGTCTCCGCACGATCAGCAAATTGGATATAAACTCTCCGAATGTATGACCTGCGGCTGTTGTCTCGAGGTTTGCCCCCAATATAATGATAGATCGGATTTCATCGGGGCCGCGGCCCTCTCTCAAGTCCGTCTTTTTAACCTTCATCCCACAGGTAAGCTGCAAAAAGAGAGCCGTCTGGAAGCAATCATGGGGGAGGGGGGGATTGAAGATTGTGGCAATGCGCAGAACTGCGTGGAGGTTTGTCCGAAAGAAATTCCGCTGACGACTTCTATTGCGGAGCTCAATCGGGATACGACGGTTTATGGGTTGAAGAAACTTCTGTTATCCTGAAGCCGCTATATGTTCAACATTCTCTCTGACAAACTTGAATCCTTTTTTAAAAATCTTCGAAGCGGGGAGCGGCTTACGGAGAAAAATGTAAAAGAGGTCTCTCAAAAGCTGAGGTTGACGCTCTTAGAAGCCGATGTCTATTTTAAAGTAGCCAGGGAATTTGTCGATCGTGTGACAGCATCAGCCATCGGGAGTCAAGTTCATGAAAAACTGAGCCCTCATGATCATTATATCGATATTGTAAGACAAGAGCTGACGTCAGTCCTTGGCGGTGAAACCTCGGAAATAAATTTAAGAGTAAAACCCCCTCTGATTATTTTATTGGTTGGTCTTCAAGGAAGTGGAAAGACAACGACGGCTGTAAAACTTGCCAAATATTTACGGGATGAAAAAGGAAGATCTCCTTTTCTCGTTTCAACAGATATTTATCGTCCAGCGGCGATTGAACAGCTAAAAATTTTTGGGGACAAGGAAAAATTTGATTCATTTGAAGTCTTGCCTTTGCAAACCCCGATTGACATTTGCCGGGGGGCGCTTGGCGAAGCGAACCGGAGGGGAGTGGATACGATTATTTTTGATTCCGCAGGGAGACTTCATATCGATGAACCGATGATGCAGGAATTAAAAACAATGCGCGAAGTTCTTTCACCTCACGAAATTCTACTCGTTGCGGATGCCATGCTCGGCCAACAGGCGGTACGGGTTGCAGCTGATTTTGATCAGAAACTTGGACTGACAGGAATCGTTCTTACGAAGCTCGATGCCGATGCGCGCGGCGGGGCCGCGCTTTCGATGAGAAAGGTGACAGGGAAACCGGTTAAATTTGTTTCGCTGGGTGAGAAAGCGGACCAGTTTGATCTTTTCCATCCCGACCGGATGGCGCGGCGCATTTTAAAAATGGGGGATCTCCTGACATTGATTGAACGGGCCAAAAAAAGTGTTGATTCTGAAAAATTTCGATCCGAATTCACGATCGAAGATTTTAGAAACCAGATGCGTGAGGTTGAAAAGCTTGGCACGTTTTCGGAAATTTTAAAGTTGATTCCAGGGGGTGAGAAAATGATGGGGACCCTTCCGCCCTCTTTCGATTCAAAAAAAGAGTTTAAAAGGCAGTCTGCTATCATTGACTCGATGACCCCACAAGAGCGTGAAAACATTGATGTTTTAAATGGGCGCAGGCGCCTAAGAATTGCCAGCGGGAGTGGCACACAGGTGTCCCAGGTCAATAAACTGATCAAACAATTTCTGGAAGCAAAAAAGATGATGAAAAAAATGTCAAGGTTTGGTACAAGGCGCGACTGGAGGGAACTGAAATGGTTGCAATGAGATTATCGCGAGTGGGGAAAAAACAGAGACCCTTTTACCGGATTATCGTTGCGGATAAAAGGACACCCCGGGATGGAAGGTATCTTGAAAATCTTGGGACTTTTGATCCGAGAGGGAACGAAAATCCGGTGAGATGGAAAGCGGAGCGCATTCGCTATTGGCTGGAAAAAGGGGCAGAGCCATCACTGATCGTAAAGAATCTTTTGAAAAAATATTATAAAGCAGTATAAGGTGGGCTGTCATCCTGAGCCCGAAGCCACACGTGGCGAAGGGCAAAGGATCTAAGGAGGATGATATGAAGGAACTGATTACAATGATTGCAAAGGCGCTGGTTGATCTTCCAGATCAAGTGGAGGTTGAAGAGGTCGTGGGGGAGCAGACGACGGTGCTTGAACTCAAGGTTGCGAAAGAAGATCTGGGGAAGGTTATTGGAAAGCAGGGGCGCACAGCCCAGGCGATGAGAACCATACTCAATGCCGCCGCGACAAAACTTCGCAAGAGATGTGTGCTGGAGATTATTGAATAGTAGCAAGCCATTTTCGAAAGAAAATGGCGCGCAGTCCAAGTTCTCCTATGAAGATCGACGTTGTCACCATATTCCCGCAAATGTTCGAAAAGGTCTTCGAGTTTGGCGTCATAGGGAAAGCAAAAAGCCGTGGTCTTGTCGATCTTCAAGTTCATAATTTAAGAAAATATACAACAGACAAACATCAGGTAGTGGATGATGTCCCCTTCGGCGGTGGGGGTGGGCTTATTTTCAAAATCGAACCTCTGGTGAAGGCGCTCAAAGATATTAAACGTCAAGGGGCTGTCATTCTGAGCGAAGCGAAGAATCTCATCGATTCAAGATCTGTCTTACTAACACCCCGGGGTCGTTTGCTGAATCACAAAATTTCCAAGGAATTTTCAAAGTTTGAGCAGATGATTCTTTTTTGTGGACGATATGAAGGGGTGGACGAACGATTTGGTGAATATGTGGATGATGAAATTTCAATAGGCGATTATGTCTTGAGCGGCGGGGAAATTGCGGCAATGGCGCTTATCGATGCGGTTTGCCGGTTTGTACCGGGGGTGATTGGACAAGAGGAGGCAGCCGATCGCGATAGCTTTTCGATTAGAGGCGGGGAGGGTGTCGAGGGGCTTTTGGAATATCCTACGTATACACGTCCTGTGGAATATGAAGGAAAGAGGGTTCCCGAAATTTTGCGATCTGGAAATCACGCGGAGATTGAGAAATGGCGAATGGATCGCGCGCTAAATATTACTTTACAACGAAGACCTGATTTGTTAAAAAGTGCGCTTCATGACCGAGAAAAAACAAGAGAAAAAAGGGAATCTTCTTGAGCTATTTGAATCGCGGCAGCTCAGGAAGAATGCCGTTTCATTAAAATTAAAAACAGGGGATACCGTTCGGGTATATGCAAAAATTAAAGAGGGGGATAAAGAACGGCTTCAGATCTTTGAAGGGGTTGTGATACGAATTGCCAAAGGGAGTGTGCGTTCGACCCTTACGGTCCGAAAAATTTCATTTGGGGTGGGGGTTGAGAGGGTATTTCCGCTTCATTCTCCAACGCTCGAGAAAATTGAACGATTGACAGAAGGGCATGTGAGAAGATCACGCCTTTATTATTTGAGAAAACTGCGCGGAAAGGCGGCACGTATTGAGAGTGAGTTGATAGAAGTTCCAGAGGATGAGACAGGCGCTGTAAAAGCAGCCGCAGGTCCAGTCGTTTCTTCAGCGACAGAAGAAGAGAAAAAAGCAGCGGCTGAGACTGCAGAAGCAGGGCATCTGAAGTAATGTCATCCTGAGGGCGAAGCCCGAAGGATCTCTGTTGAGGTATTGTTGTTGTGCTTTCTAGGAGCAGACCATCCGATAAATATGAAAAGCAGCTTTGGGGTGAAGGCTATCGTCTGATTGCAGGGGTTGATGAGGTAGGACGCGGTTGTCTTGCCGGCCCTGTGGTTGCCGCCGCGGTGATTCTCCCCCAAACTCACACGATTACCGGGCTCAATGATTCAAAACTTTTGACCCCTGAAAAAAGGGAGCAGCTTTATAAAGAGATTTATGGTCAGGCGGTTGCTATCGGTATCGGTTTGGTATCCCCCGATATCATTGATGAGATCAATATTCTTCAGGCAACAAAGCTTGCCATGAAAAAGGGGGTGGATGCCCTGCATTCCGGGGCCGATTATTTGCTGATAGACGGCAATTTGTCTGCGATTGGTTTGATTCCTCAACTTTCGATTCCTAAAGGAGACCGTCTCTGCCAATCGATTTCTGCTGCCTCCATTATAGCCAAAGTTTTTCGTGATCATTTAATGATCGATTATCACCGTCTCTATCCCCACTACGATTTTTCATCCAACAAAGGCTATCCAACCCCAAAGCATCTGACAGCGATCGAAAAATATGGGATAACGCAAATCCACCGAAAAAGTTTTCGGGGGGTTTTGTTGGCATAGATTTTGTATGTCTTTCAGCGCATGAACGCTCATCGGAAATTCGGTTCTTCAGGTGAAGAGGCTGCCTGCCGCTATTTACAAAGAAAAGGGTATAAAATTCTTCACACAAATTGGTACTGTCAGTGGGGGGAGATTGATGTTTCGGCGATTAAGGATGGGAAATTAATTTTCTTTGAAATCAAAACAAGACAATCCAATGTCTTGGAAGCCATATCGCCTGGAAAAATGAAGCGGTTGTCACGATCAGTCCAGTTTTATATACAAAGATATGGTTACTCCTTTGATCATTTTCAGGTCGATTTTATCGGCATTGAAAGAACGCCAAAGGCAAAACTGATACACCTTGAAAATATTTTGGAACTTAGGCTTTAAGCGCGCGCGCTTTTTTTATGCCATCGATAGCTTTGGATCGCCTCGCCCTCGTTTTCAAAAATATGAAATCTTTTTTTTCCTTCAAATGCCCGAAAAAGTCTTTGATACTCTGGACTTAATCCACAAAGCCGCGGCTTTGTCCTTCTTTTATTGAGACGTTTGAAAATCTGTATAAAGGGCTTGATGCCTGAGCTTCCGATAAATTCGAGATTTTTTAAATTAAAAATAATCTTTTTATTTTTTTTATTTTCATAAAAAGATTCAAGTTCTTCTCGAAGTTTTATCGCATGCAAAAAATTAAGATGTCCGTCAAACAAAACAACCGATACTCCGCGTTTGTGAATAATGGATGCTTTCATCAGTGGCTCCTCTTTTTTGTGGGCTTATTGCCCATAAAAAAGAGGGGCAATAAACCTACGATGAAAAAAAATGACAGCACGTTTTTTCCATAGTATAGCACTGAGCTGCTCCCCAATAAAAGGATTTTTCCATGTTTGGCACACTCTACGTCATTTCTGTCCCGATCGGAAATATCTCAGACATATCTTTGAGAGCAAAACAGTATCTTGAAAAACTAAAATTTTTTGCCTGCGAAGACACACGTGATTTTACGCGGCTTTTGAGAGATCTTGATATTCCCCATATTCCCATGACTAAAAACCTCTTTTCTTGTTTTGAGCATAACGAAAAAAAACAGATCTCGAAAATGATTGAATGGCTGAAGCGCGGGGAGGATGTCGGCATTGTTTCCTCCCGGGGAACCCCGCTCATTTCAGATCCGGGGTATCTCCTGACAAGAGCCGCAATGGATGAGGGGATACGTGTGGTCCCCCTTCCGGGCGCATCCTCTGTGATGGCAGCCCTTGTCGCTTCAGGGCTGCCGGCTGATAAGTTCGTTTTTCTCGGTTTTCCACCGAGAAAAAAAGGGGAGCAGAGGCGATTTTTTGAGAAATTCTCGGATTTGGATGTGACGATGGTTTTCTTTGAGTCGCCGTATCGGCTTTATAAAACTTTAAAAAACAATGAATCCCTTTTTGGCGGGGCTTACGTGGTTGTCTGTCGTGAACTGACGAAACCTTACGAAGAGATCCTGCGCGGGAAATATGAACATATTTCCGAGATAATAAAAAACAGAAAAATTCTGGGTGAGGTGACCGTTGTTATTTCCAGGAAACGTTAATGCTGAGGGCGAAGTCCGAAGCATCTCCGACAGAGATTCCTCGCACTACGCCGCGCGTGGCTTCGTGCTCGGAATGACCTAAGGAGTTATCCGATAAAGCATCCTCGGAAATGGAATCGTTTCCCGAACATGATCCAGCCCGCAGATCCATGAGAGCATTCGCTCAATCCCCATTCCAAATCCCGCATGGGGGACGGCGCCATATTTTCTGAGATCGAGATACCATTTGAAATCAATCGGATTTAAGCCGTGTTCATCCATTTTTTTAAGAAGCGCCTCAATATTTTCTTCGCGTTGTCCCCCACCGATAATTTCTCCATATCCTTCAGGAGCCAAAACATCCATCGATAATGAAAGTTTGGGGTTTTCATGATCCTGCTTCATATAAAATGCCTTAATTTGTGAGGGAAAACGATGAACGAAGAAAGGCTTTTGAAACTTCTGCGTGAGGACTGTTTCATCGGTCCCTCCAAAATCGCTTCCCCACTGGAAGTCGACCCCCTCTTTTTTAAGTATTTCAACCGCTTCGTCGTAGCTGATTCTCTCGAAGGGGGCTTTTGTCCCATCTAGGATTTTTGTGTCTCTTTCTAAAATTTCAAGTTCCTTTTTTTTGTTTGTGAGAACTCTCCGAACAATATATTCAATAAATTCTTCGGCGAGATTCATGTCTTGTTCGAGATCAAAGAACGCAACCTCGGGCTCAATCATCCAAAACTCGGTTAAATGTCTTCTTGTTTTCGATTTCTCTGCGCGAAATGTCGGCCCAAAGCAGTAGACCTTCCCAAACGCGAAACAGCCAGCCTCCATATAGAGCTGGCCGCTCTGGGTGAGATAGACCTTGTCGTCGAAATATTGGACTTCGAAAAGGGTGGTAGTCCCTTCGCAGGCGGAAGGGGTTAAGATCGGGGCGTCGAGCTGTGTAAATCCCTTGCCGTTAAAAAAGTCGTGACAGGCATGAATCAATTCGTTGCGTATTTTTAAAATCGCGTGCTGACGCGAGGAACGCAGCCACAGATGTCTATGATCCATCAAAAAATCGACGCCGTGCTCTTTGGGTGAAATCGGGTAGTTTTCAGCGATTTGAAGCGCCTCAAGATGCTTTACCTGAAGTTCATAATTTCCCTGATAATTTCCAGGACGCTCTGTGATTTTTCCAGAAACTTTTAGGGAGCTTTCCTGAGTCATCTGGTCGAAGGTCTCCCAAGTTTTCTGATCGACCTCCGTATGACTCAAAATGCACTGAATGGTTCCTGTGCCGTCTCTTAGAACCAGAAATCGAATCTTCCCGCTCGACCTTTTTTGATAAACCCAGCCGCAGAGGGTAACCTCTTCTCCCCCGTTTTTAATGTATTTTCCGATGTCTGCAATGTAAATCTGCATCCCCCCGTTCATAATAGAATGTTTGACAAATGACAAGCATCCTCTAGAGTCATCCCGAGACCCGAAGGGTCGAGGGATCTCCCCCACTCTGCATGACTTTTTCAGCTGTTAAAAGCTTAGCGTTTTGCTAAAGATGGTATGTTCTTGAACCTTGCTGCCGCCGCCTGCCTCGACATTCGTTAAATTGGGAACTTCCCCAAAGAATTGCGACTTCCTCTCTTCATGCAGAATCGCTTTCACAATAACCACCGCCCCCTGAAGGTTTCCCGTGGCATTTGGGCTGATGGTATAAATCGTTGGATCGTTTTTGTCTTGCGTGAGTCTCCCTAATTCAATCCTTTGCCCCCCGGCATCTATAAACGCGTGATAATGCCATGCCCATGCGATGATGGTTACGGGTGGGTTGTTTTGGAAACATGCCGTACAGGTGGCGAATCCACTTGAGGGGAGGTGCAAACCTTTGACAGAAAGATTTGTAAGGGTTTGCTGGCCGGTTCCTGTAAGCAGCGCTACATCCGTCGTTGAAGTCACGATATTTTGCGTTTGTCCGGGCACAATCACGGCTGGCGCCGTACATGTGGCGTCGATTTGATTGACTGTTTTAAAGTTACTCTGAGTCAATATGTTGTTTACAGAATCAACAAACGCCTGAAATGCGGTCGATAAACAGCTGAGCGCGATGCCGGGAGGCGCAGCTGGCGCGGGCGCCGGTTCTGGCGCAGGCGCGGGCGCAGGCGCAGGTGCGGGCGCGGGCGCGGCTTGAGCCGCAACATCGATAATTCGTGTTGCCGATCCTAAAAGGCGATTCTGGATATCAAAGAGATTGACTTGAATGGTGTGAGAGCCTGCAGCGGAAAAAGTCTGATTAATGGTTTGTGCAGGATCTGGAATTTTTACACCATCAATAGTCCATTCAAATCTTGCAATTCCCTGGATTCCTGAAACGACTGTGGTGAATGAGATCAGTTGATTTGGTTCAAAGGCGGCGCTTGGGGAGTCTATCGTTACAACAGCCGGTGTTCCCTGCGTGCTTTTTGGCGCCTGGGGAGAACTGTCGAGCCCGGTCGAACTTTGTAAAGGTCCTTCGATCCCCTCGCCAGAGGGTTTGCATCCAAAGTAAAAATGGGTGGAAACAACGATGAGACAAACAATAATATTTTTTAAAAATGGCATATGTTTAAATTCTATCACAATCAATTGCTTTTAACAGGGTGGGGTTTATAATCAGGGCGGAAAGATGAAAGGTTTTTAATTATTTTTTAATCTTTCTAATGAGAGGATTATGGGACCGCTAAAATTAAAAGAGACAGAGATAAAAGAAGATCTCCCCCTGTTTTCATCGATCGTTGAAGCCCTTGAGTATTGGAGCCAGCGCTATCCCTCGAAAGAATATTGCAATGTCGTCGATTTTAAAGGGGAGGAGCAAAAGATTACTTTTAAGGATTTGGATGAAGAATCCCGAAGGTATGCGGAATGGCTAAAAAAAATGGGGCTTAAAAAAGGGGAGCGGGTGATTCTTGCCCTCCCCAATGCGAGATCTTTTCTTTCGAGCTTCCTGGGGACTCTTCGCGCGGGGGGAATAGCCGTTCCCGTTGTCGCCAGGGACCGGCTTCTACTCGGATTAAATCGCGCGGCAGAAACACTCGCCCATATTTGCCGGGATTCGGCGGCAAAATATATTTTAACGACAGAACACCATGCGGCTCTTTTTAAGGAGATCACGCGCGAACATAAAGAATTGGGCGTCGTTCTGGCAACGGTCGAAAAAATTCCCAGAGATATCCAGTTTTCGACAGATCCTTTAAGGGTTTTCCCCGAAGACATTGCGTTTATTCAATACACATCGGGGAGTACGAGCCTTCCAAAAGGGGTTGTCATTCGACATCATCAAATGATTGCGCAGATTCGCTCGATCATGGATGGCTTAAAATCAAACGCAAAAGATGTCGCGGTAAGCTGGCTCCCGCTTTTTCATGACATGGGGCTCGTTGGGGGCTTCCTCCACTCGCTCTATGTGGGGATGAAGCTGATCCTTATGTCACCTGAAAAATTTCTTTTCGATCCCAAGTCGTGGCTGGAGGCGATTTCAAAATACAAAGCAACGATGTCTGCAGGTCCAAACTCAGCCTACGGTCTCGCAACGAAGCGTGTTCGTCCGGATGATATCAAAGGTCTCGATCTTTCGAGCTGGCGTGTCGCGTTTAGCGGGTCTGAGCCTATTTCTGTCGATACGATGAAGAAATTTGAAGAGGCTTTCAAAGCGTATGGTTTTAACCCGGGGGCTGTTGTGCCAGGCTATGGGATGGCGGAGAACTGCCTTTCGATTACCTTTACACGCCCGGGTGAAGGGCTCAAATATGACTGTGTCGATCGCGAGGTGTTGGAAAAGGAGAAGAAAGCGACCCGCATTAATCCGAACAGAACGAATGAGGGGGTCTGTTTTGTCTCCTGTGGTAAGCCTGTGATGGGCAATGAAGTGATGATTGTTAGCGATGAAGGGAAAATTTTAGACGAGCGAGAAATCGGAGAGGTCGTTGTGCGCGGTCCTTCGGTGATGGATGGCTATTTCCAAAAAGAGCATGAGACAAAAAAAGTGATTCGGAATCGTTGGCTCTACACCGGCGATCTTGGGTATCTGGCCGAGGGCGAGCTCTATATCGCGGGGCGCAAGAAAGATATGATTATCAAAGGGGGGAGAAATTATTGCCCGCAGGATATTGAAGTCGTGGCACAATACGTCGAAGGAATTCGTTCAGGCGCTGTTCTCGCGTTTGGAATGTATGATGAAAAATCAGGGAGCGAAAAAGTGGTTGTTCTTGCTGAAGCAAAGCCAGATCAATTGAAACATCGGGAGCGTCTTGCAAAAGAGATTTCCCGCGTCGTGACTCAGGATCTTGGTCTTTCGCCGGATGAGGTTCGGATTTATCCACGGGGAACATTTCAGAGAACCAGCAGTGGCAAAGTGCAGCGGGCCAAATATAAACAGCTCTATATGGCCGGAAAGCTCAAAGAAAAGATATCGTTCGGCCAACGCTTCAGATATTTTAGATTCCGTTTGACTTTGCTTCTCAGCATGATGTTCTATTATATAGGTTCCTTCATTCGGAGATTAAGCCTTGGAAAGAGAAAAAATAAAGAAGCGTCTTCACACAGCGATTCTCAAGGTTCGAAAACAGCTCTCTAAAAAAGACCTTGCAGAGAATGCCTCGTTGACTTCGGATCTTGGTTTTGACTCGATGGGACTCGTCGCGCTTGCCGGAGAACTCGAGCGTGAGTTCAATCATTCGCTCCCGCTCTCCGAATGGCTTGATTCACAAAAAGACAAACGACTTGAAATTGGCTCGCTCGCAGATTTTTTACAAACTCGATTATAATTTATACAATTTCAAATACCGAAATGTCTTCGCCAATCCCTCTTCGGTCGAAATTTTTGGAACATATCCGAAGTCTCTTTTTGCCTTGGAAATATTATAGGTATGTGTGGTTGCGAGTTGTCGTACGACGACTCTCGATAAAGGGGGCTCCTTTGAAATTTGAAAAATCCGATAAATGGTTTCAAAAATGGCGGCAATCGCATACGCTGTTTTCGATGAAATGTGTTTCTGAACCGGGGGCATTCCCATCTCTCTTAAAATTCGATTCACCCACTCCCACAGAACGACTGGCTTTCCCTGCGTAATGTAATAGGCCTGACCGCAGAGGGGAGATCCCTTCTTGAGATGATCAGCCGCCAAGAGATGCGCTTCCGCGCAGTTTTCAACATAGCTGACATCGGTCAGGTTTTTACCGTCGCCCATGATTCGCAGAGTCCCATCTTTTGCTTTTTTCAAGATCGCGGGAATGATGTATTTGTCTCTCGGTCCGAAAATAAGATGGGGGCGTATTGAAACCGTGCAGAGGTTTGCGCCATTTGCGCCAAGAACCAATCTCTCCGCAATCGCCTTTGTCTCTGAATAGGGGGAGAGATATTTTTTGGGATAAGGAATGGTCTCATCGACGTTGACCTGATCTTCTCCGCCGTAGGCGACGCTCGATGAGCTCGTAAAGACAAGTTTTGGGATTCCAGCTAGAAGACAGCTTTCAATGATGTTTTGCGTGCCAACGACATTGCTTTTATAAAAATCGTTGTATCTTCCAAAAACTCCGACTTTTGCCGCGGTATGAAAAACGATATCGACGCCGCGGCAAGCGTCTAAAACATTGTCTTTTATCTCAATGTTCCCCTGAACCAGATCAACGCCGATTTTTTTAAGTTCCGGGTAGGAGCTCCGGGCGAGCACGTGAACAGAATCGCCGCGGTCGATCAGCTGTTCCACGATATAGCGCCCCAGAAATCCCCCCCCACCGGTCACAAGCGCCTTCATTGGAGTTTTCCCATCGCCCACACGGCAAGTTTTTCGCGAATAATTTTTGAATTATGACGAATATCGACCGGAAATTGCGCGTGAAACAAAATATCTCTGATTTCTCTTGTCAAGGGATGGAGAATTGCCAACGTCAGCAGTTCTTCTCTCAGCCTTTCTTTTTTTGTTGGATTATCGACTGTTTTTTTATCGAGAGGTTCGATAACGATGACCGGTTTTTGGTTCACCCCGACAAGGGCTGAGCGAAAAACTGCTGGATGTTGATTAAACATACTTTCGCAGGGGATTGAAAAGTATGTTTTTTTAGGGGTTACGACGCGATGCGCTTTCCTGCCGCAAAACCAGAGGCGTCCCACCGAGTCAAGATAACCGACATCCCCCATACGGTGCCAAAAAGAGCCGTCTCTGTCTCTGATTTTTGCAAGGGCTGTTTCCTTCTCATTTTGATCGTAGCATTGGGTCACCATCGGGCCTTTGACAACGATTTCCCCAATCGTATTTGGCGCAAGCTCAAGTCCTTTTTCCCAGACCGGTATCGGTTTGTCACGGATGATAATAATCCGGAGATCGACCGATGATAACGGACGGCCGACACAAATTCCTTTCCCCTGTCGTGTGAGCGCCGCTGTCTCCGCCACGATTTCCCGACTTCCAATGCAGGTGACAGGGAGCGCTTCCGTGGCTCCATAAGGGGTATAGACTTCCGCGTCGGGAGACAAGATCTTTTGAAATCTCTCAAGGAGCGCGGGGGGGACAGGGGCGCCGGCTATAAGAATCCGTTTTACTGTTGGAAATTGAATGTTTTTTTCGAGGCAATAGAGCGTGACACGATTCCAAAGCGCCGGGGAGCCAAAGGTATAGGTGACTTTGTGATCTTCTATGGCCTCGACGATTTTTCGGGGATCTACATTCGCCGGGTGCGTCGGATCCATATCGGGGATGACACAGCTTGTCCCCATGGCAGCGCTAAAGAGCGCAAAAAGAGGGAAGGTTGGCATGTCGATTTCCCCTTCACGGATGTTAAATGTGGAACGGAGCATTTCAATTTGCGCCGCGAACATCCGATGTTCGTAGACGACCCCTTTCGGAGGACCGGTGCTCCCTGTCGTAAAGATAATAGCCGCGGGGTCATTGGGACTTAGCTCGGCGATCGAAAAAGGGTCATTTCGCTCTTTAAATGATGAAAGTTTAGAGCCTTTTAATAAAGCGGCAAGGATCTTTTTAAAAATCCCCTCTTCTTCAACGATAAAAAAATGTTTTACCGTTTTGAATGAAGACGGCCAGATCCATCTGAGAAGATGCGCCTCTGGCACGCCGATGAAGCCATCCGGTTTTACGTCACGAATGCATTTTTTGAGATGGTTCATGCCGATACCGGGGTCGATCAGAACCGCAATGGCTCCCAATTTTAATGTCGCAAAGGCAAGGGCGACAAATTCGATTCCGGGACGGATCATCAGAAGCAGTCGATCCCCCCTTTGAATTCCGATTCCTTTCAGTCCCCACGCATATCGATCGCTCAACCGATTGAGCTCCCGATAAGAAATTTTCGAGTCATGGAAATAGACAGCAGTGATATCCGGTGTCGACGCTGCCCGTTCTGCCCGTTCTGCCCGTTCTGAAAGATAAGAGGCGATATTCATTTTGTTGCCGCTAAAAAATCGTCTATCCAGGGGATCAGCCGGTCGCCGGCATCTTCAACGACATAATGCCCGGCATCAGAGATCGTGTTGATCAGCGCGTTTGGAAAATACGCTTCCCATTTTTTTAAAAAATCGAGTGTAAAACAAAAATCCTTTTCTCCCCAAATGATAAGCATCGGATGGTTCCTAAAGAGAGGGAGTTTTGATGTCATTTCCCGCATGACAGCATAGCTCGGCACGTTCTTATTCCACGGGATGTCTTGGACGAAGCGGAGTTGCGCCACTCGATCGCGTGGCGATTGGTAAGGGGCGAGATAACCGGCGCGAACCTCAGGGGTGAAGCGTTCGCGATGGTTTGTTGCCATCCAAAAAGCTCCCAACGAAAAGAGATTCAGGTGGCGTATAGCAATGGTTCCAATCAAAGGGTAGTGGCAGAGGCGGATTCGCCATGGCATCGATAAGTCTTCGGCGAGAAAACAGGCGCTGTTAAAAATGACCCATCGTTTGATCAGTCTCGGATGATTGACCGCATATCCCATGCCGATCGGTCCCCCCCAATCATGAAGAAAGAAGGTGATATTTTTTAATTTCAAATGATCAATGAGTTTCTCCAGATTTTTAATGTGGGTTGAGAGGGTGTAGGGGTAGTTCTCAGGCTTATCCGAAAGGCCGCATCCGATATGATCCGGGGCGATGATGCGATATTTTTTTGAAAAAAAAGAGATCAAATTTCGATAATAGAATGACCAGGTGGGGTTGCCATGCAGCATGATCAGCGGTTCCCCTTTTCCTTCGTCAATATAATGATAACGATGGTTCCCGATCTTTAAGAACCGTGATTTAAACGGATAGAGATGACGGATAGGATCGAGGTTGTTCACCATTTGACCGCCGCAAAAAGACAATTAATGCCGCTTCCAAAGCCAAGCAGAGCAATATTGTCTCCCTCTGACACCTTTCTTTTTTCAATTCCCATCGCAAAAGAGATCGGCAGCGACGCAGACCCCATGTTCCCCAAAAATGGAAACGTCGGAAAGTCGAGGTTTGCGGAAACTTTCAATGCTTTGATCATCTCTTCTCTTGGCATCCGTCCCACCTGATGGGTAAAAATATGCTGAATATTTTCATTTTCCCACCCTATTTCGCTTTTGAAATCTTCCCATGTTTTTCCAGCAAGCCGGGTTGCTTCCTGCATGAGAAGGGTGGCATTGGTTTTCATCGTCAGTCCGGCTATAGGATCGAGAAGTCCGCTATCAGGATGTGCTCGACAGGCCCCATGAAATTCAGAAGCCGATCGGGCAATAGCTCCCAAAAAATCATGCCCTTTTTTTGCAACCGATTTTTCTGCAAAAATCATTGCCGCGGATCCGCAACCCAGTGTTAACGAGGGCAAATATTCGTAGGCTTCTTCGAGCGTTAGATTTGGATTTTTAAGAAGGGCATCGATGGTGATTTCAATCATCTTTGATGCATTCTCTGTTCCCACCAAAAGTCCCCGTTTAATCGTACCCAGTTCAATCATGTGCGCGAGAATCACGGCGCCATTCAAAAAGCCAAGACAGGCATTAGAAAGATCAAAAAACATAGATGAAGTGGGGAGTCCCAAGCCATGATGAACTATTCCCGCTGTCGCGGGCTCGAGACAATCTCTTGAAACAGAGACATGAATCAGACAGTCAATGGTTGATGGCTGTATCCCAGCGCGCGAGAGGGCTGTTTTGGCCGAAAGAATCCCTTTTTCACTTGGAAGAACCGTTTTGTCCCAATATTTTCGCTCACGAATTCCAGTAAAGATTTCAAAAAATCCAGAAGGGAGACCCAAGCGTTGGCAGAGGGGGAAGAGCCTTTTTTCAATCTCTTGAGATGTGAGAACCGCCTGCGGCAATTCATATCCCCATGACTCAAGTGAGACCCGAGAGAAGCGCATAGACGGCAGTATAGCAAAAATGATTCCTAATTGTCATCCTGAGGGCGCAGCCCGAAGGATCTCATTGACTTTAATCATTTTGAGGCAAACTGTTTTTGGATCAGCTCTTTGATTTTTGGGATATCACTGTCGTCATGAGAAAAAATTCCCAGCGCCTCCAAAGCAGCTTGAGCGGCAAGAATGGGAAGACGGACGATATAAATGATATGTCCGTCTGGAACTTCCAGAGCAAGAAAGATCACAAACGGGGAAAGGTGTCTCGGCAGATGCGTTTCAATCCATTTGATTGAGGAATCGAGGTGAAGTGTATCAATCATTTTTTTGCCGTAAGGTGTTTCTTTAAACCATACCAGATGCTTTGGGAGCACCCCCAGTGTGTAGAGATTAAACAAATTGGCAAATTGAAGCCAGGAGCTTTGCCAGGAGTGAGGGATTGGGAGTCTCGGTATCATTCCATCCTCATAAGTAGAATATTTTTCGATATTTTTTTCGCCAGAAACCACATGCCACTGGGGATCATCAATAAAATCGACGGCAATTTCAATCCCCAAAGACGATAGAGAAGGATAGGGGAGGTAACGATGCCCGTCGTTTTCACCGGAATAAAGTCCTTCTTGAATGATCTGTTTGAAAAAAGGACTTGAAGTGAAGGAGGGGTATCGGTTTTTCCATTCTTCCCATGGTTCATCGTGAAGTTCGGAGGGTTCGCTGCCGCTCATTATTTTTTGCTTTAATTCCAAGATTGCCCGTTTTGTCTTACGAATCTGCTCCATCTGGTTTTCCCATACCAAAAGAAGATTGTCTTCATAATCAGTCAGCATGATGGTAAAAAAATTTGTTGTATTAAAGAGACCTTGTCCGATCCGGCTATCGAAAAATGAGTCGATCAAACCCTCTGGATTTTCTTTCATTCCCAAAACCCTGAAAATTCCCGCTTTGTAGAGTTCCGCTTCATAACTTTTTAAAATCGCTTCCGCGATAGATAAACTGAAAAATTGAGCAAATTGTCTGATCAGCTTGTTTGATGGGAATTGTGCAAGCCCTTCCATTAAAAGTTGTCGTTCAAGAAGCCAGTTTTTTTGAAGCTGGATCAGATAGACATAGCTTAAGGCTTTGTCTTCTCCATCGGAAAGAACGATCAATTGACGCAATTGGTCTTGTTTCCCCAAAAGAAAGGCAATGTGAGGCGCTGCCCTCGTGAGCGATCTCATGGGGATCGATCGCTCAAATTGGAAGTAAAGGTCTCCTATGGTTCCGATGAGTGGTTTCCCCTTTGGAGAGATTTGGAAGGCATAGAATGTCTGGATCCAGAGGATAAACTCCTCCCAGGATGTTTGCGGGGGCAATCCCTTTTTAATCCCTTCGACATCTTCAGGGAAGGGGAGGAGCCATCCTGAGTCGTTTTTTTTCAGAAGATATGGCCTGTCGTTCAAGAGAAGGACTATTTCATTTTTTGGGCTGACGGAAATGGCAAACTGAAAGGGGGATTCTTCCCCCCCTAATATTGAAACGGGATAAAGCAGAGCTAAACAGAGTAGCTCTGTCATTCCGAATAGCTTCATTTTGAAATTGAATATCAGTATCGATATGAGTTTGTCAAGTAAGGCTTCAGTTATGGGGTAAAAATGTGTTGTCAATGGATGTGCCCGGGTGGTAATAGTTCATTAGTTTTTTGCATCCTGGGTTCAGGATGACTGAAGGAGAATGACGATGAGAAAAGGAAATTTGTTTTTTTTAATCCTGTTTGTTTCGATATTTGCGTTCAGCCTCTACGCGCTGGAAAAGCAGGGGACACCGCTTGTTAAAAAAGAGAGTTGTTGTAAGGAAGGTCATCCCGAGGCGAAGCCGAGGGATCTCTCCTCTCCTCTTCCTCTGACAACAACGCCGGCGAAAAAACCAGCAAAGCTTCAAGCAAAGGGGGAGAAAGATGTCTCCTCGAAGGAAGAAGAGACACCAAAAGCGCCCACCAAGAAACTGCCGCCCGCAGGGTCGCAGCCGGGAAAAGTGCCTTCTTCTGATGTAAAGTTGGAAAAGGAATCTGAAAAGAAAGGCGTTTCGTCTGATGAAGAAGAGGATGAGGGGGAAGAAGAGTTTGAAGAATATGATGATGATGAATCCGGCCCTGAAGATGACGAAGATGCCGATTTTTCAGGGTACTGATTTTACCGTCTTTTGTGAAAAGTGATCAGAAGCCACGGATGGTTGTCGGCTGGAGAGAGTGGATATCTCTTCCTGAATTGCATATCCCCGCGATCAAGGCAAAGGTAGATACAGGGGCCCGGACATCTGCTCTTCATGCGTTTAAAATTAAAACCTATCGGGAAAAGGGGAAATTTAGAGTTCGGTTTGGCATCCATCCGCTTCAGAAACGGACAGATCTTGAAATCATTTGTCACGCGGATATCATCGATCGGCGGATGGTGACCGATTCGGGGGGACATCGCGAGCTCCGCTGGGTGATTTGCACCCCCATCAGGATTCAGAGACTGGAATGGCCGGTTGAAATGACACTCACAAATAGGGATAAGATGAACTTTCGCATGTTGCTCGGCCGGATGGCATTGCATGAACAGTTGGTTGTGAATCCCGCGCATTCATTTTTGATGGGACCATCGCTTGAACATCTATACGATCTTAAAAAATTGAAGAAAGCGTAAAGCATGAAAATTGCGATTTTATCCAGAAGTTCAAGAATCCACTCAACGATGCGTCTGACTGAGGCGGCGAAAAAACGCGGCCATGACGTATATGTGATTGATCCGTTGCGTTGTTATATGAATATTACGGCTCACCGTCCCACTATTCACTATAATGGCAAGAAGCTGGATGGCTTTGATGCTGTGATTCCGCGGATTGGCGCCTCGAACACCTTTTATGGAACGGCTGTCGTTCGCCAGTTTGAGGTGATGGGGGTTTATTCGCTCAATGAATCGGTGGCGATCAGCCGCTCCCGGGACAAACTTCGATCGCTTCAACTTTTGGCGCGAAAGGGGATCGGTCTTCCAGTAACCGGTTTTGCGCACTCTCCAAAAGTGACGAAAGACCTCGTTAAAATGATTGGGGGGCCGCCACTCGTTATTAAACTTTTGGAAGGGACACAGGGGATCGGTGTCGTTTTGGCAGAAACACAGAAGGCGGCCGAGAGTGTGGTCGATGCCTTTCGCGAATTGGATGCCTACTTTCTCGTTCAGGAATATGTGAAAGATTCTGCTGGAACGGATATACGCTGCTTTGTCATTGGCGACAAAGTGATTGCGGCGATGAGCCGTCAGGCAAAAGAGGGGGAATTTCGCTCGAATATCCATCGAGGGGCGAAGGCCTCACTCGTTCAGATTACCCATGAAGAACGCTCCATCGCGATCCGAGCCGCCCAGATTCTGGGACTCAACGTTGCAGGGGTCGATATAATGCGTTCAAACCACGGCCCGCTGGTGATCGAGGTTAACTCCTCTCCCGGTATCGAAGGAATTGAATCGGTCTGCAAAAAAGATATCGCCAAAATGATCATCGACTTCATTGAAAAAAATGCCAAATACGGCAAAACCAGAACAAGAGGAAAGGGATAAACTGAATTTAAGAGCTGGCGCCGTATTTTCTCTGAAAAAAGCGCTCAATGGCTTCCAGAAACAGTTCGATAACGATCGCCAATAGCGCGGCAGGGATTGCTCCGGCGAGAATCATGTGGGTATCGTTTAGGGCAAGTCCGGTTACAATCGGTTCACCCAATCCCCCTGCGCCGATAAAGGCGGCAAGCGTTGCAGTGCCGATGTTAATAACGGCAGTGATTCGGATACCGGCAACAATAACAGGCAATGAAAGAGGAAGCTCCACAAAATAGAGGCTCTCATAGCGATGGAGACCGATGCCGAGCGCGGCCTCTTTGAGGGCCGGGGAGATGGTGGTGAGAGCGGTATAGGTGTTTCTTAAAATCGGAAGCAAACTGTATAAAAAGAGCGCCGCGATGGCGGGCTTCATGCCGATGCCAAAGAGGGGGATCATAAATGCCAGGAGGGCAATCGAAGGAATCGTCTGCAGAAGCCCGGCAGCCACCAATATCGGCTGCGCCAGCCTCCGCGTATAATAGAGAAACAGTGCGAGGGGTACTGCAACTCCTGTTGCAAAAAGAACGGCGACAAATGTCATATACAGATGGACGAGTGTTCGTTTCACAAAGAGCGATACCGCGAACTGACTCTGAATGGTTTTACCCGAATCGGCAATGAATCCCCGTTGAGATAAGAAATCATAGGCAATTTCTTTAAAGCCTTTTTTGTCATACTCCGCCTGAGCATTGAGCCGAATCATCTCTGCTTCTGTGATGGAATGTCCCAATGTCGACAAAATCCGATAGATGTCGCTTGGTAACCCCTCCCGAACAAAGGGGGCTGCGTTGTAAATGGGGAAAAAGGATTGATCATCTTTCAAGACACGTAAGTGAAAGCGCTCAATTTTGGGGTCTGTCGAATAGGCATCTGTGAAATCAGATTTACCATGCTGAATCGCGTCATAGGCGAGCGAATGCTGAATGCCCGTGACTGATATCTCTTGAAGCTGGTAGGCTGATGCCAAATTTTTCCAGCCATCTTTTCGTTCCAGGAATTCATGAGAGAGCGATCCTCGAAGATCCGGGTGGTTCTTAAGATCGCTGATGTTCTTTAAATCAAGGCGATCTGCGATTTTCACTGATACGGCGATGGCGTACGTATTATTAAACCCGAAAGATTCAAGGAGCCGAAGCTTTCGGGCTTTGATCTGTTTTTGGATTTGCGCGTACGTCAATCGACGCGGCGATTTTAAAATCACCTGTTCAATGGTTCCGGAATATTCGGGATAAATATCGATTTCACCATTTTGAAGAGCCGTATAGCAGACAACCGTTCCTCCCAGGCCGAGTGTGGTTTGAATGTCATATCCATGCTCTTTCAAAAAAAGCGCCATGATTTCAGCCAAAATATAGCTTTCGGTAAAATCTTTGCTTCCGATGACAATCGGTTTGGCAACGGACACCGCTGAAAAACAAAATAAAAAGGAAATAATCCCTATTTTAAGAGAGCGCATCGATCACCTCATTCACATATTTGCTTTGAGGATGGAGTAAAAATTCGTTCGGCGTTCCCTGCTGCGCAATCTGTTTGTCATGAAGCAGAATAAGATGATGGCTCAACTTAAATGCCTCGCGCAGGTCATGCGTCACCAGAACGACAGTTAATTTCAATTGATCGATCAGACTCAAAAATTCATTCTGAATTTTTCGGCGGGTAATGGGATCCAATGCCCCAAACGGCTCATCCATCAATAAGAGCTTGGGATTGAGCATCAGCGACCGGACGATGCCGATGCGCTGTTTTTCACCGCCACTCAGTTGGTGAGGGCGTTTCTCAAAATAAATCTGCGGCGGCAAATTCACCATCGTCATCAGGCGTTCCGCCCGTTCTCTAATCTCGGACGCGGATATTCCTGCCCGTTTTGAAACCAAAGAAATGTTTTCAAGAACGGTCATGTGGGGAAAGAGGCCGCTTTCCTGAATGACATATCCCATCGTGCGTCTCAGCTTTACAATAGTGTCATAATCAAGAGGGGCTCCATCCACCAAAACAACACCGGACGTTGGACGTATGAGTCCATTCATCAGACGCAAAATCGTTGTCTTTCCACTGCCACTCGCCCCAATCAGCGCATGCACTTTCCCCGGCATCATCTGAAAACTGATTTCTTTAAGAATTTCAAACTGCTTAAAGCGTGTCGAAACAGATTTAAATTCAACAATCGGCGTTTGCATGACTTTGTGTTAACAAACAAATACCGCTTCGTCTATCTATTCAAGATAAGCTTGAAAAAAAGATCGATGATTTAACGAAAAATCCACGACCGCATGGTGTGGTCAATTTCCTTTGGTAATTATAGGTGGCCAGAATCGCTTGGTAGTTACAAGAATTCAAGAATTTTTGATAGAAACCGAAGATAGTATCTCGACCAAATTGACCGAAGAAGATATTATAAATTCTGAAGATATTCCGTTCTAACCACACCACCACTTTCCACTTTTATAGTCTGGAATGAATATTGCTTTCCGAAGGGGCGCATCCGTTATAATTTGAAAATTGAGAAGGTTTGTTCTTGTAAATTAGAAATATAGTTCTATAATGCAAGGTATATGGTTCGGAGGGTGTTTAAGGGGCTTGTCAAAGAACGGCTGTCGCTGTATCCGGCGGTGGCGCTGGTTGGCGCTCGTCAGGCCGGGAAAACCACTCTAGCCAAATCCTTTGAAAACGCATTCTACTTCGATATGGAAAAAACCGAAGATCGGTTGAAACTGGATCTGTCATGGAAAGAGATCATTCGGCAGAATCGTTTGATTATTCTCGATGAAGCCCAGATGTATCCCGAACTGTTTCCGATGCTTAGAGCTGCCATTGATGAGCGAAGAAAAAAAATGAATAGATTTCTCTTATTGGGCTCGGTCTCGGTGTCTTTGATGAAAGAGGTTTCGGAATCTTTAGCGGGGCGTCTTGGAATATGCGAACTGACGCCTTTTGTGATGACCGAAATTCCAAAGTCAAAAAGGGATTTATTTTGGTTGGTCGGCGGATATCCAGATGGTGGGATTTTAAATAGGAAGCATTTTCCGGTCTGGGAGAATGATTATCTGAATTTGATTGCGCAACGGGATCTTCCCAACTTAGGACTTTCTGCCAAACCGGGTTTATTGCAGCGTTTGTTTAAAATGCTGGCACTGCGCCATGGTCAGGAATGGAACGCATCCGAACTGGGAAAAAGTCTGGGACTAAGCTATCATACGATCAATGATTATGTTGAATATCTTCAATACGTTTACCTTGTACGGTTTTTACAGCCCTTTCATAAAAATTTTGGAAAACGACTTGTAAAAAGTCCGAAATTTTACTGGCGAAATACAGGACTGCTTCATGCGCTTCTGGGGATTTCAACTTATGAGCAGCTTTTCAGTTATCCAGCCGTCGGAAATAGTTTTGAGGGAATGGTTATTGAACAGATCCTGTCTTATCTTAATTTGTATGAGCTTTCTTATGAAGCTTATTTTCTCAGGACATCTGATCAATATGAAATTGATCTTGTTTTAAATATGAAAAATGATCTGTGGGCCATTGAGATAAAATTGACATCATCTCCAAGGGATAGTGATTTTAGACGCCTCGATGTCTCGGCGGATATGATCAAGGCCTCAAAGCGCATCATTATTTCTCGAACGGATAAAACATTCGAAGCGGGAAATCGGATATCCACCCATCTGGCTGGCTTCCTAAAACTTCTCAAGTTCGAATTATAATTTATTAAGATCAGATTAAGGGATGAAAAGGCGCTTTATTTTTTTGGGAAAGGAGCTACAATTTTGGGTAGACAGTTCATTCGAATCATTCAGAAGAGAGAGGGTATGAAGCAAAGAAGGTGGCTATTCGTTTCTTTGTCAGCTGCGATTTTGGCGATGTCGTCGTGTAGTAAAGAGGAGTCGCGAGTAACTGAGGCGCCTCCAGGCGCGACAGTTCCGCTTGGAGAGGCAGGAGCGCCCATTTCAACGGTTGCGCCTGAGGTGGTGAAACCGGGTGTGCCGGGTGATTTCAATGGGGATGGGATAGGTGATGTCGTTGTGGGGGCGGAAGGAAATGATGCGGGGGGCATTGGCGCCGGGGCGGTTTATCTCTTTTTTGGGGGTGACGGACTCCTTGCGAAAAGGAGCGCCTCTGAAGCGGATGTTGAAATTATCGATTCAAGCGGCGGCGCTGGTGGTGGCACCGCTCTGGGAAAGAGCATCGCTATGGTGAGGGATTTTAACGGCGATGGCGTTTCTGATTTTATCGTCGGAGCATCAGGGCATGTTGAAGGTTCGGCGCGGACGGGAGGGGCTTTTATCTTTTTCGGGCGCCGGGCTTCTGCTCCTCCCTTCCCGAGGCAGATGAATGTTTCAGATGCCGATGTAAAACTGATCGGCGGAACATTTAGTGGATTTGGTTTTCTTGTGGCTCACGCCGGAGATGTGAACGGGGATGGTTTGTCAGATATTCTTGCGATGTCGCCGGGCGACAACGAAGGAGGAGACGGCGCTGGCGCAGTTTTTCTTTTTTTGGGCAGTCGTACTCCGCCTTCAGTCATCAATTCATCAGACACGAACATGAAGATTATTGGGCGTCCTTTTAGCAGTCTCGCGTTTTCCGGCATCGCTCACGCGGGGGATATAAATGGGGACGGTTTTTCGGATCTGAGTGTCGGGTCAATGACTCATCCTGGATCCCCTTCCAGTCCGGGAGCGGCATTTATCATTTTTGGAAAAAGACGGGAGGAATTGCCTCTCAAAATCAATTTGGGATTAAATGAAGCCGATATCAAACTGACTGGAGAAGCGGCCAATGATCGATTCGGCACAAGCGTTGCCTCAGTGGGTGACTTTAATGGCGATGGTGTTTCAGATGTCATTGTGGGGGCGCCCAGCCATCAGCTTCCAAATTTCAACATTGGAGCCGCGTATATCTTTTTTGGCGGTCCGTCCCTTCTTAATAGAACGACAGCTGGCGGTGAATTAAACGCGCGCGACGCGAATGTAAAAGTGGAGGGAGATATCACGACCTTTGGAGGAACCGTTTATGATTCCGGAGATCTCAATGGAGACAGACTATCCGATATCATCATCGGGACGGCAAGCGCTACAGGCGGGCAACCCTCGGCTATCAGTTTTTTTTCCGGGCGTCCGATGCTCGGAACCGAAAAAACGATTATTACCGCCCCTGAAACCAATGCCCGAATAAGGGGAAATTTCGCTGGTTCTTCGAGCAGCAGTCTCAGCGATATAGCCCTTGAGGATTTCAATGGAGACAAGATCGTCGACATGGCGGTCGGATCAGCGGATGACAGGGCAGCTGATACGGGGGGCGCGGGGGCTCTTTTTCTTATTTTTGGTCCGCTCCCTTCTGCGAAAATAACTGCGGTTCCGGGAGGTGTCTCTGTCGGAGATGCCGCGGACAGAAAACTAACGGGGCGGGCGGGCGGAGATCAATTTGGAGCCGGTGTCATTGCCAGGGAGTGATCCCAGGGAGTGATTCCAGGGAGTGATTAATGAAGAGCTCTTCTTCAATTCAATAACTTCCATGATTCCAAGATTCTAGGCGAAGCCAATTCTCAAAATATTTTAGTTCTTTCAAAGGGGCGCATCCGCTATAATTTACAAGTTAAGCGACATGAAGATAAAAGCCCCCTATCTCACTAAATCGAAGTACGTCAAAGGGGTTCGTTGTTTAAAAGCGCTGTATTTGAATGAGTATCATCAGGAACTCGGCAAAGAGCCGAAGGAAGCCGACAAATTCCGGATGGAGCAGGGGAAGGAAGTTGGAAACCTTGCGAAAAAAGAGTTTTCCGGCGGTGTTGAAATCCTATGGTCGGGTTCCAGGAATTTTGAAGATGAACTTAAGGCAACGCAAGACGCTCTTCAAAAAAATGTTCCAGCGATCTTTGAGGCGACCTTCGCTTTTAATAATATTTTGGTCAAGGTCGATATCTTGGAAAGAACGGAGATGGATCCCCACTTTCGTGGGGATGACAAAAGGGTCTGGAATCTGATTGAGGTCAAATCGTCGACCAAACTGGAAGAGGAGCATATAGACGATGTTTCAGTCCAATACTATGTCCTTAAAAACTGCGGGGTTAAGGTTAATAAGGTTTTCCTCATGTGTATCAATACGGCCTGTGTCTATCCCGATTTATCCAATTTCTTTGAGAAAGAAGACATTTCAGAGCAGGTTGAATCGAGACAGGAGGCAGTAGAGAGCCAGCTTAAAAAGCAATTTCAGATATTGGGGAAATCCTCAGAGCCGAATATCGATATTGGAAGCTATTGCGATAGATATTCTGGAAACACAAAAGACCGTGAATGTGAATTTAAGCCCTACTGCTGGAAGCATATCAAAGACGACTCTGTTTTTGAACTTTATCGATTGGGGAAGAGCAAGAAGTTTGATCTCTATTATTCGGGCAGTGTTTTGATTAAAGATTTGCCGTCGGATTTTCCATTGTCAGCCGTACAGGAAAAGCAGGTCGATGCCGTCAATAGTGGAAAACCATTTATGGACAGAGAAGGAATTAAAGAATTTCTAAGGAAGATAGAATATCCCGTGCGCTATCTGGATTTCGAGACGGCGAATCCGGCCATTCCTTTGTTTGACGGGATACATCCATACGAACAGATTCCGTTCCAATTCAGTTGTTATGCGAGAGATGCTGATGGAAATCTCGAGCATAGTGACTTTATAAGCCTTCAGAAAGCAGATCCCCGTGAAGAATTCGTGAAAGCTCTTTTAAAGAGTGTTGGGAAAAGAGGTTCGATCCTGGTCTATCATGCGCCTTTTGAAAAGGGGAGATTGACGGAACTGGCAGAGGCATTTCCGGAATACAAATTTCAAATCGATGACATCAAAGAAAGAATTTTAGACCTCGAAGATATTTTTCCGGAGCATTATTATCATCCCAATTTTCACGGTTCAATGAGCATCAAAAGGGTGTTGCCAGTTCTTTGTCCTGATGTTTCATATTCTGGTTTGGCGATAACAGGAGGGGGTGAAGCCAGTACGGCATATTTGAAAATTCAAAAGGGGGATCTGTCTCAAAAGGAAGTAAGCGCCATTCAAAAGAATCTTCGTGAATATTGCCAGATGGACACCATGGCGATGGTTAAGATTCATGAATTTTTGG
>CAYMPL010000021.1:8504-27720 GCA_964392415.1 uncultured bacterium | reverse complement strand
ATGAGTAAAGGTAAATTCGAAAGAAAGAAGCCGCATTTAAATATAGGGACGATAGGGCATGTAGATCATGGGAAGACGACGTTAACAGCAGCGATTACAAAGGTGTTGTCGAAGAAGGGGCTGGCGGATTTTACGCCCTTTGATCAGATTGATAAGGCGCCGGAAGAGAAAGAGAGAGGGATCACGATAGCGGTGGCGCATGTGGAGTATGAGACAGCGGCGAGGCATTACGCGCATGTCGACTGCCCTGGGCATGCGGATTATGTGAAGAACATGATTACGGGAGCAGCACAGATGGATGGAGCGATATTGGTGGTGAGCGCGGCCGATGGTCCGATGCCGCAGACAAGGGAGCATATACTTTTGGCGAGGCAGGTGGGAGTGCCGCATATAGTGGTGTTTATGAATAAGGTGGATATGGTGGATGATGCGGAGCTATTGGATTTGGTAGAGATGGAGGTGAGGGAGTTACTGAAGAAGTATGAGTTTCCCGGGGATGAGATTAAGGTCGTGAGGGGATCCGCGTTGAAAGCATTGGAAGGGGATGAAGGGGAGTTGGGATCGCAAGCGATTATGAAGTTGATGGAGGCGGTAGATACGACGGTACCGGAGCCTAAGAGGGAGGTGGACAAGCCATTTTTGATGTCCGTGGAGGATGTATTTAGTATTTCTGGGAGAGGGACAGTGGCGACAGGGAGAGTGGAGAGAGGGGTAGTGAAGCCCGGGGAAGAGGTAGAGATCGTGGGATTGAGGCCGACGACAAAGACAGTGGTGACACAGATAGAGATGTTTCGGAAGTTATTGGATGAGGGGAGAGCGGGGGATAATCTTGGGGCATTGTTGAGAGGGATAGATAAGGATGGGGTAGAGAGGGGGCAGGTGTTGGCAAAGCCTGGGACGATCACGCCGCACAAGAAGTTTAAGGCGGAGATATATGTATTGACGAAGGAAGAGGGGGGACGGCACACGGCATTTTTTGCTGGATATCGGCCGCAGTTTTATTTTAGGACGACGGATGTGACGGGGACGGTGCAGTTGCCCACAGGGGTGGAGATGGTGATGCCTGGAGACAGGGTGACGGTGGAAGCTGAGTTGATCTCGCCGATAGCGATGGAGAAGGAGTTAAGGTTTGCGATACGTGAAGGGGGCAGAACGGTGGGCGCGGGAGTGGTCGCCCAGATCATTGAGTAGGGAGAATAAATGGAGCGTATCATTATATTACTTGCCTGTGAGAAGTGTAAAAGACGCAATTATTCAACCATGCGTTCAGGGAAAGAAGCGAAGGAGAAACTAAAAATTAAAAAATATTGTCCCTTTTGCAAAGGGCATATCCTTCATAAGGAAACAAAGGCATGAGGCCAGTAGCTCCAATGGCAGAGCAGCGGATTCCAAATCCGCCTGTTGGGGGTTCGAGTCCCTCCTGGCCTGCCAAACCGCTCCCCTGTGGTTTCATACACCATGACAGAACATAAAAAAATTGTTTTCAGTTGCTTTCTCATTTTCGCTGTGATAGCGTTCTTCATTTTAAGCAAGTTATTTACAGGGGTTGCGGGATATTTTGATCTTTTTGCATATGGAGAAATTGTCGAAAATATTTTTCGTTTATTACCCGTTGTTCTTACAATCGCATTGTTCTTTGGGTTTTATAGGCATGAAAAATCAAATGCATATGTGACGGAGGTTGTAGCCGAACTTAAAAAGGTGACATGGCCTGCGCAAAAAGAAGTTTCAGCCGCGACGGTGGCTGTTATCATCGCAGTTTTGATTTCGGCAACAGTGCTTTTTATTGTCGATTCGCTTTGGTCATTTGTCATTCAAAAGGTGCTGAGCTATGGTAGCTGAAACGGAAAAGAAATCCCCACCGGAAGAAAAAGAGATCGATCTTCAAAAAGAGATGAAATGGTATGTTGTTCATACCTATTCAGGTTTTGAGGAGAAAGCAAAGAAAGCTCTGCTGGATAGAATTAAAGCGAATAAGATGGAAGAGTTTTTTTCTGAAATCCTTATTCCGTCGGAAAATGTGGTTGAAATGAAGCAGGGTGAGAAGAAGGCATCGAAGCGACGTTTTTTTCCAGGGTATCTTTTGGTCCGAATGGTCCTCCTCAATAAAACATGGCACGTTGTTAAAAACACACCCAAAATTACGGGATTCATTGGCAATTCAATGCATCCCTCTGCGGTCCCTGACGAGGAAATTGCGCGATTGACTTCTCAGATTGAACAGGGAACATTGCGCGCGAAACCGAGCGCTGATTTTTCAGCCGGAGACAATGTCCGGGTCATTGATGGCCCATTTACGAATTTTAATGGCGTCGTCGAAGAGGTGAAACCTGAAAAGGCGAAGGTCAGGGTTTTGGTCAGTATTTTTGGGCGTCCAACACCGGTTGAGCTTGATTTTTCGCAGGTGGAAAAAAGTTAGGAGTTAGAAAAAGAATATGGCTGCACCAGCGAAAAAGAAAAAAATAGTTGCCGAGGTGAAATTACAGATTCCTGCGGGAAAAGCAAATCCTGCGCCGCCTGTCGGACCCGCTTTAGGTCAGCAGGGAATCAATATTATGGAATTCTGTAAGCAGTTTAATGTGAAAACTGAGAAAGATGCGGGAATGATTATTCCGGTTGTGATTACGGTTTATCAGGATCGTTCATTTACCTTTATTACGAAAACACCCCCTGCGGCTGATCTTTTGAAAAAGGCGGCAGGTGTCATTAAGGGATCGGGTGAGCCGAACAAAAATAAAGTTGGAAAATTGACCATAGACCAGGTGAAAAAAATAGCCGAGTTGAAACTCAAAGATTTAAACTGCACTTCTATTGAAGCGGCTGTTAAAACGGTGTGCGGCACAGCCAGAAGTATGGGGATTGATATTGTATGATGAAGAGATCGAAAAAATATCGTGAGCAGCTCAAAAAAGTTGACATGTCCAAAAAATATTTATTTAAGGAAGCTATTCAGATCCTTCTCAACATGCCGCATTCGAAATTTGATGAGGCGCTCGATGTTTCGATTCGTCTTGGGGTGGATCCCAAGCAGTCGGATCAGCAGGTTCGCGGCGCTGTTGTCCTTCCGCATGGAACAGGAAAGAAAGTCAGGGTTTTGGTTTTTGTAAAAGGTGAAAAAGAAAAAGAGGCCGAAGCGCAGGGCGCCGATTATGTGGGGGCAAATGATCTTATCGAAAAAATTCAGAAAGGATGGCTCGACTTTGACAAGGTCATCGCGACACCCGATATGATGGGGACTGTCAGTCAGCTGGGAAAAATTTTGGGACCCCGGGGGCTGATGCCAAATCCGAAACTTGGCACAGTGACATTCGAAGTTGGCAGGGCGGTTCAAAATGAAAAGAAAGGAAAAATTGAATTTGCGATTGATAAGGCGGGGATTATTCATACAGCTATTGGGAAAATTTCATTTGGGCAAGAGAGGCTTTCAGATAATTTTCGCGCGTTGGTTGCGGCAGTTGTGAAACAGAAACCGGCGGGCGCCAAGGGGATTTATTTAAGAAGCGTTGCTCTTTCTTCAACTCAAAGTCCGGGTATCCGGGTTGATACGCAGAGTTTGGCCGCTCTTTCAGAAGAGGGAGCAGAGGAAGCCGCATGATTACAAAAACTCAAAAGGAAGCCATCGTTTCTCAATTTCGAGATAAATTGAAGTCTTCTCAAGGGCTTTTGGTTTTTGAATATCATGGATTGACCGTGGCTGATATGACGCGCCTTCGCCGGGAGGTGAGAGAAAAAGGGGGGGAGCTTAAAGTTTTTAAAAACAAATTGGTGAAGAAAGCATTGGCAGGGACTCAGATTGAAAAAGTTTTAAGCGATGATTTTAAAGGGCCGTTGGCATCTGTTTTTGGATTAAAAGATATGGCGGCTGCCGCGAAAGTCATTATGGGTTTTGAGAAAGGGGAAGCCCCTTTAAAAATTCGAACCGGGATCCTTGACAATTGTAAGATTTCCATTAATGAGATTAAAGAATTAGCTAAGCTTCCATCGAGAGAGATTCTGCTGTCAAAATGCGTAGGGACGTTGGCTGCCCCTCTGCAAGCGTTTCTCAATCTGCTGACCGCGGTTTCGCGAGAGCTTATCTATGTATTAAAAGCAGTCGAAGGGCAAAAGAAAGAAAAAGAAGGATAAAAGGAGGGAGTATGGCAAACATTACAAAAGAGGATGTGGTTTCTTTTATTTCCAATATGTCGGTTCTTGATCTTTCACATTTTGTGAAAGAGCTTGAGCAGAAATTTGGAGTTACCGCACAAGCGCCTGTTCAAGTTCATGCAGCGGGCGGGGGCGCAGCCGCGGCGGCAGCTCAAGAAGAACAAACCGAATTTACGGTTGTTTTGGCTTCTTCAGGAACGAATAAAATCAGCGTTATTAAAGAGGTCAGGGCTGTAACAAATCTCGGACTTAAAGAAGCCAAAGATCTCGTCGAAAGCGCGCCAAAGGTCTTAAAAGAAAGCGTGGATAAAAAGACGGCTGAAGAGTTGAAAAAGAAACTCGAGGCCGCAGGCGCAAAAGTAGAAATTAAATAAAAAGTGAGCGGCTGGAGGGTGACATGATGCAATCTGAAATTTTATTTGCGTCTAACAGGCGCTATCGGCACAGCTTTGCCAAAGAAAAGAAGAAAATAGAACTCCCAAATCTTATTGATGTCCAGAAGAGATCGTATGAGCTTTTCTTACAGGCGGATGTAGAACCGGATATGCGTAAAAACGGTGGATTGCAGGCTGTGTTTAAATCGGTTTTTCCGATCTATGATTTTGACAAAACAGCTTCCCTTGAATTTGTCAGATATTATCTTGAAAAGCCGAAATACGATGTGGATGAATGCCGTGATCGGGGGATGACATATGCCGCCCCGTTAAAGATTACGGTCAGGCTGATCGTTTGGGATGTCAATCAAGAAACCCATACCCGCAGCATTCGTGATGTAAAAGAGCAGGATGTCTATCTTGGCGAGATTCCATTGATGACCGAAACCGGTTCTTTTGTTGTGAATGGAACAGAGCGTGTGGTTGTGAGCCAACTTCATCGGTCGCCGGGTGTCTTCTTTAATCATGATAGTGGAAAGACGCATTCGAGTCGGAAGCTTCTTCATTCTGCCCGCGTGATTCCTTATCGCGGCTCCTGGCTCGATTTTGAATTCGACCATAAAGACATTCTCTATGTTAGAGTCGATCGTCGGAGAAAGATTTATGCGACGGTTTTCCTGAGAGGGCTCGGCTATTCTACGGAGGAATTGCTCAAATATTTTTATCATACGGAAACCATCTATTTCGAAGATGGAAAATATTTTAAAAGTCTTGAATATGGTCTCATGGTTGGACTTCGTTCGGATACCGACATTAAGCATCCAAAAACGGGGCAAGTGCTTGTCAGGAAGAATCGGAAATTTACAAAAGAGGTTATTGAGGAGCTAAAAAAAGCGCATATCAAAAGGGTTCCTATTACTGAAGAAGAGGTTCTTATAAAAATTTCTGCGTTTGATGTTGCCGATCGTAAATCTGGCGAAGTGCTTTTGGAGTGCAATGAACAGCTTACTCCTGAAAAAATTAAACTTGTCAGGAAACATGGCGTTGAGGAAATTAAGGTTCTTTATATTGACGGGCTTAATGTGGGGCCTTATCTGCGTGAAACGCTGGTTTTAGATAAGATTTCAAGCACGGATGAAGCCATTCTTGAAATTTATAAAAAAATGCGTCCTGGCGAACCCCCTACTTTAGAAACAGCAAAGGCCTATTTTAACAGTCTCTTTTTTAATCCTGAAAGATATGATTTATCCAAAGTAGGCCGCCTGAAAATTAACCATAAATTCAATATCAATGTGCCGATCGATGTGGCTATTCTTACAAAGGAGGATATCCTGCTAACGGTCAAGCATCTGATCGATCTTAAAAACGGCATTGGAATGATTGATGATATCGATCACTTGGGAAATCGCCGGGTGCGGCCCGTTGGAGAACTTGTCGAAAATCAGTTCCGTGTGGGGCTTGTTCGGATGGAGCGTGCGATTCGGGAACGGATGTCACTTCAGGAAATCGAGACGCTGATGCCTCACGATCTCATTAATGCAAAACCAGTCAGCGCGGCCATCAAAGAATTCTTTGGAAGCTCACAACTTTCCCAATTTATGGATCAGACAAATCCCCTTTCAGAGGTGACACATAAGAGACGGCTTTCAGCATTGGGGCCTGGGGGACTGACCCGTGAAAGGGCAGGTTTTGAAGTCAGGGATGTTCATTCGACGCACTATGGCCGGATTTGTCCGATTGAAACCCCTGAAGGTCCAAACATCGGACTGATCGCGTCGCTCAGTACCTACGCGCGTGTGAATGATTTTGGATTTATTGAAACCCCTTATTTTAAAGTTAAAAATAGCAAAGTGAGCGATGACATTGTTTATTTGTCAGCGCTTGATGAAGAAAAATATGCGATTGCGCAGGCCAATGCCCCTCTGTCGAAAGAGGGACATTTTGTGGAAAGTCTGGTTTCAGCCCGTCGCGGGGGAGAGGCAACCATGGTCGGTCCCTCTGAAATTTCGCTGATGGATGTTTCACCGAGCCAACTTGTCAGTGTTGCCGCCTCCATGGTTCCATTTCTTGAAAATGATGATGCCAACCGGGCGTTGATGGGATCGAACATGCAGCGTCAGGCAGTGCCTTTGCTTCGGGCCTCTGCGCCCATTGTGGGAACAGGGATGGAGCATGTGGTGGCGAGGGATTCCGGTGTGACAGTGATCGCAAGAAACGATGGGGTGGTGGAATCGGTTGATGCGTCCCGTATTGTGGTGCGTACCAAAGGAAGATCATCAGCTGCTTCTGAAGTTGATATTTATAATCTCATCAAATATCGAAAATCGAATCAAAATACCTGTATTAATCAGAAGCCGATTGTAAGACGGGGAGATGAAGTCCGGAAAGGGGATGTGATTGCCGATGGGCCTTCGACCGATTTCGGTGAACTCGCGTTAGGACAGAATGTGATGGTCGCATTCATGCTCTGGGGGGGGTATAACTTCGAGGATTCGATTCTTGTCAGTGAAAAACTGATTCGCAATGACACATTTACATCGATTCATATTGAAGAATTTGAATGTGTGGCCAGAGATACAAAACTTGGAAAAGAGGAAATTACCCGGGATATCCCTAACATGAATGAAGAAGCGCTCAAGGATTTGGATAGCAGCGGCATCATTCGGATTGGGGCTGAAGTAAATCCGGGGGATGTTTTGGTCGGAAAAGTGACACCGAAGGGGGAAACGCAGCTGTCGCCGGAAGAGAAATTGCTGCGCGCCATATTTGGTGAAAAGGCGGGAAATGTCAGAGACAGCTCACTTCGCGTGCCGCCGGGAATATCAGGGACCGTTATTAATGCGCAGGTCTTTTCGAGAGAAGGGGCAGAGAAAGACGAGCGTGCGAAGAATATTTTGTCTGAAGACATTGCAAAATTCAAACGGGACATGAATTCTGAAATAGATGTTATTAAAGAAACGGCTAAAACAAAACTCAAAACCAGCATTGTTGGAGAAGAAACGACAGGAAAACTTCTTGATAAACAGGGAAAAGATAAAATTTTAAGTAAGGGCGAGAAGGTTACAGCTGAAGTTTATGAGCAGATTCCCTATAGTCTTTTGGTTCATATTCCCCTTGAAAAAAATGTGGAAGAAAAGATCAGAAAGGTCATAGAGAGCGTGGAAAACCAGATTGAAATGGTTAAAGCGGTTTTCAATGAAAAAATTGAAAAACTAAAAAAGGGGGATGAACTGCCGCCAGGTGTCATAAAGATTGTAAAGGTTTTCGTTTCAATGAAGCGAATATTATCCGTCGGGGATAAGATGGCGGGGCGTCATGGAAACAAAGGGGTGGTTTCAAGAATTCTTCCTGAAGAAGATATGCCCTATTTTCCGGATGGGGCAGCTGTTGACATTGTATTAAATCCCCTCGGTGTTCCTTCACGGATGAATGTGGGGCAGATTTTGGAGGCCCATTTAGGATGGGCGGCAGATGGTTTGGGGAAAAAAATAGATGGATACCTTGAGATGTGGAATAAAAGTCACATCGTGAAGTTTTTAAAACAGATTTATTCTTCAAAGGAGATGAATGAGCTTATTGAATCGCTGGATGAGCGTGAGCTTAAAAAGTTGGCTGCCAGTCTCAGATACGGGGTTTATCTGTCATGCCCGGTCTTTAAGAGACCTTCGGAAGAAGAGATTAAAAATTATCTGTCTCTGGCAGGGCTTCCCTCCAGAGGCCAGATCACCCTTTTTGACGGGCGCACAGGGGATCCCTTTGATAATGATGTGACGGTGGGCGTGATGTATATGATGAAGCTCCATCATCTTGTTGAAGACAAAATCCATGCGCGATCTATCGGTCCTTATTCGCTGGTGACACAGCAGCCTTTGGGAGGAAAAGCGCAATTTGGCGGGCAGAGACTTGGCGAGATGGAGGTTTGGGCAATGGAGGCCTATGGGTGTGCCTATGCGCTTCAGGAGTTTTTGACGGTAAAGTCAGACGATGTTGCGGGAAGAACCAGGATTTACGAGTCAATCATTAAAGGAGAAAATGTGCTTGAGCCAGGTATTCCAGAATCATTTAACGTTCTCGTTAAAGAACTCCGGAGTCTGGCTTTGAATGTTGAACTGATTGAAGACGCGCGCGCTGAACAAGGAGAGAGGGTATGAGAGATCTTCTAAACTTTTTTGAGAAACCAAAAGATCCATCGTCGATTCATGGGATCAGGATTTCTTTGGCTTCCCCTGAAATGATTCGTGGCTGGTCGCACGGCGAGGTTAAAAAGCCCGAGACGATCAACTATCGAACCTTCAAGCCCGAAAGGGATGGCCTGTTCTGCGCCCGAATTTTTGGACCTGTTAAAGATTACGAATGTAATTGCGGCAAGTATAAACGCATGAAACATCGTGGTGTTATATGCGAGAAATGTGGTGTGGAAGTTATTCAGTCAAAAGTAAGGCGGGAGCGGATGGGGCATGTTGAACTGGCGACACCCGTTGCCCATATCTGGTTTTTGCGATCATTACCAAGCCGAATTGGGATAACACTCGATCTCCCGCTCAAAGATCTCGAAAAAGTCCTCTATTGTGAAGCTTATATTGTGACAGATGCCGGAAAGACCCCTTTCAAGGCAGGGGAAATTCTAACGGAAGATAAATATTACAAAGCGCTCAAAGAATATGGCTCTGATTTCTCCGCAGGAATGGGGGGAGAGGCTATCCTGATACTTCTTAAAAAGATTGACGTCAATAAATTAGGGCAGAAGCTTCGCGCAGAGATGAAAGAAGCGGGCGGGGATGCGATCAAGAAGAAACTCGCGAAACGATTAAAAATTATGGAAGCGATGAGAGATTCCGGCAATCGCCCCGAATGGATGATGCTCGAGGTCATTCCGGTTATTCCACCTGATTTGAGACCGCTGGTTCCCCTGGATGGGGGGCGTTTTGCGACATCTGATCTCAACGATCTCTATCGACGAGTGATTAATAGGAACAATCGTTTGAAAAGGCTCCAGGAGCTCAATGCCCCTGAAATTATTATCCGGAATGAAAAGCGGATGCTTCAGGAAGCTGTTGATGCGCTTTTTGATAACGGGAGAAGGGGAAAAACCTTTACAGGCCCCAATAAAAGGCCGCTTCGTTCATTGAGTGATATGTTGAAAGGAAAGCAGGGGCGATTCCGTCAGAATCTTTTGGGGAAAAGAGTCGACTATTCAGGGCGTTCCGTGATTGTTGTGGGCCCTAATTTAAAACTTCATCAATGCGGGCTTCCAAAAAAGATGGCGCTCGAACTCTTTAAGCCGTTTATTTATAACAAACTCGAAGAAAAGGGATACGCGACAACGATTAAGGCGGCGAAGAAGATGGTCGATAGTGAAGCAAACGAAGTGTGGGATATTTTGGAAGAAGTGATTCAGGAGCACCCCATTCTTCTAAACCGCGCCCCGACGCTTCACCGATTGGGTATTCAGGCATTCGAACCTGTTTTAATCGAAGGGAAAGCGATTCAGCTGCACCCCCTTGTTTGCGTTGCGTTTAATGCTGACTTTGATGGTGACCAGATGGCCGTTCACGTTCCGCTTTCCATTGAGGCCCAACTTGAAGCACGGGTTCTCATGATGTCGACAAATAACATTTTATCCCACGCGAACGGGAAACCGATTATTGTTCCAACGCAGGATATTGTTCTTGGCCTCTATTACCTGACACGACAGAAAATTTTTGGGAAAGGCGCTGGAATGGTTTTTGCCAATCCTGAAGAGGTTGTCTTTGCGCATAATTCCCAGATTGTAGAATTACACTCGCCTGTTAAGGTGAGAATTGACCACAAACTCGTCGAAACGACAGTCGGGCGCATTATTCTTCGGGAAATTATCCCGTCAGAGATTCCATTCGAGTATTACAATAAGACGCTCGATAAAAAAGTGGTCGGGGATCTGGTTGAAACTGCTTATCGTTTCGCGGGTCCAAAAGAAACGGTGATTTTGGCAGACCGGTTGCGATCGCTCGGTTTCAAATACTCAACTGACTCAGGGATGTCGATTTGCATTGATGATATGAAAATTCCGGCGAAAAAAGAAGAGCTTCTGAAAAAGGCGCTCGAAGAGGTTCAGCAGATCCAAACCCAGTATACCGAAGGGCTGATCACGGATGGTGAGCGCTATAATAAAGTCATCGATGCATGGGCTCAGTGTACGGAAACGATTGCCAATGAGATGATGGCTCAGCTTTCAACAGAAGCTGTTCAGGGGACTGAGGGTCAAAAAGGGAAAGATGTCAGTTTTAACCCGATATTTATGATGGCTGATTCTGGCGCGCGGGGCTCTGCCGCCCAGATCCGACAGCTTGCCGGGATGAGGGGGCTGATGGCCAAACCTTCCGGTGAAATTATTGAGACGCCGATTACCGCTAACTTCCGTGAGGGGCTCAATGTGTTGCAATACTTTATTTCAACACACGGCGCGCGCAAAGGTCTTGCAGATACGGCTCTGAAAACGGCGAACTCTGGTTACCTCACGCGGCGACTGGTGGATGTTGCGCAGGATGTGATTGTTCGTGAGAGAGACTGTGGCACGCTCGATGGAATTGTCATTACGGCATTGGTTGAGAGTGGTGAAATTATTGAAACACTGGGTGAGAGAATTTTGGGGCGTGTCGCGCTGGATGACATCAAAGATGTTTTTACGGGAGAAGTTCTTGTCAAAGCGAATGAAGAAATTGATGAAGAAAAGGTGAAGAAGATTGAAGAAGCAGGTATTGAAAGGATTCAGGTTCGTTCGCCGCTTACCTGTCAGGATCCGCATGGTATCTGTATCGAATGTTATGGGCGTGATTTGTCACGGGGAAGGAAAGCCAATTTGGGAGAAGCGGTCGGTGTCATCGCCGCGCAGTCGATTGGAGAGCCCGGAACCCAGCTGACCATGAGAACCTTCCATATCGGGGGGACGGCAAGCAGGCGTGTTGAGCAGAGCACACTTGTCGCGCGCCATAAAGGCGAAGTGAAATTTATTCGTCTGGTAACCATTAAAAATAAAGAAGATAGCCTTACCGTTATGAACCGGAACGGAGAAATTGCGGTTGTTGATGAAGAAGGGCGTGAAAGAGAGCGATACGCTGTTATTTATGGAGCGAAGATCAAGGTTCGCGAAGGGAAAACAGTTAAAACGGGAACCATGCTTTCCGAGTGGGATCCCTACACGATGCCGATTCTGACGGAAGCGGGTGGGATTATCAAATTCGGCGATATTATTGAAGGGGTGACAATGAGAGAGCAGCTGGATGAGGTGACAGGTCTCTCTCACAAGGTGGTCATCGATTCAAAAGATACCGATTTAAGACCCCGCATTTCCATAAAAGATGAATCAGGCAATACGCTCAAAATTTCAGACAAGAAGGCGGCGCGCTACCTGATGCCGGTGGGCGCCAATATTGTTGTTGCCGAGGGAACCCGGCTTGATCCGGGTGATGTTCTTGCCAAGATTCCGCGTGAGACGACAAAGACGAAAGACATCACCGGGGGGCTTCCGCGGGTGGCTGAGCTTTTCGAAGCGCGGAAACCGAAGGATTGCGCGGTCATCAGTGAAATTGATGGTCTGGTAGCATTTGGGAGTGACGTGAAGGGAAAGCGTCGCGTGATTATCACGCCTGATGTGGGTGAACCCAAAGAATATTTAATTCCTAAAGGAAAACATGTTGCAGTTCATGATGGCGATTACGTTCGCGCGGGTGAAGCGCTGATGGATGGGGCTGCGAATCCTCACGACATCTTGAAGGTATTGGGAGAAAAGGCGCTGGCAAAATATCTTGTCGATGAAATTCAGGAAGTCTACCGCCTGCAGGGAGTAAAAATTCACGATAAGCACATTGAGGTCATTGTGAGGCAAATGCTTCGCCGTATAAAAATCAAAGAGGTCGGAGACTCAACGTTTCTCGTGGGTGAGCAGGTTGAAAAGTGGACTTTTAGAGACATCAATGAAAAACTTAAAAAAGAGGGGAAAAATCCGGCGATCGGTGAGCCGCTGCTGCTTGGAATTACAAAAGCTTCATTGAGCACTGAGAGCTTTATTTCAGCCGCATCCTTCCAGGAGACGACAAAAGTGCTGACGGAAGCGAGTCTTTCGGGCAGGAGCGATCGTCTGGTTGGACTCAAGGAAAATGTGATTATTGGAAAATTGATTCCCGCAGGTACGGGTCAGCCCTATCTGCGAGAATCAACTATCAATGTTGAGATGCCGGAGGTTCCATTCGGAAAACAGCCGCCTGTTGAAGAAATTGAACCCTCGCTTTCTCAAGAACAAAAAACGGCTTGATTTTAAAAAATGTTTCGGATACTTCTGTAAAATTTAGGTGTAAGAAAAAGGGGAAAGATGCCAACCATTAATCAACTTGTGAATCAGGGGCGGAAACGAATCCGAAGAAAAACGAAGTCTCCAGGATTAATGGGGGCGCCTGCGAGGCGGGGTGTCTGTATTTATGTAAAAACGATGACACCCAAAAAACCAAATTCCGCATTGAGAAAAATTGCGCGGATCCGACTCACCAATGGCCATGAGGTGACAGCTTACATTGGCGGGATTGGTCACACCCTTCAGGAGCACTCCGTGGTTCTGATTCGGGGGGGGCGTGTGAAGGATTTGCCCGGCGTTCGTTATCATGTGGTCCGGGGTGTTTTGGATACCACGGGTGTTCAAAATCGAAAGCAGGCGCGTTCCAAATATGGCGCCAAACAAGCAAAGGCATCTTAATAAATGGGAAGAAAAAAGAGAGTTTTTAAAAAAAAGAAGACCTATGAGGATCCTGTTTATCATGATGCTGTCATTGCAAGATTTATCAATCGTTTAATGCGTGCCGGGAAAAAAGGAGCTGCCGAAAGAATTCTTTATGATGTGTTTAACACGATTTCCGGAAAAAAATTGGGGAAAGAGCCGCTCGAAATTTTTAAAAGAGCGGTAGAAAATTGTAAACCCTTTGTTGTGGTGCGTTCAAGACGTGTGGGAGGAGCAACCTATCAGGTTCCCATGGAAGTCAGGCCGGAACGACGTCAATCCCTGGCTATTCGATGGCTCATCACCTACGCGCAGGAACGAAAAGGGAAATCGATGCACGAAAAATTATCTGATGAAATCATTGATGCTTACAATGGGACCGGCGGCGCCATCCGAAAAAAAGAAGACGTGCATAAAATGGCTGAGGCGAACAAGGCGTTTGCCCATTATCGTTGGTAATAAAAATGGCAGCCGAAGATATTCTATTTAAAACGCGCAATATTGGCATCATGGCGCACATTGATGCCGGTAAGACCACAACGACAGAGAGGGTTCTCTATTATACGGGGCGGCTGCACAAAATTGGTGAAGTCCATGAAGGGACGACGACGATGGATTGGATGGAGCAGGAACGTGAGCGGGGAATTACCATTACCTCCGCGGCAACCACCAGCAAATGGGGCGGGCATACGGTTAATATCATTGATACGCCGGGACACGTCGATTTTACCATTGAGGTGGAAAGATCGCTTCGGGTATTAGATGGGGCTGTTTGTGTTTTCTGTGGCGTTGCCGGGGTTGAGCCGCAGTCTGAGACTGTCTGGCGCCAGGCCGATCGCTACAAAGTCCCGAGAATTGCGTTTGTGAATAAAATGGATCGGGTTGGAGCCGATTTTTGGCGATGTGTTCGTATGATTCACGAGCGTCTAAACGCGAAACCGGTGGTGATCAATTTTCCGATTGGAAAAGAGGATTCCTTTACAGGGGTGGTTGATGTGGTTCAGATGAAAGCAATTCAGTGGAGCGGTGAGGAACTTGGGGCGAAGTTTGAAGTATCGGATATTCCGGCTTCACTTATAGAAGAGGCAAAAAAAATCAGGGAACAGTTGGTGGAGGCCCTTGCGGAAGAGAACGAATCGATTATGGAAAAATATTTAAATGGCAAGGAAGTTTCAATTCCTGAAATCGAGAATGCGATTCGAAAGGCAACCATTGAATTTAAGGTTGTTCCGGTCATCTGCGGTGCGGCCTTTAAAAATAAAGGGATTCAGCCGATGCTCGACTGCGTTGTGAAATATTTGCCCTGTCCGCTCGATATCCCGGCTGTGAGAGGGAAGAAACCGAACTCGGATGAAGAGGTCATACGGGCCGTAGAATTTAATGCCCCTTTTTCCGCTTTGGCATTTAAAATTACAACAGATCCTTTTATCGGCCAATTAACCTATTTTCGTGTTTATTCAGGAAAACTTTCGGCAGGTTCTTATGTCTATAATTCGGTAAAAGACAAACGTGAACGGATCGGAAGAATTGTGCGTATGCATGCAAATAAAAGAGAAGAGATTGGTGAAATTGCCGCCGGCGATATTGGGGCCGCTGTCGGTTTAAAGTATACGACAACGGGTGACACGCTTTGTGACGAAAATAAGCCGGTTGTTTTGGAATCTATGGATTTTCCGGATCCTGTTATTTCCGTTGCGATTGAGCCCAAATCGAAAGCCGATCAGGATAAACTTGGATTGTCACTTCAGAAAATGGCAATTGAGGATCCCTCATTTAAAGTTCATGTCGATCATGAAACAGGACAGACAATTATTTCAGGGATGGGTGAATTACATCTTGAAATTATTGTAGATCGTATTATGAGAGAGTTTAAAGTCGAGGCGAATGTGGGGAAACCCCAGGTCGCTTATCGGGAAACGATCCAGTCTTCAGCCCAAGCTGAAGGAAAATTCATCCGGCAGTCGGGAGGGCGTGGACAATATGGGCATGTTTGGATTGAGCTTCAGCCGCTTGGCAGGGGCAAAGGATATGTGTTTGTCGACAAAATTAAAGGAGGGGTTATTCCAAGGGAATATATTCCTGCTGTGAATAAAGGGATTCAGGAGGCAATGGAAAACGGTGTTTTGGCAGGTTATCCGGTTGTAGATGTTCAGGCTACGCTCTTTGACGGTTCATTTCATGAGGTCGATTCTTCAGAAATTGCGTTTAAAATTGCGGCCTCGATGGCATTTAAAAGCGCTGTGCAGAAGGGGCGCCCCATTTTATTGGAGCCGATTATGTTAATGGAGGCCGTGACCCCGGAAGATTTTATGGGAGATGTGGTTGGCGATATTAATTCACGGCGGGGTGTGATTCAGGAAATGGAGAGTCGCGGCCGCATACGTGTTATTCGCACTCATACGCCATTGGCACAGCTTTTTGGATATGCTACAGATCTAAGATCTTTAACACAAGGGCGTGCAAGTTATACGATGGAACCGTTGCATTATTCGCCGGTTCCACAAAATATTTCGGAGGAGATTATTTCGAAGCAGAAGGTTTAGCTGTCATCCTGAGCCCGAAGGGCGAAGGATCTATTTGATGAGATTCTTCGCTGCGCTCAGAATGACAGATTGAATTAAAGGAGAAAATTAACATGAGTAAAGGTAAATTCGAAAGAAAGAAGCCGCATTTAAATATAGGGACGATAGGGCATGTAGATCATGGGAAGACGACGTTAACAGCAGCGATTACAAAGGTGTTGTCGAAGAAGGGGCTGGCGGATTTTACGCCCTTTGATCAGATTGATAAGGCGCCGGAAGAGAAAGAGAGAGGGATCACGATAGCGGTGGCGCATGTGGAGTATGAGACAGCGGCGAGGCATTACGCGCATGTCGACTGCCCTGGGCATGCGGATTATGTGAAGAACATGATTACGGGAGCAGCACAGATGGATGGAGCGATATTGGTGGTGAGCGCGGCCGATGGTCCGATGCCGCAGACAAGGGAGCATATACTTTTGGCGAGGCAGGTGGGAGTGCCGCATATAGTGGTGTTTATGAATAAGGTGGATATGGTGGATGATGCGGAGCTATTGGATTTGGTAGAGATGGAGGTGAGGGAGTTACTGAAGAAGTATGAGTTTCCCGGGGATGAGATTAAGGTCGTGAGGGGATCCGCGTTGAAAGCATTGGAAGGGGATGAAGGGGAGTTGGGATCGCAAGCGATTATGAAGTTGATGGAGGCGGTAGATACGACGGTACCGGAGCCTAAGAGGGAGGTGGACAAGCCATTTTTGATGTCCGTGGAGGATGTATTTAGTATTTCTGGGAGAGGGACAGTGGCGACAGGGAGAGTGGAGAGAGGGGTAGTGAAGCCCGGGGAAGAGGTAGAGATCGTGGGATTGAGGCCGACGACAAAGACAGTGGTGACACAGATAGAGATGTTTCGGAAGTTATTGGATGAGGGGAGAGCGGGGGATAATCTTGGGGCATTGTTGAGAGGGATAGATAAGGATGGGGTAGAGAGGGGGCAGGTGTTGGCAAAGCCTGGGACGATCACGCCGCACAAGAAGTTTAAGGCGGAGATATATGTATTGACGAAGGAAGAGGGGGGACGGCACACGGCATTTTTTGCTGGATATCGGCCGCAGTTTTATTTTAGGACGACGGATGTGACGGGGACGGTGCAGTTGCCCACAGGGGTGGAGATGGTGATGCCTGGAGACAGGGTGACGGTGGAAGCTGAGTTGATCTCGCCGATAGCGATGGAGAAGGAGTTAAGGTTTGCGATACGTGAAGGGGGGAGGACAGTTGGCGCTGGAGTTGTTGCTCAGATTATTGAATAAGGAAGGAATAGGTGCCGAAGGGAAGATATCTCCCCCCACACAGAACTACCGTACGCGAAGAAAATATCGCCCCTCGTATTACCCCATAAATGAGACCTTATAACAGATGGATATACAGACACAAAAGATAAGAATTCGACTCAAAGCGTTTGATCACCGATTGCTCGATCGATCGGTGAAAGAGATTGTTGAAACGGCGAGGCAGACGGGCGCTCGCGTGATCGGTCCGATTCCGCTTCCTGTCGAAATTAACAAGTTTTGTGTGCTTCGCTCTCCTCATGTCGATAAAAAATCGCGCGAGCAGTTTGAGATTCGCACGCACAAGCGTCTTTTGGATATTATTGAGCCGACGCAGCAAACCATCGATTCTTTGATGAAGCTTGAACTTTCGTCAGGCATTGATGTCGAGATAAAACTATGAAAGGAATTTTAGGGATTAAATTGGGAATGAGTCAGGTTTTTACACCCGCAGGGGAGCGTCTGCCTGTAACACTGGTCAGTACCGCAGGGTGCAAAGTGGTTCAAATTAAAACGAAAGATAAAGATGGATACGAGGCGGTTCAAATGGGCGTAGGTCGTAAATCACAGCGCAAGCTTCCAAAAGCGCTTCTCAGGCATTTTGAAAAGGCGAAAACGAAACCGTCGAGATGGCTTCGGGAAATTCTGGACGACGGGGCTTCTGCGTATGCTTTGGGTCAGGAAATGACGCTAGATTTTTTAAAGGCGGGCGACCGGGTTCATGTTCGGGGGACGACAAAGGGACACGGATTTTCGGGGGGGATTAAGAGATGGAATTTCGAAGGGGGTCCTGGGGGACATGGATCGTGTTTTCATCGTCGGGGAGGGTCGATAGGAAATCATACCTATCCAAAACGTGTTTTTAAAAAACGGAAAATGCCTGGCCATTACGGTGTTGAAAAACAGACCGTTTTGAATGTACAAGTTGTCGATATTTTAAAAAATGAGAACCTTTTGGTTCTTAAGGGGGCTCTTCCAGGCGCAAGAAATTCACTCGTGGAAGTTCGCCTTGCCTCCCGGAAGGCATGAGGAAGAAGACGATGACGGTTGTTTCAGTTTATGATCAGAATAAAAAGAAAGTCGGGGATCTGAACCTGGATGACCGTGTTTTCAATGTTCCTCTTAAAAAACATCTGATTTATGACGCGGTGATCGCGCAGAGGGAAAACCACCGTCGGGGGACAGCTTCAACAAAAACGCGCGCTCAGGTGAGCGGTGGGGGGAAAAAACCGTTTCGTCAGAAGGGAACAGGGCGTGCCAGGCAAGGTTCGAGCCGATCACCCCTTCAGGTGGGGGGCGGGGCTGCTTTTGGGCCTAAGCCGAAAACCTATAAATACCGGCTCCCAAGAAAGGTTATAAAGGCGGCATTGAGGACGGCATTGAGCGCACAGCTTAGGGAAAATAAGTTGGTCGTTTTAAAGGATTTTAAATTGGAGAAAATTAAAACAAAGGCATTAGCCGCTATTCTTAAGAAATTTTCACTTGAAAAGGGTTTGCTGGTAGATGAGTCAAATGACACTCTTGAAAAGTCATCGGCAAATTTGCGATTATTCAAATTTCTTCGTTTTGAGGGGATCAATGTGTATGATCTTTTAAAATTTCAAAATCTTCTTGTGACTGAGTCTGCGATTTTGGGGATAGAAAAGAGGCTTCAACCGTGAAAAAGAATTCATACCAAATTATTAAGCGGCCTTTGGTTACGGAGAAGGGGACGAGGCTGACAGCAGAGGCGAACCAATATCCGTTTGAGGTTGACCAGCGCGCGAACCGAACGGAGATTAAAGAAGCGATTGAAAATTTATTTAAAGTTAAAGTTGAAAAAGTGCGTACGATGATTGTTCGTGGGAAGACAAAAACTTTTCGGCTGAGCAGTGGAAAGAGACCGAATTGGAAGAAAGCGTATGTGACGTTAAAACAGGGTGAAAAAATAGAATTATTACAGGTGGTATGAAATAAAATATGGGAACCATAAGGAGCTATAAACCCACATCGCCGGCGCGTCGTTTTTATGATGTGGTTTCTACGCATGATTTGACAAAGAAGAAACCCGAACGGCGACTGCTTGAAACGCTTAAAAAGACTGGGGGAAGAAATGTGCATGGGCAC
>CAYMPL010000021.1:0-8494 GCA_964392415.1 uncultured bacterium | reverse complement strand
CCCCCCCGCGCCCCGCCCAGCCCCCCGCCCCCCGACCGGCAGCCCGCCCGGCCGCCCACATAAGCAGAAATATCGGCTCATCGATTTTAAGAGGGATAAAATGAATATTTCCGCGCGTGTGGCGGCGTTGGAATACGATCCAAACCGATCTGTCCGGATTGCTCTTCTTTCTTATGTGGATGGGGAAAAGAGATATATTCTTGCTCCTTTGGGGCTTAATATCGGCGCAGCTGTCATATCAGGTGAATCGGCTGATATTGAAACGGGGAACGCACTTCCTTTGCGTCAAATTCCGGTAGGGACGACGGTGCATAATATTGAACTTCAGAGAGGAGAAGGGGGGAAGCTGGTTCGGGCCGCGGGGGGTGGAGCACAGCTTCTTGCAAAAGAAGGAAAAAGGGTTCAGCTGAGGTTGTCCTCGGGAGAGGTTAGAATCGTTTCTTCCGAGTGTTACGCGACCATTGGGCAGCTTGGGAATCCCGATCATGAAAATATCAGTATCGGTAAGGCGGGGCGTAAGCGTTGGATGGGGATTCGTCCGACAGTTCGTGGCGTTGCCATGAACCCGATTGATCATCCACACGGAGGGGGAGAAGGAAAAGCAAAAGGGGGGGGGCATCCCAGATCGCCGTGGGGATGGCAGACCAAGGGTTTAAAGACACGCAATAATAAGCGGACGAATAAATTCATTATAAAAAGACGTAAAAAAGGGGTGAGATAGCGTGCCACGTTCTATTAAAAAAGGACCATTTGTTGACCATCATCTGGTAAAGAAGGTTGAGACGCATCAAAAATCGGGAGACAAAACGCCGATTAAAACATGGTCTCGGAGATCGACGGTTTTGCCAGAAATGGTCAGTTTTACGTTTCTGGTACACAACGGAAGAAAATTTGTTCCTGTCTACGTAACGGAGAATATGGTAGGGCATAAACTGGGTGAATTTGCGGCGACGCGGAGTTTCCACAGCCATACAGTGGCTAAAGTTGAGCAGGCGGCGGCGCCTGAGGCGGCCAAGGGGAGTTAAAGAATGTCGGTTTCGAGAGCGCATTTAAGTTATACATTTATCGGTCCCCGGAAATTGAGAGCAGTTGCTGAATTGGTTCGGGGCAAAGATGCCGGAGAGGCGCTTCATATTTTAAAATTTTTGGATAAAAAGGGGGCAAGGATTTTGTCCAAGGTGATTCAGTCTGCCATTGCAAATGCAGATCAAAAAGGGAAAGTGGATGTCGACAATCTCTTCGTTCAACAGGTTGATGTGGGACAAGGGATGATCCATTATCGTGTAACGGCGCGCGCAAGAGGTTCTGCTGCGTGGATTCGTAAACGCACGAGCCATGTAACCGTAGAGCTGGGAGAGAAATAGAGATGGGGCAGAAGACAAATCCAATCGGATTTCGGTTGGGAATTAATAAAACCTGGAATTCCCGCTGGTTTGCAGTCAAGGGATATGCTGATCAACTGCATGAGGATCTCGTGCTTTGCAAATTTATTAAAGAGAAGCTTTACCATGCGGGTGTTTCAAAGGTGATTGTTGAGCGTGTGGCGGAGGAAATCCGGTTTACGATTTGTACAGCGCGCCCTGGCATTGTCATTGGAAAAAAAGGGGCGGGCATAGATCAGTTAAAGGCAGAGGTTGAGAAAAAGACGACGAAAAAGATCACCTTGAATATTCAGGAAATCAGAAAAGCTGAATTAGATGCCCAGCTTGTTGCTGAAAATATAGTATCCCAGCTTGAAAGACGGGTGGCATTTCGTCGGGCAATGAAGAAGGCGATCACTGCGGCGTTTCGTTTTGGGGCAAAAGGGGTGAAGGTAAGATGCGGGGGACGGCTTGGGGGGGCGGAGATTGCGAGGACCCAAACCTATCTGGAAGGATCTGTTCCACTTCACACGATTCGCGGGGATATCGATTATGGCGCTGCGGAAGCGCTGACGACATATGGGCTCATTGGAGTGAAAGTTTGGATTTACAAAGGGCTTATTATTGGTAATGAGAAAACGAAAAATATAAGCGGATAATTTTATGCTGAGTCCTAAAAAAGTAAAATATCGAAAACAGCACAAGATGCGTATGTGTGGAGCCGCCTACCGGGGGTGTAATCTCGATTTTGGGCAATTTGGTCTGAAGGCGCTTGAACCGGGATACGTTTCTTCCAAGCAGATTGAGGCATCCAGGGTTGCGATGACACGTTTCGTGAAGCGGGGAGGAAAAGTTTGGGTTCGTATTTTTCCGGATAAGCCGATTACCAGGAAACCTGCGGAAACACGTATGGGAAAAGGGAAGGGGAATCCGGAGGAATGGGTAGCTGTGGTGCGGCCCGGAAGGATTCTTTTTGAGATGGAAGGAGTCGATCGGGCTACCGCTCTGGAGGCGCTCAATCTGGCGGCCCATAAACTCCCTATAAAGACAAAATTTATGGTGCGTGAGGAATTTTGATGAAGGCAAAAGATATTCGGGAACTCCCTGTTCAGGAGCTTCAGGCCAAAGAAAGTGAAATCCAAAAAGAGTTTTTTGATATTCAATTTCGGTCACATACAGATGGGATCAATCAGGGATCAAAAAGGAAGATGTTACGGAAAGATTTTGCGCGGATAAAAACCATTTTACGTGAAAAGAGGGGAAAATGAATCAAGGAAATCGCCGTGAGTTGGAAGGGGTGGTCATCCGGACAAGTATGCAAAAGACACTTGTGGTTGAAGTTTTGCGAACCGTTCAACATCCGACTTTTAAAAAATATATCCGACTAAAGAAAAAATATTATGTTCATGATGAAAAAAAGGGAGCACAGGTGGGGGACACCATTCGCATGGTTGAGTCGCGTCCCATCAGTAAACTCAAAAGATGGAGACTTAAGGAAGTCATCAGGAAAACATCATGATTGGGTTACGTACGATGCTGCAAGTTGCAGATAATTCTGGCGCGAGAAAAGTACAGTGTTTTAAAGTGCTGGGTGGATCTGCGAGACAATTTGGAAGCGTTGGCGATGTGATTGTTGTGTCAATCAAAGAGGCGTTACCCACTTCTAAAATCAAAAAAGGTTCTGTTTGCAAGGCGGTAGTCGTGCGTACTGTCAAAGAGGTGGGAAGGGCTGACGGTTCTTATATCCGATTTGATGATAATGCGGCTGTTTTAATTGACAATCAAAAGGAGCCGATCGGAACACGTATTTTTGGTCCGGTCGCGCGGGAGTTGAGAAACAAAGGGTTTATGAAAATTATTTCATTGGCCCCGGAGGTTCTCTAAAGAGACGCTATAAATGCTTCAGTCACGTTTACATGTTAAAAAGAACGATCTGGTCCAGGTGATTTCCGGGGAAGATAAAGGAAAAACAGGCAAGGTGCTGCGTTTGCTTTTTGATAAAAAACAGATTGTCATTGAGAAGCTTCATATGGCAAAAAAACATGTCAAGCCGTCACAGAAAAATCTTCAGGGGGGGATTACTGAGGTGGAGACGCCGATCGCGGCTTCGAACGTATTGCTTGTTTGTCCTAAGTGTAATAAAGGTGTCCGGACTGCGGGAAAAAAAGTGAAAGAGAAAAAAGTTCGGGTATGCAGAAAGTGTGGCGAGGTTTTGGATAAATGATCATTGAAGCTTATGTTATGAGGAATAGGGTAAACAGATGGCACGGTTGAAAACATATTTTGAGAAAGAAGGGGTGAAAGAGCTTAAAAAAAAACTCAATATTGAAAATTCTATGCGTGTGCCCAAACTCAAAAAAATGATACTCAGCATCTGTCTTTCCGAGGCAGTCCAAAATAGCAAGATTTTAGACAAGGCAGCGCAGGATTTGGCCGTCATTTCGGGTCAAAAGGCTTTAACAACGCGTGCCCGAAAATCAATTTCTAATTTTAAATTGAGAAAGGGGCAGTCGATTGGCGTCAAAGTGACATTAAGAAAACATAGAATGTATGAATTTTTGGATCGTTTGGTCAATGTCGCTTTGCCGCGTGTGCGTGATTTCCGGGGGCTGTCGCCAAAGTCTTTTGATCAGAAGGGGAATTATACTTTAGGGCTTAAAGAACAGATTATTTTTCCGGAGATCAGTTACGATGCGATCGATAAAATTCGGGGATTGAATATAACACTCTGCACAACGGCGAAAAATAATGAAGAAGGAAAGGCGCTTTTAACCTGTTTGGGAGTGCCGTTCAAAGGATAGATATGACAGTAGCTTGGCGGGTGAAATGTGACAGAGAACCAAAGTTCAAAGTGCGAAAATATACACGATGCCGTCTGTGCGGCCGTGCGCGTGGCTATTATAGAAAATTTGATATGTGCCGGATCTGTTTAAGATTATTGGCAAACCGGGGATTGATTCCCGGTGTTATTAAGTCGAGCTGGTGAGAAAATGATAACGGATCCTATTTCAGATTTATTAACAAGAATTCGAAATGCCAACCTCATCTATAAAGAAGAGGCGCTGATTCCTTATTCAAAAATAAAATGGGATATTGTGACACAGCTCAGGGAAGAGGGGTTTTTGACCGATGTTTCAGTCTTTCAGGACAACCATCGCAAAATGATTCGTGTGGTATTAAAGTATGCGCCGGGTAGAAAGCGCGTGATTTCCGGGTTGGTCAGGGTAAGTCATGTCGGCTGTCGTGTCTATTCCCAAGTAAGGGAACTTGGGCGGTATAGAAAGGGCTTGGGCCTTACGATTCTTTCTACACCGAAAGGGGTTATGACAGATAAACACGCCCGCCAGTTGAAAGTGGGGGGCGAGATTCTTTGTTCAGTCTGGTGAAAATAATATGTCTCGCGTAGGGAAAAAGATAATTTCTCATCCTGAGAAAGTAAAAGTGGAAGTGAAAGACGGGAGAGTTTTTGTTCAGGGTCCTAAAGGTTCTCTTGAGCGTAAATTTCCCGATTTTTTAGAGGTTCATCTGACGCCTCAGGGAGTTCAGGTAAAGAGAAAAAACGAGTTGCGATCGACTCGTGAACAGCATGGGCTTTTTAGAACGTTGCTTATGAATATGATGGTGGGCGTGTCTCAAGGGTTTGAGAAGAGACTCGAAATCATAGGATTAGGGATGAAGGCACAACCTGAGGGGGAGATTTTAAAATTGACCCTCGGTTTTACGGAGCCTGTTCATTTTAGGCTTCCTCCGACAGTTCAGGCTAAAGTCGAGGCTAACACAAAGATTACGCTTTCCAGCCCTGACAAGGAGCTTTTGGGTTCTGTGGCGGCAATGCTGCGGAACTTGAGATTACCCGAACCTTATAAAGGGACCGGGATTAAATATCACGATGAGGTTATTATTCGGAAAGTTGGAAAATCTGTAGGCGCTGTGGGTGCGTAAATATGGCAGCACGATTTAAAAAAGCGACTTCAGGGAAGACAGTGGCCCGGCATCGAAGACACCGCAGGATTCGTGGAAGAATTTTGGGATTGCCGGAGAGGCCAAGGCTTGCGGTGTTTAGAAGTGAAAAACATATTTATGCTCAGATTATTAATGACCATGAGCGTTGTGTGTTGGCTGCGGCATCAACACGAAGTCGAGGGTTAAAAATTAAAAAGGGATCTAATATTTCTGCGGCAGCCAAAATAGGAGAAGAAATTGCGAAAAGGGCGCAGGAGAAAAAGATTAAAAAAGTGGTTTTTGATGCGGCTGGCTATAAATATCATGGGCGTGTGAAGGCGCTTGCTGAAGCCGCTCGTCAGGGAGGGCTTGTTTTTTGAGGACTTCGGAGTCAAAAAAAGCGGTTGATTTGAGAAAAGAGGGGGAATCTGTCGAGAAAATTGTTTCTATTAACCGCTGTGCGAAGGTTGTAAAAGGGGGGAGGCGATTTAGTTTTGCGGTGCTTCTCGTTATTGGAAATAAAAAGGGAAAAGTGGGGATGGGGCTCGGGAAGGCGGATGAAGTCCCTGAGGCGATCCGAAAGGCTCAGGAAGAGGCGAGGAAAAATATGATGACCGTTCCAATGGAAAATACAACCATTCCGGAAGAAGTGATTGGGAAGTTTGGTTCGGGGAAAGTTCTCCTGAAACCAGCGGTTGCCGGAACCGGACTGATTGCAGGTTCGGCTGTCCGCGCTGTCTTGGAGTGTGCCGGGGTTCAGGATGTGTTGACGAAAAGTTTAGGAGCCAATAATCCACACAATGTATTAAAAGCAACACTTGAGGCGATCAAACAATTAAGAAGCCGGGAACAATATGCGGCTATTCGGGGGAAAAGGGTTGAAGAAATCTGAATCTATTAAGGTGACTCTGGTCAAAAGCGCTATAGGTTACTCGAAACAAAAGAAAGCGGTGTTGCGGGGATTGGGACTGAGGAGGCTGCATCAGACAGTCCAGCTTAAAAACACAGCGGCGGTTCGCGGTATGATCAATCATGTGATTCAGCTTGTGAGATATGAGGTTCAGGCATGATTACGTTAGGAACGTTGGAACAAAGAAGAGATGCGGTAAAAAAAAGAAAGAGGATCGGGCGGGGGGCCGGGTCCGGGCATGGAGGGCATACATCCACGCGGGGGCATAAAGGACAGAAAGCAAGAACCGGGGGAAAGATACACCCCTCTTTTGAAGGGGGGCAGATGCCTTATCAGCGTCGTATCCCCAAGAGGGGATTTACAAATCCATTCAAGGAGCGCTTCCAGGTTGTTAATTTAGAGAGATTAATCGATGTGCCGGAGGGAACGGTAGTCGATGCGACTTATCTTAAAAAACAGAGATTCATTTCAAAAGAGCAGGGAAGAATTAAAATCCTTGGAGATGGAAAATTAAAACATGCATTGATCATTCGGGTGAGCGCGTTTAGTGAGAATGCCCGTAAGAAAATAGAAACAATGGGTGGAAAAGCGGAGATGTTGAGTGGCAGGCCTTGAGAGTTTGGCAACGCTTCCGGAGCTTAGGAAGCGTATTCTCATCTCCATTGCATTGATCGCGGTTTACCGAATCGGTGTTTTTGTTCCTGCGCCGGGGATCGATGTGGATGCCCTGCGTGTTTTTTTCAAAATGGCGCAGGGGACGATTTTTGGTGTTTTTAATCTCTTTTCCGGGGGGGCGCTTGAGCGTTTTTCAATCTTTTCTTTAGGGATCATGCCCTATATCAGCGCCTCGATTATTCTTCAACTTCTCACAGTCGTTGTTCCTCATCTTGAGCAGTTATCAAAAGAAGGGGGGCTTGGCCGGAAGAAAATTACGCAATACACCCGATATGGGACCGTTCTTCTTTGCATGATTCAGGGGTATGGAATCAGTCTCGGACTGGAAAGCATTCAGGCGCCCGGGGGGGGATCCGTCGTTCTAGACCCGGGTCTTTCGTTTCGACTCATGACGATGATTACGCTTGCCACAGGGACCGCGTTTATTATGTGGCTTGGCGAGCAGATTAGTGAACGGGGAATTGGGAATGGGATTTCACTGATTATTTATGCTGGAATTGCGGCCGGGATCCCCCGGGGTCTGATGAACAGCATTGGTTATGTGAAGGCGGGGGAGTGGTCAGTCATTAAATTTATTCTCATTTTGGCATTCATGGTTGCCGTTATCGCGATTATCATTTTTATTGAGACGTCTCAACGGCGGATCCCCGTTCAGTACGCGAAGCGGATTGTGGGGAGGAAGATGTACGGGGGACAGGCGAGTCATCTCCCCCTTAAAATCAACACCTCTGGCGTGATCCCTCCTATTTTTGCCTCTTCATTGATGATGTTTCCCGCAACGATTGGGACATTTATCGCGATCCCTTTTTTAGGACAGGTTCAAAATTTCTTCACTGCGGGATCATTGTTCTATAATGTTCTTTTTGTGGGGCTCATTGTTTTCTTTGCTTTTTTCTATACGGCCATTGTTTTTAAGCCGCATGAGATTGCTGAGAATATGAAAAAATGGGGGGGGTTTATTCCCGGGATTCGTCCCGGTCAGAATACGGCGGATTACATTGATCATGTATTGGGAAGAATCACTTTTGGAGGGGCGCTCTATCTTTCTGCAGTATGTGTTTTACCGTCGGTTCTCTATGGTAAAGCGAATGTTCCATTTTATTTTGGCGGGACATCGCTTCTCATCTTGATTGGGGTGGCGCTCGATACGGTTCAGCAAATCGAATCTCACATTCTTTCGCGCAACTATGAAGGATTTGTAAGCAACGTGAGAATCAGGGGACGAAGGGGTTAATCATTTGGATCGATTGAAACTCGTACTGCTGGGTCCACCGGGTGTTGGCAAAGGAACCCAGGCAGCCCTTCTTTCCGAAAAGTTCGGCATTCCAAAAATAGCAACGGGTGATATTTTAAGAAATGAAATTGCGGGAGATTCACCGCTTGGAAAGATAGCCAGGCAGACTATTGGGCAGGGAAAGCTTGTTTCCGATGATATCGTGATTGAGATTATTAAGGATCGGCTGAAAAACAAAGATTGTGAAAGGGGATTTATTCTGGATGGTTTTCCGAGAACGGTTGTGCAGGCCGATGCGCTTTCTCATATTACAGATATTGATTCTGTTGTTTCTATGGATGTCGATCATCCAGAGATTATTCATCGTCTGGA
>CAYMPL010000020.1:0-27985 GCA_964392415.1 uncultured bacterium | reverse complement strand
TTTTAGATAAGTTAACCTATGCGGGTAATCTTAATAATCTTAAGGAATTTCAGTCACGGAAAGGTTTTGAGTTTATCAAGGGCGATATCTGCGACTCCTTTGTGGTTAAAAAGGCAATGGAGGATGAAAACCCTGACAAAGCTGCTCTAAAAAGAAAAATCCTCGATCTCTGGAAAACCCACGGCAAACTCAATGAAATTATCGTCAAAAAAGAAATCGGCCACCGAAAGCTCAGAAAATACTTTGGCGGCATGATGGCGATTTATGACGAACTTGGGATTTCGAAACCAAAGCAACTCGGGAAATTCTCATCTCATTCTGACAACGCCCTCTTAGACTCCCTAAGAGAAGCCTTTCATAAGCACGGAAAGCTCTCTAAAGGCATCATCATTAAAGAATGCATTGCCCAACCCTCAACTTACATCAAACGTTTTGACTCATTGCCCAATGCCTATAACCGCGTTGGCTATAGAAAGGAAAAAAATCATGGAAAAATTGGCACGGATACTTCGCGAACTCGAAGAACATTCTGGACTCCCTGAGATCGCGTATTGCCGAAAACTCGGCATTCCACGAACCACTTACAGAACGTGGAAATATGGGGGGATTCCAAAGAACTTTATGCAGTTTCTTGAGATTATTAAATTTCACAAAATCTCTTTTGACAACTTAATCAGGAGGTTAAGCGATGATTAAACAAATCATAAGTCTCATTTTTCTCGGAATCTTCATTGCCGTCGGCATCTCTGAAGGCTTTAACATTCGAAAAATGGCCGTCAAAATGCGCGCCATGACCATCGAAGCGATGCACACCGCGCGAAAGCAACCCTTGCCGACGTTAAAAGGCAAACCCCCCGTCAATCCTTATGGCTGCGGAGATTATGAGTGCTATAAACGAATGAAGGGAATGCAATGAAAAAGATTATCAGTGGGGAATCTCCAAATCGGGGATAATTTTCATTCCATCCCATTTTTCAGGAATATAATTTTAAGAGATATCCTGAAATCTCCCCAAAGAGTTTTTGAACAGGCGGAATCCCAAGTTCCACATACCGCCGCTTTCTCTGTTCCTCCATAATTTCAGCAAACTCCTTGTCATTTAAAATAGCCTGCCACTTCCCGGGCTCAGCGGATACTTTTCTTCTGCCGAAACATCTTTTGATAGCTACTTTCACGCAGGAGACGTCCATCCCCATTCGAATCAACCCCCACATATCAATAAAATCTTTAAGGCGCGTATTGCCCGTTCCAAATCGACAACACGTCTCCAATTTTTCTGAAAAAATGAATTCTTTTGGATAGATATTCAAAACAAGTTCCGAGGGATCTGACAAGAAAAAAGCCTTTTTTGTCGTAATTTTCTGTTCGGTGACATCATCGCCTGCGCAAACATCGACCCGTAACACATGCGATTGAGGTTTCTTGAAGAAACGCCAATCAATAGAGTACCTTTCTCCTCCATAAGGGGTCTCTCTGATCAGTGGTGTTTTTCTAACGTTGAAAAAAAGAAACCCATCTTCCAGATCCATTTCTATAATTCGTTCGAAATATTCAGTGACGTCACCTATTGAAAAGCCGCGTACCAAGAGATCAACATCAACTGTGAATCGTGGCTTTGGCATTCGATGAGCGTAAAGCCTTAAAATCAGACTTCCTCCTTTCCATATAAAATTATCTCGCTCCGGACTCGCCGCGATTCTTGCCAGAAAGCGCTCTTGAGCAAGCAAAAGCTGAAGTTGAGAAAGGGATAAACCTCGCTTCTTGCTTTCCGCTTCAATCCTGTCCGTAAGTTGCCTTTCGCTCCAAATCATGAAACCCACGCTTCCAAAAGACGTTTAACTTTTTCTTTAACGCGAAACAATATACTGAGCCTTTTGATCTCTGAAAGGCTTACAGGCTTATTTTGAGCGCGTGCTTCTCGAAGAACATCTAAAATAAGAGCAATCGCTTTTCCATCCCGCAAAAGATCAATAATCGTACGCTCTAGCGACGTCACTGGGATACCCGATATTTTAATAACCCCTTTTTTATAAATGTCTCCTTTAACACGATGGAGACGGACCCCCTGAAGCCTTCTTTTCGGAACATTTTCCTGCGGCACAATGATGTCAATCTCCGGCGGCAACTCCTCGGTCACTTCATGGATACGAAGAGCTGTATAGAAGCCGATAATGCCCTGCGGAATGGCCACCAATTTTTCACGTAAAAGACTATAAAAATCAATCGATTTGGCCTCAGGAAATCGATATACGCCGGGGGTAACCCTCTCAAGCCACCCTTTCTTCACATAATGCCATAGCAACTGACGGGAAATACCAAGCTTTTGGCCCTCTTTAGCCGTAACTAACTGTTTTTTCATCTCTTTTAGCTTCTTTATTTTCATTTTACTTTTCGGATTTATTTTATATAATTAAATCCTATTTGTAAAATACAATTTTTAGAATGTTTTTTCCACCAGTTTATCTTACCCATGAAATCTATTTCCTTTTTAATTCACAATTCTCATTTGGCAACGATCTTTAATCCTCTTAAAAATTCTTTCCGCATTTTCGGCATTAAATTGTTGGAACCCCTGACTCGCACGTGTTTTTATGTTGAAAAGAATTTCAATTACCATTCCCTGTTCTTGGTCTGGGAGACGCCTGATATATGCCTCGATATCACCACAGTCCGACAATCCGTAGTTTTCCCAACATAAAAACATCAAGAGATCTTTAAGAAAAATTCTAGGCTCCACGAAAATATCACTAGCAGTAACCGACAGTATTTCATCAACCCATCTTTTTCCAAGATCACCCATTACGCCATATGAATCGTCCCAATGATGTTCTTCATGAAACAACGTCAATGCCGCGCGGTAAACCGCATACCGATAAGCATGCACATTCATCGTCCCCCCTTTCCGAAGTTCCTTAGAGATACCCCGCTCCATTCTTTGGCTCAGGGAAAACGTAGCCCCTTTCGGAAAAAAACCTCTTTTTTTCGTAGGAATAAACAGAGGACGCAGCAATATGGAAATTGGGGTCGGATCAACGGGAAGCATTGACCACATTCCACGCATCGCTTCTTTTTCAAGAAGGCGTCTCGGTGATCGCAACATCGGTTCGGAAGGCGGGTAGTCATTACCCCAATCATCAGTAATGTTTTTAATTCCTTTTTGAATCTCTTTCTTAAGCAGACGCTCAGGGAGGACTGCAAGAACATCATCTACCGTGCCAACTTGCTTGAGTCTCTCCAATAGGTCATCGACCAGGGCAATAAGATCCTCAAGAAGTTCCTTTCTCGACATGCTGTAGAATTTCTGATTGAGCCTCCGATCAATAAGAGATGCCCTGAGTAAAAGCAGATCGGATTTGAAACGATGTTTGCATGAAATAAGCGTCCAGAGATCCCAATATGTCAGCGTTAGTATTCCTCCCGGAAATACGGCCGCCTCATCGGCGCCTCGTGGATAACTTTTGAGCATGGGAATATAAGGAGCAGAAAGTCTCATTTATTTCCCGTCTCCCCTAGGCATCAAGGGTTTCTGCTTCGGATTCATATATTCGACGAATAAACGGGCTCATGACACGAAGCGATTCGGGAACAATTGGATTATCATAGATAAAATCTTTCAAGTTTTCCCGGACAACCTTATCATACGGTAAATAGAGCCAGTTCGGCAATAAGAATTTAATATTTTAGAGATGAGATAGAATGGGGGTATTTTCTTAAGAGGGATTGAATTTGTTTTTTTCTTTTTCTTCTTTTTTCTTTTCTTTGCTTTTTATTTCTTTTTTTATGAGGTTACCATCTGTAGCTTTGCCTGTTCTTTGAGCAGTTTTCGTAAGTTGAATCCAAAAATGGCTCTGTGGCCATAGGTCATCATCGCCTGTGTACTTCTGGCATCGGGTTTGTTGAATCCATAGAGTGGGGATTTGATCGTCCCAATGCATCCTTCTACCTGGGCCCGCTCTTTTTTGATTTTGGTTTGTAGACGCTCGGATACAGCCCAACTGTCTTTGCCCTTCGGAGCAATCCCAATATGCTTGATTCCAAGTTTTATTGCTTTTTTGATGTTGGCTTTTGAGTATCCTCCCCGATCGAATCCATAAATTTGAGGGATCATTCCCAAGCTTTGTTGAAAAACCTTCAGAGCATCGATGCAAAATCTCTTGTCTGAAAAATGTTTGCCGCCTTCGATCAAAAACCCCTGAAGAAATCCCCCTTTGAGTCGGTTGATCCCCCACTTCAAACCAAATTCCACCTGTTTTCCACTCTTTGCTCTGACCATCGCATATAAATCTGTCATCACAAGATGAATGATTTTCTTTGAGGCCACAAAACCTGTCTCGATAAAATACCTCATCTGAGGTATGAGTTTTTCCATTATTTCGGTGAGTCTTTGAATTTCTTGTTGGGTTTTTCCACCCACTCTTGAATAACCGCTGAGAGCCTTTTTGACCTCTTCGTGAATATGGGTGATTGTATGAAGAAGTTTTTTGGCCACTTTCCTTTTGGCTTCTTTCGTCTTGGCAAATAAGTGAGAGTTTCTGACTAACCCCTTGATCTTGGATGTTGCGTTTTTTAATTTCTCCTTCACCTTTGAATATTTCTGTCCAGCTTTCTTTAAATATTTCCCCATCATCGAGGCATAACGGCTCATCAGCCCCACCTCGTTGGGATAGGGGATCTTGGCCTCTTGAGCGGTGGTATCGCTCATTAAAGAAGTAGCCCCTCTTGGATCGCTTGTTTTAAAATGTGGATATTGATCTTTGCCATCCCCTCTTCTCCCAGCATTTGAGTAAAATCGAAAAGAGTCACATGATCTATGGCCCAATCCGAATCCATCAAATTGCACAAATACCTGGCTGGAGCATAGTGCGCTATCAAATCCTGGGCCTCCCTGTAATTTACCTTCTTCATCGCCATCAAGGCCACTGCACCCAGATGCTCTCTGTAATGAGTCTCGCACCCTGTGTTGGCTTTCTTTGTCTCTCGAATAGTTATCGCTATTTCTATCAGCTCGTCCCAATCCAAAGTATCTGTCAATCTTACCAGTTCGTGATCCGTGCTTAAATTGATCTTCACTTTCGTCGGTTGAGAAAATAAACTCCTCTGTCTTAAACTCATGGCCATCGCTTTTCCTCCTTGTTTTTGTGAAATTTATAAAAGATGGGTTAACAACGATATTCACTCAATAAACATACAAATTACCGACGGAAAAGAAAAGAATTATTTCATCATTTTTGAAAACTTTTTTTAGGAAATCACCGAACTCGCTCTATGTAATACACCACACTGATGAAAAACTGAACAGAATTAAAAAACAGTTAGATTGAGGAGTCAAATCATGGCTATCAAGCTCGTTCCCCTGACAAAGGCGTTTCCAAAATCTGGATATGACACCAATAAAGAACGATCTCATTTTTTTGCACATGCTGGAGTTGAATATCTTCTGGCATACGAAGACCTGCTTAAGCAAGAAGAAGCGTCTGGACATAAATTTTATGTTGAGCTCCCCTTATTGCACATGACCTTGGAGCTTTTGATAAAAGCTCATGCGTCATTGATTGACGAAAGCTTTAATCCCAAACAATATAGGCACCAAACTAAAAATATTCTCAAAGACTATGCAGATGAAATAAATGAATTTAAGCTGATAATTGAAAATCCTGATAAAATTGCCCTTATTGAGCAGCTAGAAGAGGCTTGGAAATATTTAAGATATGGAGAAATGGCTTTTTCTTGTGAGGGAAAAGATATTCACTTAGCAAAAAATTTAGCAATCGAGCTTGTAGAGACTTATCATAAAAAAACTAGAATTCCTTTTTTTGCCCATCATTTCCCAACCCGCCCATAAACGATATTCCGCTGGAAAGGTTATCCTTGGCAATCGATGACTTCAAAAACGCTCTTGCACGGCTGCATGCGCTATTTTTTCGTCGAAGAGACTAAACACATAGGATCGACACACCCTCTACGACAGTGGAGTAACTTCCCCCTTTTTATCCTATAGCCTTGTTAAGGTCTACATCTATGCCAGCTTGTTTAATTTCTCGAGCGAGCTTAAGTTTCCATCCATCCGCTTCATCAAATGGCACATAAACAACTCCGTCATAATCTGACGGGATCTCGACACCCTCCCAATAGATTGGACAGACTCTACTTCTTCCTAATCTTCCCAAGAAAAAGCCAAGTTCAAGAATGACGTTTTGTCGTGCGCGATCTCGGATTTCTTTTGATGAGTTTTTTTGAAAGCCTTGATCGTCAGGAGTTAAAAGTACTACCGCAAATGAAACGTCACTATACGTCTCAAATTTCTCAATGATCGTTTTTCCCTTGTTTGGTTGCTCGTGGAGAATAATTGGTTGTAAATCTAGTTTTTCTAAAAATCTCGATATGGTTTGTTGGGCCTCATTGTTTCGGCCATGTACAATGAATACTTTCCTGCTGACAGTATCAAATTTGGAGCTGCTTTTTTTTAGATCTTCAGTCTGGGTTTGATAAAGTTCAAGCTTCTCTTGGATTGCCTTTAGGCTATTGATTCTATCTGAAACAAAATTCTTTTTCCAATCGACCCAGTAGGTCCAAGATTGATTTACCTGCCAAGAGGCAAGTAAGCCGCCGTACTCATCGGTAATCTCATCATTTGTGAACATATTTTTGAGCATTGTTACGTTGTAGCTATCCCACCTTTCAATATCGGCATTTAGCTTGTTATACTCTTGCTCAGACAAAATCTTACGGGAATGAAGGTCTTCTCCCATTTTGATCCTAACTTTTATTTTTGAATCAGCGTCTTCTCTTGAGATACGCAATTTGGATAGATTAAACTCTGGAGGCTGTTTACTCTTTCTTACCATCAATGTATCAATATAGTCTTATAAAACCGTGTTTGAATATCTATAGTCCTTGAAATCATTTGCTCGGGACTGGGATCGAACCAGCACGGGTTTCCCCATACGCCCCTCAAACGTACGCGTCTACCAATTCCGCCACCCGAGCATAAGAGAGATCCTTCACTGCGTTCAGGATGACATGACCTGCCAAATCCATGCCACGAACATTTAGCAAATGAGAAAAGAGGTGTCATCCTAAATATTTATCGCTTGACACCCGCCAGCCCCTCAAGATGGTGAGTCTACCAATTCCTCCACCCGAGCATAAAAGAGATCCTTCACTTCGTTCAGGATGACATACCCTGCCAAATCTATGCTTTCTGACATTTTATTTCTGAGGTTGATCGGGAGCCGGCTTCTGTTCAAGTGGCGTTGAAATTCCTTCCACGACGGTTCGTTTTGATGCCCGCGCGTTGAAAATCGTAAGCCCAATAGAAGTCAGCATAAAAATAACGGCAATCACGGTGGTAAGTTTGGTCATAAAAGGGGCTGCCCCCCCGCTTCCAAAGACGCTCTGACTCCCCCCAGCTCCAAACGTCGCCCCCATTTCTGCCCCTTTTCCAGCCTGAAGAAGCACGATCAAAATCAAAAGCACACAGACAAAAATATGTAAAATGACAATAAAGGTAGTCATTGAGTCAAAAGAACTACGCCATTCTTTCCAAAATTTCAATAAAAGATTTTGGATCTAAAGAAGCCCCCCCGACCAACGCCCCATCTACATTTGGCTTTCTTGAAATCTCCGAAAAATTATCCGCATTGACACTCCCTCCGTAGAGTATCGAAATCCCTTCTGCGCTTTCTTTATTAAATCGCTTTGCTAGAATTTTCCGTATATAGACATGCGCCTCTTCTGCCTGGTCAGCCGTTGCATTCTTCCCTGTCCCAATCGCCCATACCGGTTCATAGGCAACAACGATATTCTTCAGGGCGGCCTTCTCAATCCCCTGGAACCCCTTTTCAAGCTGGCGTTCCAGAACTAGTGGTGTTTTCCCCAAATTACGTTCCTCAAGCGTCTCCCCAATGCAAAAAATAATTAAAAATCGTTCCTCAAGCCCCCTCTTGATTTTCTGATTTACCATACCGTCGGTCTCCAAAAACAATTGCCTTCGCTCCGAATGCCCCAAAATCAGATATTCGACACCCAGTTCTTTTAACATCGACGCCGAGATTTCACCTGTAAATGCCCCCGATTTTTCCCAATGCATGTTTTGAGAAGCAATATGAACACCTGTCCCTTCAAGTCCTTTCTTAGCGGCAGCCAACGACGTAAATGGCGGGGCGATAACGAGTTTGACCCTGCTCTTCTTTGGATTCGTTTTATAAAGATTCTTAAATATCTGACAGAACTCTACCGTTTCAGAAACGGTTTTATTCATCTTCCAATTGGCTGCAAGAATGCGGGATCGCGCCGTCATACACTTAAGAGTTTCAACCCTGGAAGGGTTTTACCTTCCAAAAATTCCAGAGAGGCCCCTCCGCCGGTAGAAATATGGGAAAACTTTAATTGCAGTTTGAATTCATAAACCGCGTTCACGGAATCACCGCCGCCAACAACCGTAAATCCCTTATTTTTTGAAATGGCATAGGCAATTTCCTGCGTCCCTTTCGAAAAAGGCTTCATTTCAAAAATCCCCATCGGCCCATTCCAAAAAATTGTTTTGCACCCTGCAAGCGCGTTCCGGTAAGCCTCGATCGTTTTGGGGCCAATATCGACCCCCAACCAGCCATCTGGAATTTCATCCCCTTCGGTTGTTTCCGTTTCGGCATCCTCTCTAAGTTCTTTGACGATCAGATGGTCTAGAGGTAGCAAACATTCCACACGATTTTCTTTGGCTTGATCCAAAATAGCCTTTGCCAGAAGAAGTTTGTCTTCTTCCACCCGGGAATTTCCAACCTTTTTCCCTTGAGCCTTAAGAAAAGTATATGCCATCGCACCCCCAATGATCATTTTATCAATACGATTCAAAAGATTTGTAATCACGCCGATCTTGTCACCTACTTTAGTCCCACCAACAACCACCACGTATGGGCTGGCTGGTCTCCCCAACAACTCCGATAAAGCATGGATCTCTTGTTTCATCAAAAATCCAACACCCCGATTTCGAAACAGCCTCGGCAGCATTGCCACAGACGCATGGGCGCGATGAACAGCCCCGAACGCATCATTAATATAGACATCGCAGAGCTTTGAAAGTTGAGTTGCAAAATGTTCGCTATTTGATTCCTCGCCGGGATGGAATCGCAAATTTTCAAGGAGAAGAACATCCCCTGGCTTCATTCTCTGAATAATCTTTAAGTTGCCGCTCCCCTCACAGCTTTCAGAAAAAATCACCTCTTTTTTAAGATAAAACGAAAGACGCTCTGCCACGGGGAAAAGACTATATTCTGGAATAACCTTCCCTTTGGGACGCCCCAAATGAGAGGCCAAAATAACTTTTGCATTCTTCTCTATCGCATATTGAAGGGTCGGGAGCGCAGCCCTGATTCTTAAATCGTTTAAAATTTTCTTTTCTTGAATGGGGACGTTAAAATCTTCCCGAATGAATACGCGCTTCCCCTGAATATCTATTTCATCAACACATTTAATGGCCACCGACATACTCCGCAAGGTCGAGCATTCTGGCGCTAAAACCGACTTCATTGTCATACCAGGCAATCATTTTAATGAAGCGCCCCCCCAACATTTGTGTCAATGGCGCATCGACAACTGCCGAATGCTCATCGCCGATGAAATCAGAAGAGACAAGCGGTTCCTCTATATACCCCAGATACCGTTTGAGTTTCCCATGGGACTCTTCTTTGAAAATGTCATTTAACGACTTAACGGTGACCGACTTTTTGACCTCGGCTACCAGATCAATGAGTGACACATTGGGTGTCGGGACACGAATGGAGAGCCCCTCAAAAGCCCCCTTCAGTTCTGGAAATATCTTTGCTATCGACCGACTTGCCCCAGATGTTGTGGGAATCATTGAAAGGGCAGCTGCCCGCGCCCGCCGGAAATCGTGATGCGTGTTATCCAAAACTGGCTGGTCGTTGGTATAGGCATGAATCGTTGTCATAAATGCGCGCTCTAATCCCAAATGATCCCTCAATACCTTTGCGACTACCGAGACACAATTTGTCGTGCAAGAGGCATTTGAAATGACATGGTGCTTTTTAGCATCATACTCTTTTTCGTTGACCCCCATGACAATCGTCATATCGTCGTCTTTGCAGGGAGCAGAGACAATGACTTTCTTTGCGCCATTCTGCAAATGCTTTTCGGCAAAGACCTTCGCCGTAAATTTCCCCGTGCATTCCATCGCCAAATCTACTTTTAGATCACGCCATGGAAGTCCGGATATCTCTGTTTCAGACAAGACCCGAATGGCATGCTTGCCAATTTTGATCGAATCTCTCTCAACACGAACTTCTGCCGGAAAAACCGGGTGGACAGAATCGTATTTAAAAAGATGCGCCCCAATCTCTTTTGAGCTTCGATCGTTGATCGCCACAAATTGAAAGGACCGCTTTTCATTGGGTGAAAGCCCCAACCTCAAAATCTGGCGTCCAATCCGCCCAAATCCATTAATTGCTATTTTCATGAATAAATCATTCGTCTTTAAGTAGATACTCTTTAAGGCCATTGAGCTTGGATGGAAGCTCTCTGTCAAGAAGCTCTTTTGTTTTACCCTCACGCGTAAGCCGCTCTTTGAACCAGGTGACTCTTACCTCTGTTTTGCTTTTGAGAGAAACGGTTGCAATATCGCCAAATTTTTCATGGGGCCGAACCTTGCAGATGATCTCCCACAGCGAAAGAAGCGCATTTAAACGGCTAAGCGTCGGCGGTTCGAAAGTAAAATAGAGGGTATTCTTTCCGAAGCCGTTGCTTGTATCGTTATGAACCCAAAAATTCAAATCGAAGCGATCCCCATCAAGATCAACCATCACCACCGAAAGAATATTTCGCTCTTCAACATCCGTATAATAACGCGTTTTACTCTCAATCAATGTCCATGGAAAAAAACTTTGAAAAATCTCCTTCGGATCATTTAAAATTTTATTTTCGACTTTTTGAGGATCCTTTTGAATATAGAATATCGAATCTATACTCAGTTCCGTCTCTGAGTCATGATAATTCCAAAGAATCGGCTTCGATAATAGTTTATTCTTTTCTTCATCCAACTGCTCTTTTGCATCGGGATAAAAACGCCCTTGCCAGAGAAAGAGCGGTTTTTCATCTGGAGATCGATCCTTTTTTGCAAACCAGTTTTGCATATCCAGAAGCTCCTCTTTAAACTCTTCCCACGGGGGGAGGTAACTTAGCTGTTTTAAATGCAAAAAATAGCGATAATAATGTCCTACCTCCGGATTCAGAGAATAGTGAAGTATCGAGAGTCGTGGATATTCTAAAGAATCAGATTTAGTAAATAATCTGTCAAACGACCGAATTTCAGAAAACCATTTTTCAAGAGTGGGATATTCCCTCAGATAGTTTGAAAAAATCTCCACAAATAGATAATAAATGTTTCGATCAATAGGATGAAGTGACGCAAAAAATGTAAAGAAGTCTAAAAGCTGTTCTTGAAATTGCCTTCGCTCTTTTTGAGACTCCTCGCAAGGCTCATAGCACCGCGTCCATTGCAATATGTTTTCAAAATAGGGCTCATCTCTCAAAAGATACTCTGTTTTTAGTTTTTCAATTTCATCTCTAAATGAAAAATCTTCAGCCCCAATAAAAGAACTTAAAGAAATTGAGAAGAAACAAACAAGGGTGAAAAAAGAGACAAAAAGACGCTTCATGAATAATTCCTCCCAAAAAATTGATAATTCAGTGGAATATAGCCCTTCCACTTTTCCGGAACCTCCTGTTCAGGAAAAATAGCCTCCACAGGACAGGCCGGAACACAAGCCCCGCAATCAATACACTCCTGGGGGTCTATATAGAGCATTTTGGAACTCCCATCGGGGGACTCCTTAATACAGTCGACGGGGCAGACCTCAACGCATGTCCTGTCTTTCACATCTACACACGGCTCAGCGATGATATATGTCATGCCAACTCATCTCTTTGACTGTTGCTTCGATAACACATCTGATACCCAAGCCGTGAGTTTTACCCTCTCCAAAGCCCCCTTGTCAATAAAATCCTCGGTATAAGAGGTATCCTCTTATAACCTCAAGAAATAATTGACAATTTTCATATTAACCCGTAAGGATCATCCGATGCCCTTCCCAGGAAACCTTCGTTACTGGTCATGGAACCACTACCTAAGAGAGCGATTTGGGGAAAAGGTTTACAAGGTCTCGATTGATGCCGGTTTTGACTGCCCTAACCGCGATGGAGTCTTGGCAGTAGGGGGATGCACCTATTGCGATGAGGGATCGAGGGCCCCGGGGGTCAACCCCGCACTCTCCATCCGGGATCAGCTCCTCCAGGGGATGGAGCGAATGAGAACGCGCTACAAGGCTAAGAAGTTCATCGCCTATTTCCAGGCATTCACCAATACGTACGCGCGGACGGAAATTCTTCGAGAACGCTACACTCAGGCATTGAATCATCCGGATGTCGTTGGCCTCTCCGTCAGCACACGCCCCGACACGCTATCGGAAGGAGCGGTAGAACTTCTTGATGAGATAGCCCAAAGGAGTCATCCTGCTCAAGGGAGTCATCCTGAGCACAGCGAAGGATCCCCCTTCGAACTCTGGCTCGAGCTCGGCTTGCAGACGATCCACGATAAAACCAACGAACGCCTAAACCGCTGGCATACCTATCAACAGTTTCTCCGAGCAGTCGAAAAAGTACGTCATTCTGAGCGAAGGGCGAAAGCCCGTAGCGAAGAATCCCCCCACATTAAAATCTGCACCCACATCATTCTGGGACTACCCGGCGAAACTATAGAGATGATGCATCAAACCGTAGAAGAGATAGCAAAGCTTCCTATCGATGGATTAAAGATACACCTCCTTCATGTGATCAAAAATACAAAACTCTATGAAGACTATCTAAAAGGGGAGGTTTCCCTATTCGAAGAAGATGAGTATATAAATCTGGTCTGCGACCTTCTCGAAAAAATCCCATCCCACATCATTATTCACCGATTAACCGGTGACGCAGCCCCCGACAAACTCATCGCCCCCAGATGGGTATTGGAAAAAGCCAGAGTGCTTCAGAAAATTAATGAAACGCTGCAAAGACGGGAAAGCTACCAGGGGGTGCGGGCTAACATCACTCCTTCTTTAAAATCCCCGGCTCTGTGAGTTTATGAAGATCAAAGTATTTTTTGATCTCTTTTTCCGTGAGAACCCCTTTTTTCTCGATCATTTTTAAAATAGGGGTGTCGGTTTTGACAGCTTCTCTGACGACGTCAGCCGCGGCGGCATACCCAATGATCGGATTGAGCGCCGTCGCAAGCCCCAATGTTTTTTCAAAATAGGCCTGGCATTGCGCGCGGTTTGCCGTGATGCCATCGACGCATTTTCCTGCCAGTGTGTTCATCATATTCGTAAGAATTTTTGACGAGAAGAGCACATTATAAATGATCACTGGCATCATCACATTGAGTTGCAGCTGTGATGCCTGAGATGCCATGGAAACCGTAAGATCATTCCCCACTACCTGGAAACAGACCATATTCGCGCACTCCGCAATCACGGGATTCACCTTGCCGGGCATAATGGAAGAACCAGGCTGAACTGCTGGCAAAAGAATTTCATTCAATCCAACACGCGGGCCGCTGGCAAGGAGCCTCAGATCATTTGCAATTTTTATCAGATCGAGGGCGAGGTTCTTCAGGGCTGAGGAATAGTCGGCGAAATCGGCTGTGCTTTGGGCAATCTCAATAAGATTTTCCGGGTTTTTGAGCGGAAGTTTTGCAAGGTCGCTGAGTGTCTTTGCCATCTTCTGCGCATATTCTGAATGAGAATTCATCCCCGTCCCCGCGGCAGTCGCGCCGATGTTTAGGAAGTGCAGAGGAGCTGCTGCAATCTCTAGTCGCTTGAGCGCTTTTTCAAGCGTAACCGCGAATGCCTCAAATTCCTGACCCAGACGAATCGGCACCGCATCCTGAAGATGCGTTCTGGCAGAAGTCGGTATATCGTCAAATTCTTCCCCTTTTTTATGAAATGATTGCGCGAGCCTTTTCAGCGATTTCTTGAGAGGCTCATGTTCCCACAATGACGCGATCCGCATGGCTGTGGGAAAGGAATCATTCGTCGACTGCGCCATATTGACATGATCGTTTGGATGAACCGTCTTGTAATCCCCTTTTTTGGATCCCAGAATTTCATTCGCCCGGTTGGCGAGGACTTCGTTTACATTCATATTAAAGGAGGTACCAGCCCCCGCCTGAAAAACATCGATGATGAACGAGTCGACGAATTTGGCGCCTAAGACTTCGTCCGCAACCTTCATAATTGCATTTGAAATTTTCGGATCGAGAATTTTGAGTTCCGCATTCGTAGCCGCGGCGGCTTTTTTAATCGTGACATAGGCTCGGATGAAAACCTCCGGCTCCCTTAAACCGCTGATTTGGAAATTTTCGAATCCCCGAAGGGTCTGAATTCCATAATATGCGTCATCTGGAACCTTCTTTTCACCCAGGCTATCTTTTTCTGTACGCATCAACGCTCCTTGTTATAAAAGTGATAACATAGACACAACGAAAGAAGAAAGGGGAAATTATGAATTCTCCAATGAATGATTTTCTGATTGGCCTTTCCATTATCTCATGTTTTTATTCCCTGCTCACGGTTGTTACCACCTATCTCTTTTTCCACCACGGCAAACATCATAAACACCCAAACCATCATCCCCCCGCCCTCCCGCCGGTTACGATTTTAAAACCGGTGAAGGGGGTCGATCAGGGGGTTGAAAAAAACTTTGAAAGCTACTGCGCCCTCGATTATCCTTCTTATCAACTGGTCTTTTGTGTGCGGGAAAAATCGGATCCGGTGATTCGGATCATCCAAAAACTGATTCAGAAATTTCCGCATAAAGATATCGAGCTTGTCATCTCCGATCATGAAATCGGCTTAAATCCAAAAGTGAATAACCTTTCGAATGGCTATAAAAAGGCAAAGTACGATTTCATTGTTTACAATGACAGCGACACGCGCGCAGCCCCCTCTTATCTCAAAGAGATTATCCCCCCTCTTTTTGATCATTCCGTTGGCGCCGTTACCATGATGCCCATTTATCGGGAATCGAAACAGACGAAGGCCGCGCTGGAGACGATCGGCATCAATTCCGATGCGATCCCATCGATTATCATCCCGGCGCTTCTTTGGGCAGGGCGCCACCTTGATTTTTGCATCGGCGCTACGATTGCGCTGAGACGGGAAGTCTTGGAAGAAATCGGGGGATTTAAGGCAATCGCGAACAATATATGCGATGACGGTTATATCGGCAAAAAGATATTTAAAAAGGGGTATCGAATTCATCTATCGCGCGCGTTGATTTCATGTATTCATCATGAAAGCCGTTTCCGGGAATTTTACCGGCATATGCTTCGCTGGTTTGTAACGATTCGCGCGTTTTCCCCCTTTAAATATCTGATGGGAATCTTTATTTTTGGGACATTCTATTCAGCTGTTTATGCGATCTTAAATCCAGGACTCTTTTCTTACCTTTTATTTTGTTCGGTCATCGGCTCGCGGTGGCTCTCCGCGGCTTACCTCAATACCCTCTACATTAAAGATGAGAGCACATTTCGATATCTCTGGCTCCTTCCCATTCGTGATCTCATCCTCCTTCCAATCTGGGTCGATGGGTGGTATTCCTCAAAAGTGAGATGGCGGGGGAAAAAATACCGTGTACTTTGGGGAGGAGAGTTAAAGGAATAGCTCCTTCGCCCATAGGGCTCAGGATGACATCAGACTTGATTTTTGAGATTATTTCCAGTAGCGTTCTACACATTCCTCAAGCTATGAATTTACGCCAAAAAATAGAAAAGTACGGTTTTCCCAGATGAATCTTATTGAACACGAAGAACTGATCCAAAAACTGACCGGGATCGCAAGGGATCTCAGGGTTCTTTCCCTCAAGATGATCACCGAAGCCAAATCGGGGCATCCGGGAGGATCCCTTTCCGCAGCCGATCTCGTCGCTGCGCTCTTCTTTCATTATATGAATCACGATCCTGCAACACCCCACTGGGAAGAGAGAGATCGGTTTGTTCTTTCAAAAGGACATGGCGTTCCGGTTGTCTACGCGGCGATGGCCAAATGCGGTTACTTTCCTGAAGAAGAGATTTATACCCTTCGAAAAATCAACAGCCGCCTTCAGGGACACCCCGATCATGTTCGCCTTCCTTTCATGGAGACATCATCGGGATCTTTGGGACAAGGGCTCTCCATCGCCCAAGGAATGGCATTGGCGGCAAAGATAGATAAGAAAGATATTCGCGTCTATTGCCTGCTGGGGGATGGCGAACTTCAGGAAGGGCAGATCTGGGAGGGAGCGATGTCTGCGCCAAAATATAAACTCGATAATCTCATCACTATTGTTGATGCAAATGGGGGTCAGATCGACGGCTATACCAAAGACGTGATGGATCTCTCCCCGCTCCCCAGGAAATGGGAGTCTTTTAATTGGGAGGTCCAGGAAATCGACGGACACGACTTTCATGAGATTTTAAATGCGCTTGACCATGCACAGCATCGTCGAGGGAAACCGCATCTCATCATCGCCCGCACCATCAAAGGAAAGGGCGTTTCATTTATGGAGAATAACATTGAATGGCACGGAGTCGCGCCTACACCCCGTGAGAGGGACAAGGCCATTGAAGAACTTCTTAAGCATTAATCCGGAGAATAAAAAGGCGACACGCGCCGCGTTTGGAGAAACGCTGGTTCGGGTCGGCGAGACTCACCCCAATGTCGTTGTGCTCGATGCCGATCTCTCTGTTTCAACCAAAAGCAGCGCTTTCGCAAAAAAATTCCCCGCGCGCTTTTTCCAGATGGGAATCGCGGAAGCCAACATGATTGGAACAGCAGCGGGTCTCGCTTTAAGCGGAAAAATTCCGTTTCTCTGCAGTTTTGGCTGTTTCATCACAGGGCGGTTTGAAACCATCCGGATCTCCATCGGCTACAATCAGGCAAATGTGCGAATGATCGGAACCCATTCGGGATTGGGAATCGGCGAAGATGGCTACACACAGATGGCGCTTGAAGATATGGCGCTCATGCGATCGCTCCCCGGCATGGGGGTTTTGCAGCCGGCAGATCCAAAAGAGACAGAGAAAATGATCGAATACCTTGCTGAGCATCATAGAGGGCCGGTCTATGTCAGACTGACGCGCCAGAATGTTTCCCAGCTTTTTAACGACCATTATGAATTTCATTACGGGCAGGGGGTTATTTTAAAAGAAGGAAAGGATTTGGCTCTCCTTGCAACTGGCAGCGTTGTCTACAACAGTTATTTGGCCGCAGGGCTTTTAGACCGGGAAGGAATTTCAACAACGGTCGTCAATATACATACCATCAAGCCGTTGGACGAATCTTTGGTATTGGAACTCTCGAAAACGCATAAGACACTTGTCACCGTTGAAGATCACAACGTCATTGGGGGACTCGGCACCGCTGTGGCGGAAGTTCTGGCCTCGGCGGGGGCGAGCGTCAGGCAGCTCCGCCTGGGGGTTCATGATGTCTACGGCGAATCCGGCTCCGCCGAGGCGCTCTATGAGAAATATGGCCTCTCGGCAGATAAGATATTTCACGAATGCCTCCAATTTTATCGAAGATAAGTCAGAATAATCTCGTTGAGATCCCTCGACACTTCGTGTCTCGGGATGACTTTTTAACCCGCTTTTTTGATTGTTGTTGAGACTTTTTTGATTGTTGTTGAGAGAGGAAATTCTATGTCCCTATCGTTAGCTTTCTCTGGAGAAATCAACCGGCGGCGAATTTTTGATTTAGATAAGAAATTCCCCCGTTTGATACGCGATACGTTTATAATTCTTTCTTCCGCCAGATGATCGGCAGCTTCATGCGTCATGATTTTTTGATCTTCGGAAATCTGGAAAATTCGTTTGAGATTATAGTAGATGCTTCTAATCAATGTTCTGGCGCGGGCTTCTGAATAGCCCTCCAGTTCCAGGGAAACATTCATCAACCCCCCGGCGTTGATCACATAATCAGGGGCGTAGAGAATCCCTCTTTTATGAAGTAAAACGCCATCCGAATCCCCGCGGAGCTGGTTGTTTGCGGCGCCAGCCACTATTTCGCATTTGAGTTTTGGGATTGTTTTTGAATTGAGAATTCCACCGAGCGCGCAGGGGGAAAAAATATCGCACGATACAGAATAGATATGATTGGATTCAACCATTTTAATTCCACATTCCTTTTTTAGTTTGGCGGCCGCAATCTCATCAATGTCTGTTGCGATCACCTTGACCCCTTCCGCTGCCAAAAGTTTGACTAAATTCGCTCCGACATGACCGAGCCCCTGAACAGCCACCGTCAATCCCCTTAACGTTTTTCTTTTCAATTTTTTTTCCACACATGCCTTCATTCCCTGGACAACGCCATACGCTGTGAGTGGGCTTGGATCTCCACTGCCGCCATGCCCCTTGGAGAGCCCCATCACATAGTCTGTCTCCATAAACATGAATTCCATGTCGTTGACATCGATGCCAACATCTTCACCGGTAATAAACGCCCCTTTCATTCGGGCAATAAATGCCGCAAATGAACGAAAGAGCCGCTCGGATTTGTCTTTTTTGGGATCCCCAATAATGACCGCTTTTCCACCGCCAAAATTAAGCCCAGCCGCTGCCGCTTTGTAGGTCATCCCTCTCGAAAGACGAAGAACATCTTCAAGCGCCTCTTTCTCTTTTTTGTACGGCCACATCCGTGTGCCGCCGAGGGCAGGCCCGAGCGCCGTGCTGTGAATAGCGATAATCGCTCGGAGCCCGGCAAGGGGATCTGAGCAATAGACCACCTGCTCATGTCCCAGCTTCTCCATTTTTTTAAAATGCGGCGCCATATTTTTTAAATGCCTTACTCATCTTCTTATCGGAAAACTCAGGCATTTTTTCAAGCAAACAAGGGCATTTTCCTGACTCTCCTCAGTTTTCTACGAAATTTTTTGAAGTCATTCTGAGGTGCGAAGCACCGAAGAATCTCCGATGAGATTCCTCGCACTTCGCGCTCGGAATGACACTCGCATTGACAGAAAGCGACGGCTCGCTATACTGGATATTGTATCTGTACGTAAAGTTGAAAAAGTGGTTCCGATTATTAGAAAATCATTAGAACGCTCGCATGCAACCCAAAGGTAATCGTTTGAAAGAAAAGATTCTCATCTTACTGCTATTGGCCGCCACCGGTTGCGGTAAAGGGGGCCAAGTCCCTTCTCTGGAGGCGCCCCCCGCAACGGCACCGATCACAGAAGGGGCTGCTTTGCAAAATGTCCTTTTTGAAGGACTGACAGAATTGAGCGACGATCAGCCCCAACCCCTTCAGGCAAAAATTCTCGATCTTAAAAATATTCTCCCCCCGTTTGATATCGCTATTGAAAGTTCAAATCCCAACATCCTGGCCGTAACGATTGTCGGTTCAGATTCGCCAACAGCGATCATTGATCCCAATGTTCAAAATATTATTCGGTTCATTGATGTCATCCCGCCGCCTTTTTCAATTCAATTTATTGTGACTCCATCACCGGTAGTAGAGCGCTCTGTCGTAGATTTGACATTGTCTCTCATCGATCGTGCCACTGGAACGGTTCATTTTAAGACCCCCGCATTTTCGCTAAGCGTTGTTCCTGCGCCGCCGCCCATTGCCGCACCAGCGCCTGCTCCAGCTCCCGCACCCGAACCAGCGCCTGCGCCAGGCCCCACGCAGCGCTCAGCGGTAAACATTATTCCCGAGGATTTTCCTCTGAAAAGGAACATATTTGCTTCCACTGACTTTACTCTACTGATTCAGCCGGCTCCCCCCACCGCAGATGTAGGACCTGTCATCTGGACGGTGAATAGCGCTGACGCACTTCTAACCGTTAATCCGAAGAGCGACAGATTTTCGAACGTCGTCAGCCGAATTTGCGCACCGTTTACTTTACAAGCAAGAACGTTTGATATTGCCGACAAACAGCCCAGAACTCCTTCTGTAAATATCACAACGCTTTGTGGACCCACACACGGACTCAGTTTAAGCTTTGAGAAAGAGAGAATTGGGGCCGCTGGGAATATCCAAATGGTTTTCTCCCTTCCCAATGGCCAGCTTGAGACACCTGTTTCAAAACAGCTGACCACTAATTTTGCTCCGCCATTCATATTTAACACAAATGTTGCCAGGTTCGATGAGACAGGTGTGATTTTTAATTTGGGAATTACGCTTCTTCCGCCTGCCTGTCCGATAGGAACCTGCATTTTAAAAATTCAGATGACATCAGATATTGCCGGTATTCCAAATATAAAAATGACAAAGGCTGAAGACAATTTCAGGGGGCTCATTTTTACAACAACAGACGCAGGCAACGTGCGAACCATTGAAATCCAAATCCCGAATCAGGCTGTTCTTCAATAAAAACTAAGAGACCCCGCCAACACTGACGCCTGGCAGAAAGAGAATCGCTCGGGTTCCTCCGTTTTCGACGCTTTCAAGAAGAATTTTGCCATTGAATTTTTCAATGAGCTGACGTGTATTGTAAAGTCCCAGCCCAGTCCCTTTTTTTTTGGTAGAAAAAAAGGGGGTGAAAAGCTTTGGGGCAGCCTCATTTGAAATGCCACAACCGTTATCCGTGATTTCAAGACGAACCAAATCACCTGTTTTATCCATTGGCGGAATCACGATAATGCTGATCTTTCCTCCTTCAATCATCGCCTCAGAAGAATTTAAGAGCAGGCATTTGAGCAAATGCCGAACCGATAGCTCAGGAATCGCAATCAGTGGACAGTCATCCGACAATTTCATCTCAACCTCAATGCGCCTCTTTTCAAAAATTTTTTTCATGACATCAAAAACATCTGTCAGCGCTTCCGTCAGGTCAGCCCTTGTCGTTTCGTCATCCAGATGATCGATTCCTCCTTCAATCTTTCCAATCGTAGAAAAATAATCGGCCCAAAAAAGCCTCTCGCCCTTCTCATAAAGATCAGAGAGAGAACCTTTTTCTCTATTTCTTCTAGGCAGAAAATATCCCAATAACATCCCCAGAAAAAAAATCGAAAGACCGGCTATCAGATAATGAATCATAAACGAATCGTCTCGATTGTCTTTAGAGCCTCCCCCACGAGAAAAGAGACGGGGAGTTTTTCTTCTTCCCGGAGAATAAGAGCTATTTTCGCCTTCGTGGCTGGGGCCTTCGGCTGAAAGAGGGCGCAGCAGTCGTCAAACGGACGGATGGAAATATCGTAGGTTCCAATGTCTTTGGCAAGATCGATCGTTTTTTGTTTGTTAAACCCAATCAAAGGACGCAAAATGAGCGCGGGCGTTACGGATTGAATGGCTTCTATATTCTCAATCGTTTGGCTCGCCACCTGCCCCAAGCTTTCTCCCGTCACCAAAGCCTTGGCTTTGCATCGAATGGCTACTTCAGCAGCTATTCGGTGCATGAATCTGCGAAGCAAAATGGTTCGGAATCTATCATTGCATTTTTTTTGGATCTCCTCCTGAATTTCAGTGACAGAAACAACAAACAACACCGAACTATTTTGATAGTGGCCAAGATGCTTCGCAAGATCGATCACCTTTTCTTTACTCTGAATCCCCACGTAAGGATAGGCGTAAAAATGAATGAAGTCGACCGGCGCCCCCCGCTGCATCATCAGCCATGAAGCAACCGGGGAGTCGATTCCTCCCGAAAGAAGCGAAAGCACCTTCGCGCTTGAACCGACTGGAAGCCCTCGAAGCCCGGGATTGCGTTCCAGGTAGAGAAACGCCCCCTCCTTCCGGATCTCCACCCCGATTTCAATCGAAGGCCGCCTGAGATCGACTTTGAGCTCTGGAAAATGCGCCAAAATATCCCCGGCAATCCTTTTTTGGATCTCCAAAGAATTGGGGGAAAAGTCTTTATCGACACGCCTGACGTCGATTCGAAAAGTGGAACCTTTTTCTTTCTTTGAGTGAAGATAATCTCGAAGCAGCTTCAACGCGGTCTCTTGAATTTGAGAAAGGTCAGCTTTCACTTTCATCACCGGACTATAGGAAGCAATACCAAAAACCTGATCGAGTCTCACAGAAGGGATACCCTGCTGCCCCTCCAGAAGAATTCTCCCCCAGAGTCTCTCCACTTTAAGATCTGAAAATGATTTTGAACGAATATTTGAAATGAGCTGACGCTCAAATAAAATTCTATTTCTTCCCTTTAACGCAAGCTCATCGTATCGGATGAGCGTTCCAAAATAATCCATTTTAAACCATCTTTTCGAGACGCTTCAAAACCCGGGGGAGCGCATCCAGCGTCTCAATCATTTCAGATTCCTCTGTCAGCGGGGAAAAACTGAAACGAATCGAAGATTTGCCCTCTTCTTCCGTGCATCCGATAGAAGAAAGGACGACACTCTGCTTTCGCTTTTTCATGCTGCAGGAAGAACCAGCCGATGTCAAAATCCCCTCGCTTTCCAGCATACGGAGCATCACCTCCGATGAAAAGCCGGGAAATGACACATTTAAAATATAAGGAGAACTCCCCTCAGGGGCGCCCCCCGCAGGGGAATTCAGCTTTTTGTGATACGGAAGCTTTTGAATCCCTTCCTCAAACATTCTTTTCAAACGAGAGAGACGGTCGAAGTTTTCTTTTTGATGCCTTTCGGCAATTTTTGCCGCAAGATGAAAACCATGAATCATCCCCACACTCTCTGTTCCAGAGCGCCATCCAAATTCCTGCCCGCCGCCGTAAAAAAGCGGCTCAAGTTCCAACCCCTTTCTAATGATAAGCGCCCCGCTCCCAACCGGCCCATGAATTTTATGGGAACTGAGGGTCATGAGATCGACCCCCCATGATTCAAATTTCAGCGGAATTTTCCCAAATGCCTGAACCGCATCGACATGAAACAAAATCTCACGATCTTTTTCTTTGACAAGCCTCCCGATTTCTTCAATCGGCTCAATCGTTCCTATTTCGTTATTTACAGCCATCGTTGAGAGGAGAACCACCTGTGAAGACAACTTGCGCGAGAGATCATTGAGATCGATCTTGCCAGAGGCATCGACCTTGAGCCATTGAATCTGGAACCCCTGTTTCCCCCAATATTCAAGGTTTCTTAAAACAGAGGCATGCTCTATTGGAAGACTTAAAATGACTGGCCGTCTTGATCCATTCTTCTTTCTTAAAACACCGCTTAAGGCAAGATTGTTCGCCTCGGTCCCGCTGGCGGTAAAAATAACCTGCTCTGGAGCAACGGCGAACGAAGAAGCAAAATAATGGCGTGCCTCTTTGACCAGCTGTGCCGTCTCAAATCCCAAACTATGAATCGCGGAGGGATTGCCGTGCGGCGTTTTATAGAATTGTGATAATGCTTCGCTCACTTCTGGTAGGCAGAACGTTGTCGCAGCATTATCAAAATAGATATAGTGTTTCATCCATCAGGAGACCCTTTCCCTGGAAACGGTCTCCCCTCCCCTAAAAAAATCGTTTACAAACCAAAAAAATTTCTTCTATACTCCTTATAATCATTTATTTCTTTAAACAAGGAGAGAATATGAAACGTTTATATGGTTTTTTCATCGTTTTCGCATTTCTTTTTTGTACTTTGTTCTTTGGATTCTCTGGTTATCTTTTGTCAGCTACCGAAAAAAAGGAAGCAACACCCAAAAAAATTATAAAACAGCTCGCCCCTTTGAATGTTCCAGTAAGTGAAACAAAACTATTTGGGCTTGGTTTTCAACTCGGCGCACCGCTGGGAATTACAGTAAAATACTGGCTCCCTCAAAGCAAAGTGGGGATCAGAGCCCTTTTGGGAACCGATACAAAAGCGCTGACCCTCTTTGCGGATGCCCTCTATCATTTTAAAAATGTGGCAAGCCTCGACTTCCCTTTAGAGCATGGACAGCTCGCGGTTTATATGGGAGGGGGACCGGAGATCCGTCTTCGCGATCATACCCGTCTGGGGATCAGGGTTCCATTTGGCATCAATAATCTCTTCGCAAACAGCCAGTGGGACGCATTTGCCGAATTTGTTCCTGTGGTCCGCCTTCTCCCCACCACCGGCGCTTACGTCGATATCGGTCTGGGGATGAGGTATTACTTTTAATTTTTTGGGATGTTAGCAATGATTTTTTCTAAGGTCTCTCTAAGGCCCAATTTTTGAGCCATCTTCTGTAGATATTCATGGTCTATATTTTTTGTAATTTCGAGGATTGATTTAATGTCTGCTCGCTGTCTATCTGATTCAGATTCTTTATACCATTTTAACTTTATTAAAATAAGATCCTCTGCAGAAGTGAAATAAACGGAAGTACCTAAAACGTCTTTTGCCACGCGCCGTCTCAGTCTCGATTTATCAAACTCAGAGTTCGACAAGACCCAGAAATCAACTTTTATGCCGGTATTTGACTCAATAAAATTAAATTCCCCATGAGTCTTAAGCGCCTCTTTCATCATATCTGTGTCTATATATCCTTCCGGACTCAAAAGACGCAAAGCACGTGCAAGCTTTTCTATATCATCTCGTTTTAGTTCAACAACAAGATCTATATCCGCCGTAAATCGAGGACGTCCCCAAACCAGAACTGAGATGCCACCTGTTATAAAGTAGGGAATCTTAAGATCGTCTAATGTTCTTGCGATTTGAACCAGCAGATGATGCGGATCCTGACTTTGCATAATTAATTTTATCCCCTACGATATCTTTGGCCATTCGCCAAAGTATCGACCCAATTTCGATTTTTTTATTGGCTGACATAGAACGGAAAATTGCATCTTGTTTTTCCTGCATGCTACTCGAAAATATTTCCTTTAAAGTCCCCATATATTCCATGATTTTGGAAAAGGTAATCTCTTAGATCATTAATATCCACTCCTTTTTGATAACTGGCATATAACATAGAAAAATTTATTTTCCCAGATTTGAGTGCATCTATATAGTTTTCTTGAACTCTCCCCATGTGTCTAAGCAGTAGATCTGTGTTGTAACAGCTACAATTTGATTGTACTGCACGCTCATTTCGTTCGGAAATGAGCTTGTGCTGAAAAAATCCTTGTTTCCTTTTTTATTTACCGTTACGATTTGCGGACATGGCCAAAGTGTCGCTCTATGAATTGGAATATATCATCTTTGATTTTGAGACAACAGGTCTGAACCCGGATGAGGGGGCTGAAATCATAGAGATTGGCGCGATAAAATTGCGGGGGACAGAACCGACCGGAGAGACTTTTCACTCCCTGATCAACATTCAAAAAAAAATTCCAGAACAGGCAAAAGCGATAAACGGAATCAGCGATAAAGATCTGGAAGGCCAGCCGACCATTGAAGAGATTTTCCCCAAATTCATCCGCTTCATCGGCGCTAAAATCCTGATCGCGCATAATGCCGGGTTCGACCTCGATTTTATTACAGAAAATTTAAAGCGTTTTCCCCAGCTCTCATTTACAAATTTCTGTATTGACACCCTTCAACTCTCAAGATCGCTTTTTTCTTATGAAAAAAGCCATAATCTGGACGCTATTGCCCAGCGTTTTGGAATTATCCCCGAAAAGTCGAGGCATCGATCGCTGGGTGATTGCACCATCACGGCAAAAATCTTTATCGAATTTTTAAAAATCCTCAAACGAAAAAACAGCGCGACATTGCATCATATTCGCGCATCTATTTTGCATCCTCCGAAATTGAATTATGAAATGCCGATGGAGTCGTTGAGCCTCTTATAGATGAAACCTGCCGAACCTTTGCTCGCGTTTGACGACAAGCCCTATCATAAAAAAGCCAGTCAGGTTATTGAAGAACTAAGATCAGATTCAGAAAATGGCCTGACCGAATCTGAAGCCTTGCGGCGCCTTTCAGAGATCGGACCCAATACCATCCCCTCCAAAAAAAGACTGACCGTGATCACGCTTCTTTTCAAGCAGTTGAAAGATTTTATGGTGCTTGTCCTCATTGCCGTCGGTCTCGTCTCATTTCTCATTCAGGATATTAAAGACGCCGTGATTATCATGGCTGTCGTTGTCATCAATATCCTTCTCGGATTTTTAAATGAATATCAGGCAGAAATTACGATCGCGTCTCTCAAACAGAGCGCTTCTCCAAAAGCAAAAGTCATTCGGGATGGACACTACAAACTGATTCCCTCGAGCCGGATCGTCCCGGGGGACATTCTAATCATTGAAGAGGGAGACATTATCCAGGCCGATGGGAGGCTCTGCGAGGTTGTCAACCTTGCCAACCAGGAATCGTTTCTTACCGGTGAATCCCAGCCGATCGAAAAATCGGTCCACCCTCTTCATCATAAGCGCCCGAATTTGGGGGATCTCATCAATATGGTTTGGCGGGGCTCAACGGTTGCCCGCGGGCATGGCAAGGTCATTGTCACTTCAACCGGTCTTCAGACCGAACTGGGGCGCATTGCCCATCTGATTCAGGAGATCACCGATAAACCGACCCCCCTTGAACGACGACTCAAAGGACTCGGGAAAAATCTTGTCATGGCAACCATTATTCTCTGCCTTCTCGTGGCTACCATCGGCATTTTAAGAGGGGTGCCGACCTTCATGATGATTAAAACAGCCATTGTTCTTGCGATTGCCTGCATCCCGGAAGGACTCGTTGCGGTTGTCACCATCGCGCTCGCTTTGGGAGTCAAACGAATGGCACGAAAAAAAGCAATTATCCGGCGGCTTCCGGCCGTTGAAGCGCTCGGCTCGGTCACGGCGATCTGTTCAGATAAAACCGGAACGCTGACAGAAGGAAATATGATGGCTCAATTTGTGGAGATAAACAATTCTTACCTCGAGGTAACCGGTTCCGCCTTTGAACCGAAAGGCTCATTCCTTCAGAACGGGTCTCCCATTCTTGATTATCCGAACGAATTAAAACTGCTTTTAATGATATCCGCGCTCTGTAACAACGCTGCCATTCAAGAAAATAAAGATAAAAAATGGGAAATTTTTGGCGATCCGACGGAGGGAGCGCTTCTCATTCTCTCAGCAAAGGCAAACTATTTCCCGGAAAAACTTCTTGAACAATATACGTTTCTCAAAGAAGCCCCTTTTGACACAAAACGAAAATGCATGAGTAAAATCCATCGCTCGCCTACGGATGAGATTTCGATTTGGACCAAAGGGGCGCCGGAGCAGATTCTAAAAATTGTCGATCGGGAGCGCATTTCAGGTGAAATCCAGATACTCACGGAAGAACGGAAACAGGAAATCCGAAAAAAAATCACTTTTTTTGCCGGAAAGGGATTCCGTGTTCTTGCAATGGCCTATCGCGATCTTGAGTCGACTGAGCTGGAACAAAACGCGCTTGCGCACGAACATCATTTAATTTTTTTGGGATTTATCGCCCTGGCGGATCCAATCCGGAAAGAGGCTTCGTTCTCTATCCAAAAATGCCAGGAAGCCGGGATTAAAACCCTCATGCTCACGGGGGATCATCAACACACCGCCTATTACATCGCAAAGCAGCTCAATATGGTTAAAAATGATCAGGCTGTGGCCAATAGCCTAAAACTCGAAGCGCTCATCGACGATGAATTCGACCGGGAAATTGGAAGCTACCGCATCTTTTCCCGCATCTCTCCTCACTTCAAACTCAAAATCGTAGAAAGTCTCAAACGTCGCGGAGAAATCGTTGCGATGACCGGGGACGGCGTGAATGACGCCCCCGCCATCAAACGTGCCAATATCGGAATTGCCATGGGAAAAACAGGAACCGATGTTGCGAAAGAAGCGGCCGATATCGTGCTCGCGGATGACAATTTCACAACGATTGTTTCAGCGATCGAAGAAGGGCGAACGATTTACGACAACATCTTAAAATTTATCCGTTATCTTCTCTCGTGCAATATCGGTGAAATTTTTGTCATGTTTTTTGCAACACTTCTCGGTCTTCCACTCCCGTTTCTCCCGATTCAAATCCTCTGGTTAAACCTCGTAACCGATACCCCTCCGGCTCTCGCGCTGGGTGTCGAGGGGGGGGGGGGGGGGGGGGGGGGGGGGGGGGGGGGGGGGGGGGGGGGGG
>CAYMPL010000019.1:0-28594 GCA_964392415.1 uncultured bacterium | reverse complement strand
TATTTTTTCTTTTCAAATGAAGGAGAAGAAAAACCACATATTCATGTAGAAAAGGATTCGAATGTCTGTAAATTTTGGCTTGCTCCCAAGGTTCGATTGGCGCAGAACGCGGGATTTAAATTACATGAATTAAGGCGAATTGAAGCAATAATTTTGGAAAATAAAGAGATTTTCCTGGGGAGATGGTATGAGTTCTTCAAGTCTTGAAGACAAGGAAAAATTAAAAGATTTTTGGATTGAAGGTTCTTATCTTTATCTAAAAACACTTAAAGGAAAATTAATTAAAAGGCATAAGTCTATTTCACCGAGACTTGCATCAGCGACTCAAGCTGAATTGCAGAACTTTGAAATATTAGGTGATGGGATAGGAATTCATTGGCCTAAGTTAGACGAAGACTTATCTGCAGCTTCTTTAATTTATCCAGAGAAGTTTAATCTGATATTTAAAAAGGTTTCCTCTAAGTGATGACAAAGATTTGATGTGGACTCCAATTAAAGGGATACTAGCCTTTCTGTCGAAGCAATTTTATTTATTTTGTGTCGAGTGAAGCGATGAAGCTTTTGGCTCGATCGAGGACACTCGGAATGTCGCTCATAATAATCGTGTTTGATGACCTGTCAATCGAGATCGAGCCGCGATCTGAAAGAAGGGGATAAAGGTGCTGTTTAAGTTCCGATGCTTTTCGGTATCTAACCGGGAAAAAGAGAATCTTGACAGGCATTAGACGATCTTTGGCGAGCAGCGCCGCACGCGCTTTTTCTTTTTCCTTTCGCAAACCATCCAGGCTTGCAACACGAAGAATATTACCCTGTTTTACAAATCCCAATTGATGGGCTTCCAGTATCGCAATCAGCGCCTCATCCCATGGGACGCGAAGAAGTCTTAAATTCACCGATCCGCTGATCCCTTTTCCGATCACAATGTTATAGTCACTCGCCTCTGAGAGCATTTGAAGGAGATCTTCAATGGGAGTGTCTTTGGCATGCAATGAAAGCTCTTTTCCCGGAAGTCGCGACGGTGACGTAAGATAGCGACCGAAGTCGGTAACTTCTTCTTCCGTCACCACTTCAAGAAATTTGGGGGGTTTCTTTTTTTCAAATTCCACATAAATCTCATTTGCATTTTGGTTTATCATCGGAGATACCGTGTCGTTAAACTGAATAGAGATTTTCGCGCTCTTATACGGAGCGTCTGTGGTTGTCGCTGTAATCTTTGATAGGTAGCTTTCTTCGTCGTTAATATCTAAAGGGGCTATCTCCTCCCCCAGTTCTGTTTCTTTGAATTCTAAAATGATCTCGCGATCGAAAATTGTTTTTTCAAACGACACCGGAATAGAACTGATCAGGGTGAGTTTTTCTCTATCACGCGACTGGTCACGCATGATTTTTTCAAGTTTTCCCCCTTCTGCTCCTAAGACAGGTTCAAGCGCCGGGGTTTCTGCCTGAGTCTCTGGTATGGTCTCTTCAGGTCCCTTTTCGAGTTCTTTCAAGTCTTCTTCGAAGACAGTCTTGTCTTTTTCCTCCGTTCGCTCAACTTCAGCCAGATCCTTTTCAACATCAGTGGGCGCTGCCTCTTTTGTTTTTTCTGGGGTTTCTTGCGGGATTTCTTCCTGAATAGGGCGGAGATCAAGTCTTAAACCATATTCGGTCTGCCTTGCCGTAAAATCAGCGTCTTGTTTGAGATTTAGGAAGAGCTGCCCATAGGTTTTACCCTCTATGGCCGTATTTTTGGCTGAGAATGATTTGATAACTTTGCTTTTAAACCGTTTTGGGAAGCGAACTTGAGTTGCATCGACGGCATCGGCTGTCACAAGGATGGTTGATCTGTCATCTGTTTTTGTGACCGCATAATTTTGGAGGGGATGTGTGGTAAAAACACCGACATATTCAAGTTCCCCTTTTTCAAGATATTTTACTTCATCAATATAGATGCGGTTAGGATCTCTGGGCTGCTTTCCTGAACAACCGGAGGCCAAAATGGCGCCCATCAGACAACCGATTAAGATCCTTCGGGCTACGGGCTGCAGCCCTTCGCCCTCAGGATGACTATAAACGGTTTTTTTTGTCATGGTCAGCGTCCCCGTATGGTAAATACCTTTTTCCCGAAGTCTCCCTGAACGATAACCATTTTATCATCAATCTTTGTAATTTTGCCACCCTTTTTGCCAACCGGCGTTCCCACTTTGGCGATAAAACTTTTTCCATCGTTGGCTTGGAAAAGGGCAACGCTTGCATCTATTCCCCAAATAACCGCTTTCAACTCGAGCTCATTGAACGGGTAATCGGTCAGACTTTCCTTTTTGGCAGGCTTTTCGATTGGGAGAGGTATAAAGGGATTTTTTGCCCCATAGCAGACATGCGTCGTCAAAAGCAGCAGACAGAATGAAATCATTATTTTCATGGTTTTTCTCCAGTTCTTCGAAATGTTGTCATCAGCGCATCGGTTGAAATAACAAATACCTCCCCCCTTTTTTGGGGATGGGTCATTTTAATGTTTGAGAGGAGGATTTTTCTTTGGAGTTGAGATAAATAACGGAAGAATTCGATTGTTTGCGGAAAGGTTCCCTTCAGTTGAATTTCAATAGGCATTTCAACGACGGGGCCAATGGTCTGTTCTTCAAGGGGTTTAAAGAGCAAAAACTCAATTCCCATTTTTTTTCCTTCTTCGCTCAGGCCTGCCAGAAGCTCTGCGGTGTCATCTATGGAGGGGAGTTGGTTGAGAGTGGCGCCTGGAATGTCGACGATTTCTTCTTCCCGGATCTGCCGCCTGGCAGAGTCCAACTGTTGTTTCAGAGAGAGAAATTTAACTTCTGTTTCCTGAATTTCTTTCCGCAGTGCTTCGAGGGATTGCTTTTTGGGGCCATAAATTCCTATATAGAAGAATAGAAGCAAAAAAACACCGAGAAGAAAAATCAGGACCAGTCGAATCATTGAAGAAAGGGGTGTCATCGGCTGTAGTTACATGCGATCGTGAATTTTTTTAAAAGTCCTTCTTTTTGAGAAAGCTGTTCAATTTTAACAATTTTTACGGTTTCAAAAAATTTTGAATTTTCAAGCCCCTTGAGAAAGCGTGAAATGATCTGATGGTTCAACGCGAAACCCTGGAGTGTCATTTTGTTTTCTTTTTGAGAAAGCGCGTGCAGCCATGCTTTGTCAGGGAGCGAAGAACTGACCGCTTCAAGAATTTTCAAGAGTGTCTGATTGTCCTGCCTCAAGCGCTCCAAGACCGTAGCCTCTGGTTTCATTTTTCTTTGTGATTTTATCTTGATGATCTCCCGCTGAAGAAATGTTTGCTGACTGCCGAGATCTGATAAATATTTCTCTGATGCCCTCATTTCTCTTGCCAGATTGTTGTAGAAAGTTGCCAGGAAGGCAATCTCAAAACCGATGAGAATGAAAGCAAAGATGGTCAGAAAAAGAGAGGGGCGATAGGGGATTTTCTCAAACAGGGATTGTTTGGTTTTTGCCGGTTGTCTTAAGAGGTTGATTTGTTTCATCGGGTTGCCAGTCCCACGGCGACAGGAACCAAAGGCTCCAGCTCTTCAACATATTTCGGATTCAGATTTTGTTTATTAAAAGTAAGTTTCTCAAGTTTCAGCGGGTGTGTTTCAATGGCAGTTTTTTGAGAGATCCAGGCTGCCAGCGGGACGATTTTAGCGGTTCCTCCTGAAAGATAGATTTTTTCGATCACAAGCTCCGGGAATTGAGTGAGGGCATGATGGATGGCGGACTGAACCTCACAACAAAGCTGATCACAAGATCTCTCAATGATTTCTGTCGTTTCATGCGGCAGGTATTTTTCTTTAAAACAGCTTACTTTTAAAGATTCGGCTTCCGTGAGACTTATTTTAAGCGCTTCTCTTAATGCATCCGTGATGTGGTTCCCTCCAAATGGGAGATGCCTGTGAAACGCAAATCCCCCATTGTGAAGGATAATCGCCTCTGTTGAATAAGCGCCCGCATGAATGAGCAGCACATTTTTTTCTTCGGGATAGAGAAGGGTGAAGAGATTGGCCAGCGTCGTCGAAACCGGCTCAACCGCAACGGTTTTGAGATCTGCGCCTTCGATGACATTTTGGAAAATTTCCAGAAATTTTTTTTTCACAGCTACCATGAGAATAGGCATTTTCTGTGCCTGTCCCGGCTCGGGGGGCAGGATCTGGTAGTCGATATTTGTTTCGTCAATTGAAAACGGGATATATTGGGATGCGATGATTGGGAGTTGATCTTCAATTTCCTCCTCATTCAACTTTGGCAAGGTAATCCTTTTTGCGATCACCGCAGATCCTGAGACCGCGTAGACAACCTCTTTTTGGGGGAGTTTTTCTTTTGAAAAAAGTTCTTTGATAGATTCTTCAAGTGTGTAGGCATCCATAATGTCGCCATCCACCACTGTCCCGCGCGGGAGTCCCATATAATTTAATGTTTCGATTTCAAGCGGCGATTTCTTTTTTTTAAGAGATACCGCCTTTAGGGTATGCGAGCCAATATCCAATCCGATGAGGTTTGAGGATCCCTTCCATCTGTTTAGAAATGACATCAATTTCCTCCCCTGAAAGCCTGAAAAAAACCAGAAAAAATAATAAGATAAGTTACTAATTTTATAACAAATTTTGGCAACGACAGCAAGGAAATGACACTTGGCAATTTTGACGATAAATGCTAAAGCCATGGCTAAAGGAATAGGATGACGCGATTGACCAAAGCAGAGGTTGAACATGTGGCGAAACTTTCATATTTGGAACTGGCTCCGGAAGAACTTGAGCGCCACACAAAAGATTTGGCTTCCATTGTGCGCCATATTGAGAAGTTGAATGAGCTCGACACAACAGGGGTTCAGCCGACATACCAGGTGAATACGGCAACAAACGCCATGCGGGAAGACGAGGTCAGAGAATCACTGAATACTTCGGAATTGCTTAAAATGGCTCCCGAGCATGATGACCACTCGATTCAGGTCCCAAAAATTATTAATTTGGAACCCTAAACCATGTCTGTTTACGAATTAAGTTTGTCTGAACTCTCTCAAAAACTTTCCAAAAAAGAGATCAGTTCGAGAGAACTCACAGTGTCTGTTCTCAAACGGATTCAGAATACCAATGCCGCTCTGAATACGTTTGTGGCGATTACGGAAGAAGAAGCGCTGGCTGATGCCAAAAAGGTAGATGAAAAAAGAGGAAGAGGGGAATCGCTTTCCCCACTGGCCGGGATTCCAATTGCCCTCAAAGATATATTTCTCACAAAAGGGATTAAAACCACCTGCTGCTCAAAAATTTTGTCAAATTTTGTCCCCCCTTACGATGCAACCGTCGTCCGAAGGCTCAAAGAAAATGATTATGTGCTCGTTGGTAAACTCAATATGGATGAGTTCGCCATGGGATCGTCCAACGAAAATTCATATTATGGCGCCGTAAAAAATCCGTGGGATCTTGAGAGAATTCCCGGTGGCTCAAGCGGGGGGTCGGCAGCCGCGGTTTCTGCTTCCCAGTGTATCGGATCTTATGGAACTGACACGGGGGGATCGGTGAGACAACCCGCCGCTTTATGCAGTGTGGTGGGGCTAAAACCGACCTACGGACGTGTGAGCCGTTATGGAATTATTGCCTTTGCGTCGTCTCTGGATCAGGTGGGTCCCTTTGGAAAAACAGTTAAAGACACAGCGCTTCTTTTACAGGCGGTGGCAGGCCATGATCCCCTCGATTCAACTTCGGCTCCACTTCCGGTTCCGGACTATGCAAAATCCCTTAAAAATGATGCAAAGGGGCTGACGGTTGGGATTGCAAAAGAATATTTCACGGAAGGGATGCAGAAAGAGGTTGAAAGATCGGTTAGAGAGGCGATTGATCAAATTAAAAAACTTGGCGCAAAGGTCATCGACGTTTCTCTCCCTCATACCCCCTATGCCATTCCCACTTATTATATTATAGCGACCGCTGAGGCGAGTTCGAACCTTGCCCGTTATGATGGGGTTAAATATGGGTATCGCGCGGCGGAGGCTGAGACGCTGCTTGAAATGTACAGAAAAACAAGAGGGGAAGGTTTTGGCATAGAAGTGAAGAGAAGAATCATGTTGGGAACATTTGCCTTAAGCAGTGGGTACTACGAAGCCTATTATAAGAAAGCAAGCCAGGTGAGGACACTCCTTAAAAATGATTTTCATGAGGCCTTTAAAAAGTGTGATGTCATTGTAACCCCAGCCGCTCCTACCACCGCTTTTAAATTGGGAGAGAAGATCGAAGATCCGCTTCAGATGTATCTGTCAGATATTTTTACGATTTCTGCCAATCTGGCCGGAATTCCGGGATTGGTTCTTCCCTGCGGTTTTGACCGGAAGGGACTTCCGATCGGTCTTCAAATGTTGGCCCCCCATTTTAAAGAGGAATCGTTGTTCCATTTGGCTCATGCCTACGAAAAATCGACAGAATGGCATTTAAGAAAACCACCGCTATGAAGACACCAATGAAAACCAAAGACAAGAGAGAAGATCGGTTTGAAGCGGTCATTGGACTCGAAGTCCATGCGCAGCTACGGACAAAGAGTAAAATTTTTTGCGGCTGCTCAACCCAATTTGTTTCTGAAGAAAATGTTCATGTGTGTCCTGTCTGCGCGGGGCTTCCAGGGACCCTCCCTGTTTTGAACCGCAAGGCTGTCGATTTTGCGATAAAGATGGCGTTGGCGGTGCATTGTCAGATCAAGGAAACATCTGTTTTTGCCCGGAAGAATTATTTTTATCCCGATCTTCCGAAGGGGTATCAAATTTCTCAGTATGACCAACCGCTGGCCGAAGAAGGGTGGGTGGAGATTCAGACGGATCATCAAAGTAAGAAAATCCGGATTCAGCGTGTTCATATGGAAGAAGATGCCGGAAAAAATGTGCATGGAAAAAGAGGGAGTTATGTCAATCTCAATCGTGCCGGGATTCCACTGATTGAAATTGTTTCGTATCCCGATTTGGCGACTGCCGGGGAGGCAAGTCAGTTTTTGAAAAAACTTCGTTCCGTTCTCCGGTATACGGGGGTTTCAGATGGAAACATGGAAGAAGGGAATTTAAGATGTGATGTCAATGTTTCCCTGAGACAGCGCGCGGATATGAAGTTGGGGATCCGGGCGGAAGTAAAAAACATTAATTCATTTCGGTTTGTTGAAAAGGCGATTGAGTTTGAAATTCAGAGGCAGGCGGAAATTCTGGAAGGCGGCAATCAGGTGCTTCAGGAAACGCGGCTTTTTGACGCCAATCGGGGGGAGACGTTTTCCATGCGAAGCAAAGAAGAGGCGCACGACTATCGCTATTTTCCCGAACCAGATCTCATTTCACTCGAGATAGAAAAATCGTGGATTGAAGATCTTCGCGGGCAGCTTCCTGAACTTCCGGATGAGAAAGCAAAGCGGTTTGCTTCTCAATATCAGCTTCCACAGTATGACGCCGCGCTTTTGGTTCAGGAAAAAGAACTGGCAGAATATTATGAAGAGGTTGTCAACACCTCTCATCAGTTTAAACTGGCCAAACTTGCGAGCAATTGGGTGCTTACGGAGCTTTTACGTATCGTTTCTCCAGATAAAATCGAAACATCGCCAGTTTCTTCCAAACATCTGGGTGAATTGATCCAATTAATTACCAGCGGAGTTATTTCTGGAAAAATTGCCAAAACTGTTTTTGAAAAGATGATGATTTCTCGACAATCACCAAAAATCATTGTAGAAAAAGAGGGTCTTCGGCAAGTTTCAGATGAAGGCGTTGTGATAGAGGCTGTGGAAAAGGTTCTCAAGGAACGAAAAGAAGAAGTCGAAAAATACAAAAATGGGAATGAAAAACTTTTTGGTTTTTTTGTGGGGCAAGTGATGAAGCTGACCGAAGGGAAGGCAAATCCTGCTTTGGTAAATCAGATTTTAAAGAAAAAGTTGGCCGAAAAAAAGTAAGGAGGGATCGATGAAGACAGCAGTGACAATTCTCGGAGCCTTATTGGTTCTGGGAATCATAGGGATTGTTTCTTTGCCATTTGTGGTCGATCTCAATAAATATCGCGTTCAAATTAAACAAGAGGTTGAAAAAAAGATTGAGGGGGACATTGATTTTGAAAGCATTCGTTTTAGGGGGCTGGGGATTCAGATTAAACAACTTTCCGTCCGGTCGAAAGGAGCATTTGAAAATAAGAATCTTCTGGAAGTGGGCGAAGCGCGGCTCAAGGTTTCTTTGGGGTCGCTGCTCACCGGCCATCCCAAAGCGACATTCATTTTTAGGCAGCCAAAAATTACGTTGGTGAAAAATGCAAAAGGGAAGGTCAATCTGACAGAGCTCCCCAAAAAAGCCCCAGAAGAACCCGAAAAAGAACTCAAAGAAGCGGAGTCCCCCAAGAAAAAATCAAAACTTCCAGGCCTTCTTTTGGGGGCAAAGCTCTCTCTTCAGGTTGAGCAGGCCTCTTTGAAATATATTGATGAAAAAAAGCGTTCCACTGATGCTGTTGAAAATCTAAATGCAACACTAAACAATGTTGCCCTTAATTCACCGATCGATTTTTCGGTCAAGGCGTTACTCCTTTCTTCTGAAGGAAAAAAGCGGCTTTTTCAGGGCGAACTTAATATTCAGGGGCGGGCAAAGGTCGAAGTCGAACGGTCAAAAAAGATTTCAGCGATAGAGCTTGATACCCAATTTGCCTTGGGAGAACTCAAGGCTTCTCTTCAGGGAAAGATAACCGATCCCGAACTGATGCAGGTCGATTTTAAAATAAAAACACCTCTTCTTTCTCTTTCGAAAATCAAAAGTTCTTTTGAAGCCATGAGAACGTATCCATTCGATGGAACAATGTCATTGGAGGGGAGTATAAAAGGTCCTCTTAAAAAATTGGATCAATGTCAGACAAAGGGGAATCTCGCTATTCATCTGAAATCGGGTTCGACCGATTTGAAATTTAAGTCTGAGATATCCGATACCCTTGCCTCACTCAACGGGCGCTTTACTGTGGAGGCTTCTCTTCTTGATTTAGACGAGCTTCTTCCAAAAAAGCAAAAAGCCTTTTTTGAACTCTCTTCAGCCCATGCGGAGCCCCTTCCAAAAGAAACGTCGCAAGATCCATTCAAAACAGTGAGAGAATCGCCTATTTTCAAAGGTCTTAGGGCATCAGGAAAGGTCGATATTCAAAAAATGGTTCTTCGCGGTTCAGAGATGTCACAACTCTCATCAAAGCTTGATTTGGAAAACTTGCGCATCTTCTTTTCTCAATTTGCAATGAATGCATTCAGAGGAAAACTGAATCTTAAGGGGGATTTTGATATAGCTCCGCCGAAACCCCAATTTCAGCTCTCGACGGTTGTTCAGAATGTTGATCTCAATTCGCTTCTGACATTTGCCTCACCTAAGATGAAAAACGTTGCCAGTGGGACGCTCACGGCAAATCTCGCTCTCGAAGGGAAGGGGATAAGCTTTTTAGACGCAAAGCAATATCTCAAGGGAAATGGCAAAGTGGAAATGAGGGAGATCGAACTGAAAGGGCTTAATATGGGAAAATCGCTGCAGGAGCAATTGCGACTCATTGCGATATTTGCAGGTTCCGATATTCTGAATGAAGAGCTGACGGGGCGTTTTGACTCCTTTAAATCTTCTTTACTTATCAAAGAGGGGAGGCTGTACACGCCGGACGCTGTTCTTTCGGCTCCTCAATATGGGGCGACACTGAAAGGATTTGCGTCGTTTGATAAAGAAATCCAGTACGATGGCAAGGTTTTGCTGCCGGCAAAAAAATTCAATTCGAAAGCGCTTCAATCCCTTGCTGATAATCGGGGGATGATCGGTTTTCCGTTTACATTGAGCGGGGTTCTCCCGAAATTTTCATTTGCTGTCGATGCGGCTGAAGTCGTCAGGATGGCAGCCAAGGCAACGCTGACCGATACAGCAAAACAGAAACTAAAAGAAAAACTGGGGATTGATCTGCCGGTCGATCTTCCATTCTAGTTGTGCCATGGCTGATTTTTTTACGATTCAGTGGCGGATTGATCATCTCTTAATGATCGATCAGAGAAAACTCCCGCATGAAGAAATTTATTTAAAGTGCGAAAGCTATGACGATGTTTCGGAAGCCATTCAAAGGATGGTCATTCGCGGCGCCCCGGCTATTGGGGTTGCCGCTGCGATGGGGGCTGCTCTCGGCGTAAAAAAATCGAACGCGAAAAATTCCGATAATTTACAAAAAGAATTTCTTAAAATCTATGACACTCTTTATCGATCCCGTCCTACCGCTATCAACCTCCGCTGGGCGCTTGATCGTATGAAGGTCTCTTTTTATGAATCTTTGTCTGAAGGGATCGACAGGGTTAAAGAGCGCCTGGAACAGGAAGCCCTGAAAATCTATGAAGAGGACATTCAAATCAACCAGGCGATGGCTGGCCATGGCGGGTCGTTGATTAAGGAAGGGTTTCAGCTCTTGACCTATTGTAATACCGGGGCGCTTGCCACTGCGGGCTATGGAACAGCGCTGGGGGTCATTCGAAAAGCGCATCGATCAGGGAAAAAAATTCATCTTTATGTTTCTGAGACGCGCCCCTATTTTCAGGGACTGAGACTTACCTCCTGGGAATGTTGGAAAGAGGGGATTCCACATACCGTCATTGCCGATAACATGGCGGCCTCGCTCATGTCTCAAAAAAAAATTGATGCTGTCTTTGTCGGCGCCGACCGTGTTGCCCAAAATGGCGATGTGGCGAACAAGATTGGAACTTACAGTTTGGCGGTATTGGCCAAACATCATGACATTCCTTTTTACGTCGTTGCTCCCACTTCAACGATCGACCGAACGTGTGAAACCGGAAGCGGGATACCGATTGAGGAAAGAGATCCCAAAGAAATCACGCATTTTAGAAACGAAGCGGTCGGTTTAGACAGCGTCTTAGTATATAATCCCGCCTTCGATATCACCCCCCACGCGCTGATTACCGCACTCATTACTGAAAAGGGGATCTTTCATCCAATAGAACTATAATGATTTAGACAAAGCGAATATGTCGCGATCGCTTATGCTGGATAATTCCTTTCTCATTCGAATACGTCTTATCATTGCTTCCGGAAATCGAATAAGGGCGTCCTTAAATCCCAATATAAAATCCCATTCCCCGAAAGCGATATATTTTAGAAGATGTAATGGCATGAAAAATAGATGTTGAATGAGGAGCCAGGGATCCCGAATGTTTTTCCATACAAAAAGATATAGATTTCGCCGATTAATTCTTCTTAGGCCTGAGATTCCAAATTCCTTTTTAAAACTCATCTGTCCATAGTGATATACAATACTTTCAGGGCAATAAAACGCCCGCCATCCTTTACGGTAAGCCCTGAAACAAAAATCGGTGTCTTCTACGGTCCCCGGCAGATAAAGCGTGTCAAAACCGCCAAGGTCGACAAACATATCCCTTCTGAATGCGCCGTAGCCGGCCTGCATTGTCAGATTTTTTCTGGCAATCTTTTTTTCATATCCGATGAACCGGCTTGTCCCCCAGATCAGTCCGTTTTTCATCTCCATTTTTGAAAGAGAGCCATGATAGGCGCCGTCATCCATGTTTCTCGATTGAGAGGCAGCGAGGAAACAGTTTTTGTCTTCCATGAGGATATCCATCAGAGGATCGATAAATTTCGGATCGACCTTGATGTCATTGTTAAGGAGAAGGACATAGGGTTCCTTTAATTTTTTTATGTAATCATTAAATGAACAATAGACGAGATTTTGAGGGCTTTTCACAAAGTCGACCAAAGAAGCATAATTTTCTTCTATGAATTTCTGGCTGTTATCACGGCTCTGGTTATCTAAAATGGTCATGGAGCACGAGTATCTACTGTGATGAGCCGCGTCTATAATTGACGGCAGACACTCTTTGAGGAGCGCTTCACCATTATAATTCAGAATGATAATTCGGCAGACAGGCTTATGGTTCTCATCAAAATGCATGAATGCTTCATATCCTGATGATCTTTTGACCGTCAATACTTCATTAAATTGTTTGACGAGGGATAAGTTTCGTGGCATGGGCTTTGCGATATGCCGCAGAGAAATAGAAACCTTCTTAAGGACCGAATTGAGACCTTGGGGGCCATTCATAATTTCAGCAATTTTATTGGCATCATCCTTTCCCGGACAGAGCTTCTGCTAAGTAAAATGAAAGATTCTGATCTTGTTGCCGACATCGAAGCAATTCGATTGGCTGCCAAAGAGGCAGTAACTATTGCCAATCGCCTGCAGTCGCCGAAAGCAGCTCTGATCGTTAAAAAGGATTGGGTCGATCTTAACGAATTGATTACGACAGTCATTGAGATGGTGAAGCCAAAATGTCTTGATTCATTTGGCAGGCCAAAAATTCTTATTCGTTTTGAAACCACTCCCATCCCCAAAATTTATGGCTGGTCTTCGCTGTTGGTTGAAGCGCTGTTGAATCTGCTTCTCAATGCGATTGAAGCGATTTCTTGGGAGATGGGGGGAGAAATTGTGATCCACTCTTTTGTAGATGGCAATTGGCTTAAAATTCGCATTTCGGATTCCGGTATGGGAATGTCAGAGGAGACCCGTCGGCGCCTTTTTAACCCTTTTTTTACTACCAAAAAAGAGAATGGGCATGGACTGGGACTGATCAGTTCACAAAAAATTGTAAAGAAACATGGGGGTTTTATTGAGATAGAAAGTGCCACTGAAAGAGGGACAACGGCGCTCCTCTCCCTCCCCCTGTTTCCTACTTTCCAACGGAAAAAGAGATCGGTAGCGGGAAGAAAAGTCATGCTCATTGATGATGAAAAAGACTATCGGGAAGCGACGGCGGAACTACTTTCGCTCGAGGGGTATAAAGTGGAACAGGCGGCGAATGGCTTTGAGGCGCTTAAAAAATTAAAACGAAATCATTTTGACATCATTTTGTCAGATCTTAAAATGCCGAAACCTTCTGGAAATGATCTTTTAAAAAAGATCAAAGCGAGAAATAAGAATACAAGAGTCATATTTGTTTCTGGATATTCAAATCAAAATGCGATTAAGGCGGATGGTTGGCTGACAAAGCCATGTTTGTTTGAGGATATATCTCGGGCCATCCGAAAGACATGTCATTAAGAGTGATTCGTCCGGAAAATGATGAAAGGTTGGGTTGGCTTGCCGCAACCTTTGAATCGGTTTCTGATCTTGTTTTTATTTCGGATCTGGAGGACCGGTTTATTTATGCCAATCCGGCCGCCTTGAGGAAACTTGGCTATGCTCGCGATGAGATCATTGGAAAAACAGCAAGTCTTATTATGTCTCCAAATAATCCAAAGGGACTTCGTGAAGAGCTTATCAAAACCACACTTCAAAATCCGAATGGATGGGAGGGAGAGATTTTAAACATTAGAAAAGATGGAACAGAGTATTGCGCGCATCTGAAAACCGCGCTGGTGCGCAATAAACGGCAGGAACCGATAGGGATGACCGGAATTTCCCGCGACATTACTGAACGGGTTGCCAAAGAGAAGATGGCTGCGATTGGAATGCTTTCTTCAACGCTTGCCCATGAAATAGGAAATCCTCTGGCTTCTATTTCTTCTCTTGTTCAGCTTCTTGAAAGAAGAATTCAGGACGAAAAGACACTTGAGAATCTAGCGCTGATGCGGATTCATATTCAAAGAATCAGTCAACTCATTCACAGCATCAATAGCTCAAGCCTTTTGGGTGTCATGGAGGGGCAGGAGAAATATGAAAAACGAAAAAAGAGCGAAGATACTCATCGTAGATGATGAGCGGACACTTTGCGAAACCTTATCTGAAATCTTAAAAGAAGATGGATATGAAACAGATCTTGCGTTTGATGGCGATGAAGCCATTTCAAAAATCGAACCAAATAAATTTGATCTGATTTTTTGTGATCTTCGGATGCCGCGCGTAGATGGTCTCAAGGTTTTGGAAAAAGTGAAGGGAATTGCCCCTGAAACTTATTTTATTGTGATGACAGCATATAATTCGATGGAAACAACCATCGAAGCGTTGAAATTGGGCGCCTATGACTATGTCGTTAAGCCGCTTATTTTTGATGATGTTCTTTTGAAACTGAAACGGCTGCTTGCCTTTAAAAATCTGAGCGTTGAAGATCGGGTGACAAAAGGAATGATCACTGAACAATTTGTTCTGGATAATCTTTTGGGTCAGGGGCGTGAAATGAAGGCGATCTATTCATTGGTACAAAAAGTTGCTCCGACGGGAGAGACGATTCTCCTCACCGGGGAAACGGGGGTTGGGAAAGAAAAACTTGCAAAGGCGATTCATTATGCGTCCGAAGAGAAAGAAAACCCTTTTTGGGCCATTCGTTGTAATAATCTCCCGGGCAGCAGCGTTCGGGAAAAACAGATTGAAGCATCGCTTTTTGGGGAAGAAGGGATCTTTACAAAAAATAAGAGGGGGACTCTTTATTTGTCTGAGATTTCAGAATTGACGCCCCGTCTTCAGACAAAATTGTTGGAAGTCCTTTCAAAAAAAGAGGAGGGTGGAACAAGACTCATTGTTTCTACCACAAAAGAGTTGTCTGAAGATCTCCTCTATCGGATCAACGTGATTGAGATTAAGGTGCCGCCCCTTCGGGCAAGACAGGGGGATATCCCTTTTCTTATTAAATATTTTGTTCAGACGTTTGCTGAGGGGCTTGGAAAAAAGACCCGGTTTGTTGAAGAGGGTGTGGTTGAAGCGCTGGTGAATTATCCATGGCGGGGGAATGTTCGGGAACTTCAGAATATTTTGGAAAGAGCAATCCTTCTCTGTGACCCGCAGGCTTCTTTCTTAAAGAAGCAGGATCTTCCGTCAGACTTTTCGATCGGTTAACTGTTCCACTTGATGAGGAATTCTGACATAAGCCGCACACAGGCAGCCGTTGCCCCCTTTGGATAATATCGGTGTGTGGTTTTGGAGATGAAAGCAGACCCCGCAATGTCAAAATGAACCCAGGGTGTTTTATCGTTGATAAAGGTTTGGAGGAACAATCCCCCCTTGGAGGAACCAGCTCCCCGCGTTTGACCGATGTTTCGTATATCCGCAATTGGACTCTTAAATTCTTCCCGATATTCATCCCAGAGGGGGAGCTGCCAGATTTTATCGCCGCTGAATTCCGCAAGCTCTTTCAGCCGATCCATCGATTTTTGATCGGTTCCCATCATACCGGCCCCCGCTTCGCCCAATGCAATGACACAAGCCCCTGTAAGGGTTGCAAAGTCAATGATCAGTTTGGGATGATAGTTTTTGTCTGCGTAAGCGAGCGCATCGGCAAGAATAAGCCTTCCTTCCGCATCGGTATTGAGAATTTCAATGGTTTTTCCTGAGTAGGATTTAACAATGTCTCCCGGGACAGTTGCTCTGCCACTCGGCATATTGTCTGTCAGCGGCATGAAACCAACAACATGGAGAGGGAGATTTAATTTTGATACGATCTGCATAAGGCCAAGAACCATGGCAGATCCTGCCATGTCGCATTTCATCGTCTCCATCGATTCGGAGGGTTTTAAAGAAATGCCCCCGCTATCGAAAGTAATTCCTTTTCCAACGAGGCAGATTGTATCCAGCTCTTGACGGCCGGCATTATGTTCGAGAACAACAAATCTGGCAGGCTCTTCACTCCCCCGATTCACGGCGAGCAGCGCCCCAAAGCCCTCTTTCTCAAGCTCTTTCTCGTGAAAAATTTTAACCTTGAGTCCAGCTTTTTTCCCAATATCTCCAGCTAAATCTGCGTATTGAGGGGGTCTTAAACCGTTACTCGGTGTATTGACAAGATCGCGAACGAGGTTCGAGGCCTCAATCAGAATGTTGGCTTTATTGAGTCCTTTTTTTCCTTCTGTCAGTTCTGCATTTGTCAACATGCAGAGCGTTATTTCTTTGGTGGAGCCATCTGGTTTCTTCTCTGTTTTAAACTTTGTAAATCGATAGATGGGCAGCGCCAAAGATTCCGCGCAAATTTGGACGAGATCAGAAATCTCGGGTTTGGTCGGCATATCAATTGTTTCCAGATGAAACGTGAAACTCGCAGTCTTTGCCTGACTCAGTTCTGCAGCCGCATGAATTAATGCCTCCCGAAGAGAAGTGATTTTCAATTTCCTCTTTTCCCCAAATCCAACAAACAAAATATTTTGTCCATGCGCGGTTGGGACATAACGGAGAAGAATAGATTGCCTCAGTTCGCCCTTAAACGCATTGTCTTTCCGAAGCTTCTCCACAAGACTCTTTAGATGAGTTGCTTCTTTTGGTAAAACCATCTTTGAGTTTTGTTGATAAACCGGTACGATTAGGGTATGGTCTCGAACGCTTTTAAAGGATGATTTTTTAAGAGAAATTTTCATAATTTTCGATCATTTAAATAAGGCTAGGCACATTTGTCAATGATTTCATTTGAGGTTTTTGACTTGTGAGGAGGGGTGACAGAGCGGCCGAATGTGGTGGTCTCGAAAACCATTAGACCCGCAAGGGTCTCGGGGGTTCAAATCCCTCCCCCTCCGTTTGCCTTTTCCTTTGATCTAAAAAAAGACTAGCCAAATCCAAAAAGGGGTGGTAGGTAACAATGCTTGAATTCTCTCTGCTTGAGAGTTTTTTCGTTTCGGGGTCTTGATCGGTTCAAGTCTTTTCTGAGCAAAAAAAAATCTAGGGGGATGAGAAAGAAAATAGAAGGAGATAGTATGAAAAAACTATACGTAGGAAACCTAAGTTACTCTGTAACTAATGACCAGCTGGCACAATTGTTTTCCCAGTTTGGTGAAGTTAAAGAGGCAAATATCATTGAAGGGAAAGGATTTGGCTTTGTGGAAATGGCTACTGAGGCCGATGCCGCGAATGCAAAAAATTCTCTCAATGGCACCGACTTTGAGGGGCGTTCATTAAAAGTGGACGAAGCCCGTCCTCCGAAAAAGAGAGAAGGCGGTGGGTTCGGCGGCAGCGGCCCGAGACGAGGCGGCGGCGGCGGTGGTTTCCGAAGGTATTAGCAGTAGCAAACCCATTCCCAAAGGGAATGGGCGCGCAGTACGAATAATAAAGCCAGACCAGCTTTTTGAGCTGGTCTGGCAACCTTATTAAAGTGACTTAAAACTGGGGTCGTCTCGATGCCTCAGTAAATAGCACCATCTCCATAAACGACAGTACATCTTCAATAATCGGAGCCCCTTCTTCTGAAGCGATAGCGAGTTCCATCGATTCTTTATCCTTCCAGTTTTGATACGCAATTTCGAAATCTTCTGTTGCGTAAACGAAATACCCCTTTAATCCAAATGGACCAAAAACTTTCCGTACCTCATTGATATGGTTTGTGAGTCTGGGCAAATATTCTTCTTTTGAGATTTCAGAGAGTCTCCGGCCAATGAATAGGGTGACATAGCCTTCGTCCCAATTCACTTTTTCTGTAGATGCATCATAGAGAGTCTCCTTTGCAAGCGCCCCCCCTTTGAAAAAATCTTGCCAGAGATGGACTGGCTTGTTTTTAACGCGATATTCAGTCAACCTTTCCAAAAGGCTGTCCCGGAAGGCTGTATCTGACATAGGATTTTGCCCCGTGACAAGCTCATCACTCAGCTCAACATGACTTTTCCAGGAGTGAGCCGCATGGCGAATTTCGGCGCCAGCATAGGCGAGGGCATCTGCGGCATAGTATGTCAGATATCCTTCAAGATCCCCAATCGCTTCTTCATATTGTTCTTCAGCATTTGAAAAAACGGTCAGTGTATATTCTTTATAAGGCCAGTGACTTGATAGTTGATCGAGATCTTTTTCTAATTCAGCGATTCTTTCTTTGTTATTCTCAGGATCTTTCAATTTGAGATGGTGAATGATCTCAAGTGTTTCCACAAATGCGGACGGCTCATTCAGTTTTGTGTCAGGATCGTCCATCGCCGAAAGGAGCGCAACAGGGGCATGGCAGATCAGGGATGTGGGTTTTTTATTTTTATGAAAATGTCTTAAAATCCTTCCCAGATCTCTATCTTTATAGAGGTCTTCCATTGGCGCATGTCCACCGGGAAGAAAGATACCATCGAATGTTTCAAGTTCTTCTTCTGTGAAAGAAGAAAGGTGTCGGGGTTCTTTAAGTCCCGGGAATGAAGCAATCAACTCTTTTGCCATCCGAAATTTTTCTGCCGCTTCTTCATCTGAATCCCCTTTGCCCTTGAACCATTTTGGATTAAGGCTCAGTCTATCGATCGAAGGTTCTTTGCCTGTCGGATTTGCGAAAACAACTTCATACCCTGCCGCAAGAATACCCTGGAGCGGAGTCGTAAGTTCAGACAGGAAATAACCTGTTGCGTGTCTTTTTGCCGGGGGTTTTAAGGAAACATAATCGACTCCGGATAAAACAACCAGGATTTTTTCCTTTGCAAAAGCTGTTGTTGTAAGCGCGAGTGAAAAAAAGATTGAAGTTAAGAAAAAAATTCTACTCATATAATTTTCCTCCTTGACGACTTTTTTTGAGCGATATATGACGAATGAAGGTAAAGAGCAAGAAATTTCGGTGAGGATATAGAACATGACATATGTAATTATTGAAAAATGTTTGGGTGAACAGTACGCAGATTGCGTGGAGGTTTGTCCTGTCGATTGCATTCATCCGGGTTCTTATAAGGGTGAGGTTTTTATGATCATCGACCCGAAAGAATGTATTGATTGCGGGGCCTGTATTCCTGCGTGTCCGATCGATGCTATTGTCGATTCGGGGGATAAAGATCCGGTCTATACAAAAATTAATGCCGAATTGACGGAGGAATTTAAGAAAAATCCCAAAGTCCATACCCGCCCTCCTGGGGATCCCCCGAGGAAGCCGACGAATACAAGGGTTTTTTAGCCGCTTAATTCCTCATCTTTTCAGCGACTGCCGCTCTCAAAGAGGGGATCAGTTTATAGAGATGCTGGCCGGGAGAGAGGGTTGTCATGACATCCTGATAACCGAGAATGTTTGGCAGCATTCGTGAGGTCTTATCTTCCGATTCTGTTTGATAAATCGAATGCCCCTGGGGATTGAGTCGATACTGCTCAGCCTTCCATGTGAGAAAGGCGATGATCGTGTTTTGTACCTCTTTGGAGGGGGTGAGGCTCGACCCATAAGGGTCTTCATCTTCACGCAGTTCGCCAATTTCTATCATTTTTCGGACAAGAGAGTTTTTTTCACTTTGGTTGATTAAGGATGAATCGGCATAAGAACCGATAAGACAGATTCCAAGGCTATGGGCGTTAAAACCCTTTGCATGCGCGCCGATGATTTCTTTATATGCAAACGAGCCGGGGGATTTTCTTCCTTCATAGAGAATTCCATGCTGACAAATTAAGTAGTGATATCCAATGTCGCCCCATTTTTTTGTTTTAATATGATAAAGTTGATAAGCGCGGACGGCGTCATCACAGACTTCATGCGGTAGAATATTATCAAGCGCTGAGTGATGAATGAAAATATGGGAGATTTTCTTAAGGGGGATCGGTTTCTCATGGATCCATGCTGACGATTCAGAGGCTTCCCATTCCTTCCTGGTAACAAAAATCGGTTTTTTGAAATCTCCTTTTCCCTCTCTTTGCATTGCCAAGAATGGAGAGGGGTTATGCGAGTTAATAAATACAAAATGAAAATCGCTAAAATGAATCGTTGAGAAATTGACCCTGACAATTTTGAATTGAAAAAATTTTGCCCCCCGTGTGTAGATCAGCTGTGAGTAATGATAAGATTCTGTCTCACTATCAGAGCCCTCGGCCATCAGAAATAGATCTTTCCATCTTGACCAGCGTTTGCCATCTGTGCTTGAGCGGATCAGGAAATTATAATCATAGTCAAAATCAGGCAGCCTGGGCCAATAAACAGCTAAGAAATTGGTCAGAAATGGGGTGGTTAATACCTTGGACGTTGCTGTCTGTTTTTCTGGGGTGATGGTAAAATTTTCGGAATCAAAAGTCACAATCCTTTCCTGATGCGGGATCTGAAAATTGTCTGGCTTGCGGGATATGGAAATGAAGGAGCAGTTGTTTAAGAAAAAAAGCAGCAAACTGGGCACAATGAATCTTTTGAATTTTTTCATCCTATTATTCATGTTTACTAAAAATTTTCTAAGATGTCATCCTCTCGCTGCGGGCAAGGGTTAAGATTTTTACATCGGATGCCCCCCGTTTTTCAAGGACTCTTCTGCACTCATCTGTTGTGGCGCCAGTCGTGTAAACATCATCCACCAGAAGAATTCTTTTGTATGCAATTTTTTCAGGTTTAGCGACGTAGAAAGTTTTTTCCACATTCTTTTTTCGTTCTGTTTTTGAAAGACCTGTTTGGGAAGTCGATGGAGAGATTTTTTTCAAAACATCCAGATAGAGAGGAATAGACAAGATTTTAGACAAACGGTTTGCTATGAGGGCAGGAGGGTTATATCTCCTCTCTCTCAATTTTTGAAAATGGAGGGGGACTGGGATCAGGCAATCTGTATTTTCAGGCACAAGTTCTACGAGCAGATCCGCAAATGGTTTTGCGAGTGCGAACCTATTTTCATATTTGAAGTGATGGATCATTTCTTTAAAAAGGCCTTCATATTTGCCGAAAGAGAAAAGGCTGTTCCCTGATTTTATTCTTTGAATATGAGTTATACAGAAGGAGCAGATTAATCTTTGGGATTCCGTCCCGCATCCCGCGCATTTGGCAAGAATGAAAATTGAGAAAAGGGGCTCGATTAAAAACGAAATCTTATTCCACAATCAGATTTTTCCCGGTTGCTTCTTTGGGAGACTCAATCTTCATAAGATTTAAAATGGTTGGCATAAAATCCGCCAGAATCCCGTCTTTTAGATCAACCTTTTTTCGTTCCGGATCAATATAGTAAAAAGGGACGGGATTCGTGGTATGCATGGTGTGGGGCTCTCCTGTCTCGTAATTGACCATCTGTTCCACGTTTCCATGATCGGCAGTGATCAAGAGATGTCCTTTTTGGGTCTGTACGGCCTTGATAATTTTTTCAACACAGCTGTCCAGTATTTCAACCGATTTAATTGCCGCTGATAGATTTCCGCTGTGTCCCACCATATCTGCGTTGGCAAAATTAAGAATAATAAAGCCAAATTCCCTTTTTTCAAGGTTTTTAACAACCGTCTCTGTAACCTCCGGGGCGCTCATCTGCGGCTTCAAATCGTATGTTGGAATGTCTCTCGGTGACGGAATTAAGATTCGCTCTTCGCCAGGAAAAACCCGTTCCTCTCCCCCATTAAAGAAAAAAGTAACATGCGCATATTTTTCAGTTTCTGCGATTCTCAGCTGCGCAATATGATGTTTGGCGAGGATTTCACCCAAAATATTTGCCAGCTGAATAGGCGGAAAGATAAGAGGGAAAGAATAGGTTTGATCATACTGTGTCATCGTAATGAACTGAGTTAGTTTTGGTATTTTTTTTCTTTTAAAGAAGCTAAAATCAGAAATATTGAGGCTTTGGGTGAGCTGTCTTGCGCGATCCGCGCGAAAGTTAAAAAAAATCACAAAATCATTATCTTCAATAAGACCCTCTGAATCGATGATCGTCGGCTGCATAAATTCATCTGTCTCTCCCCTTTTGAAGGCCTCTTCAATAGCAGCCAGCGGGGAATTGGCGCGCAAGCCGATGCCTTCCGTCATGGCATCATACGCCCTTTCGGTCCGGTCCCATCGTTTGTCACGATCCATCGCATAATAACGACCGCTGAGGGTTGCAATTTTAAAGGATTCAATCTGCCTTAAATAATGAGGGCTGCTGTTGTATGGGGTGTCCCGTCCATCAAGGAAGGCGTGAATATATATCCGAGATAATCCCTCACTTTTGGCGAATTTTAAGAGGGCAAAAAGATGTTCGATGTGGCTATGTACACCCCCATCCGAAAGAAGTCCCGCGAGGTGCAGCTTTGATCCCTTTTTTTGAATGGTTTCGAAACTTTTTTTTAAAAGGGGGTTTTTAAAAAAATCCCTTCCGTTGATAGCTTTATTAATTCGTGTAAGATCCTGATAAACAATTCGTCCCGCTCCAATATTGGTATGTCCTACTTCAGAATTTCCCATCTGGCCATCTGGAAGCCCAACCGCTTCTCCACTCGTTAAAATTTTTGAGTGATTTCCTTTTTCAAGCGCGCGAAAAGTAGGGGCATCTGCCAATTGAATTGCATTTCCCTCTTTTTTAAGATTGATGCCAAAACCATCCAGTATCACAAGCATTACAGGAGGTCTAGGCATGATGGTAGGGATGGCCTCTTAGGAGGGTATAGGCTCGGTAGACCTGTTCCAATAAAATTAAGGGGACCAGTTCATGATTGAGAGTGAAACTTGAAAGGGAAAGGGAAATATCAGCCCGCGGAGGGGTTGAAAATCCAGATGGCCCCCCAATAATAAAGCTTATTTCCTTAGCCCTTTGGTTGATAAGCGTTTCCCATGTTTTGGCAAATGAAATGGAATTGAACTGTCTCCCTTTCTCATCCAGAAGGATCATCACAGATCTCTTTTCGAGTTTTTTCAGTTGTTCTTCTAAAGATCTTGGCAAAGACTTTGGGTTTCTCTGCTCAATCAGATCTATTTCTGCATACGGTTTGAGCTTTTGAACATAATTGCCGATCCCTTCCCTGACAAAATCAGTTTTCGGTTTTTGCAGAAGAACCAAATGCAGATTATTTTTATTTAAATGACCCATCCGTCCTACTTCCTTGGAAGTTTGACACGAGGGGCTGTATGCCAAAGCCCTTCCAGGTCATATACATCCCGGACATACTCGTGAAAAACATGAATGATGACATCATTATAATCCATAAGAATCCATTTTCCTTCAGAAGCCCCTTCGATGCCCAAATTTTGAACATTGTATCTTTTAAGCGTCTCACGAATATATTCACAGATACTCTGAGCCTGCACGATCGATTCAACCGAGCAGATGAGTATATAGTCCATTAAACTTCGGCAAGACCGTACATCCAAAAGCATGAGATTGAAAGCTTTTTTTTCCAGAGCCAGCTTTGCAGAGCTTAATGCAAGTTGTTTTGATGTTTTTACTTTAAGCCCCTTCATCTGTTCTGAACCGGTTTTTAAGATAAAGAGAATGGGTGTGGATATAATCGATAACAGTGTCTGGCAAGTATGACGCGAAAGATTTGCCTTCGGCAATTCTTTTTCTGAGCTCCGTAGAAGAAATGTCGATGGAGCCCAACTGAAAGAGATAGATAGAATGGCCTGTATAGTGTTTGTATTCTTCCCCATCTTTTATGATCACAAATTCCTTGAATAATTTTGGGTTTTTGATGATCTGATCAAAGGGTTTCAATTTGTAACCGGGACGGCTTACGACGATCATATTGCAGTTTGCGAAGATTTCAGGAACCTCCTTCCAGGTAGAAATGCCGATAAAAGCGTCAGTTCCGACAATAAAATAGAGTTCGGTTTCGGCTGGCAGGAGATTTTTATAATGTTTAATCGTTTCGATGCTGAAAGAAATTTCTTTTTTATTGAGTTCATATTCGGAAACTGAAAATTTTAAAGATCCCTGAATTGCCCGTTTGACCATTTCCAGTCGATGGTGCGAGGAAGTGATCCCCAAATCTGTTTTGTGAGGGGGAATGTATGCTGGAATGAAGTAAATGTGATCTAAATTAAGTTTAGCTGAAATATCATTTGCAGCTTTCAGATGACCATAATGGATTGGATCAAATGTGCCTCCAAAAAGACCCACTTTTTTATAGGGTGTCATGAGGCAGTTCCAACATTTAAATCACTTGAAACGTGATGAATTAACTCTGGGAGCCCTTCCCCTGTTGCGGCAGAGATCAATTCACAATCATATCCCATCTTATGAAAAGAATGGATCGCCGGTTCAAGGATTGTCCTGTCTTTGAGAAGATCTATTTTTGTAAGAACAATCCGTTGCTTCTTCTGCAGCAATTTGGGATTTGTCTGTTCAAGTTCGCGCAGAATGATTTTGCATCTCTCCAGAGGATTTTCTTCTGATACATCTATGAGATGCAGGAAAACCCGTGTCCTTTCAATATGTTTTAAAAAACGTGTTCCCAACCCAACGCCCCGATGCGCCCCCTCGATAAGACCGGGGATATCCGCTACGACGAAGCTTTCATTTTCAGCAATCCTTACGACACCTAACTGAGGAATCAGGGTCGTAAAGGGGTAATCGGCGATTTTGGGCTTTGCATTTGAAATTCTTGAGATTAAGGTCGATTTTCCGGCATTTGGAAATCCAATTAAACCGACATCAGCAAGGAGTTTGAGCTCAAGTTTTAGCCCCCTTTCTTCTCCCTTCTCACCCGGTTGCGCGTGCAGGGGAGACTGATGAACTGAATTTTTGAAATGATGGTTTCCCTTCCCCCCTCTCCCCCCTTTTGCTGCCACGAGCTGTTGCTGATTTTGTACAAGATCGGCAAGCAACTCATTCGTCTGATAATCCCGGATGACGGTTCCAACCGGCAGACGAATGATGATATCTTTTCCATTGCCCCCTTTTTTTAATTGTCCCTTACCGTCGTTTCCATCCTGAGCCTCATATCTTTTTTTATATTTAAAATCGATCAACGTACTGAGAGAAGAGTCCGCGCAAAAAATAATATCCCCCCCTTTTCCTCCATCTCCCCCATCGGGGCCGCCTTTTGGAATATATTTCTCACGCCGGAAATGGACAGATCCCCCCCCTCCTTTTCCGGAACGGACAGCAATATTTGCTTCATCAATGAATTGCATCTTACTGGTTCTGTCTCTTATTTATGCGTTTATCAATAAAAAGGGGGATTAAGATGCTTTGCTTATGGGATAAACGCTGACACGCTTTCGACGCTTGTCTATTCTTTCAAAGGAAACACGCCCTGTGATTTTCGCATAGAGGGTATAATCTCCACCACAGCCAACATTGAATCCTGGATGAAAATGTGTTCCAACCTGGCGGACCAGAATAGCCCCGGGCTTTACAGTTTCGCCGCCGAAAATCTTAACGCCGCGCCTCTGACCATTGCTATCGCGTCCATTGCTGGTACTCCCTTGTCCCTTCTTATGAGCCATTTATCCCTTCCTTTTAGTAATTGTCTTCTTTATTGGCGCTTTTCGTTTCAGGATTTTTTTTGCCGCAGCTTTTTTTAGCGGCCGTTCTGCATGAGTTGCCACTTTCTTTTGAGGCTCGGCTGTAGGGACAACTTTCCTCGTCCCCTCCAAATGGATCTCTTTTACTTTCAGAAGAGTCATGGCCTGCCGATGCCCTTTTTTTCTCTGATAGCCTTTTCTTCTCTTAAACTTAAATACAATTATTCTCGGTTCTTTATATGTTTCAATGATGTCACAGATAATCTGGGCTTTTGGAAGGTAAGGATTCCCCACATGGATCTCTTTATCGTGTATCATCAATACCCGGTTTAAAATTGCCTCAGATCCTTTTTCCTGATCGAGTTTTTCAATTTTAAAACGATCTCCAATACTGACTTTGTATTGCTTGGATCCTGTTTCAACAATGGCGTACATTATATAAACCTCAGGGAAGCCCTTCTATACGGACTTTTGGAAAAGAAGTCAAGCTTAAGGACTTCGAATTTCAAATTGTTCAACATGGTAATCCACCATTGCCTCGATTTTAATCTGTTTATTGATCATTTTTTCAATCTTGTGAATGGTTTCGATTTCTTCTTCTTCAATCAATTTTGTGACATCAGGATGAGCATAGAGAACAATCTCTTTGGTCTGCATGTCCCCATAGGTCTTGGCCAGTTCTCTGAAGATTTCATAGCAGATCGTTCTTTTACTCTTAAGAGTTCCTTTTCCCTCGCAATAGAAGCAGGATTCACAGAGGGTTTGTGCGAGACTTTCGCGGGTTCTCTTACGAGTCATCTCAATAAGCCCAAGCTCCGAAATTTTAAGAATCGTATTTTTGGCGCGATCTTTTTTTAACGCCTCCTCGAATACCCGGTAGACCCTTTCACGATGACGGTAATTTTCCATGTCGATGAAATCAATGATGATAATTCCACCACAATTTCTCAGTCTCAATTGGTTGGCGATTTCACGCGCCGCCTCAAGATTGATTTTTAGAATGGTCTCTTCAAGGGTGCGTTTTCCGACGTAACGACCCGTATTGACGTCGATAACGGTTAGCGCTTCTGCCTGATCTACGATGATGTATCCGCCGGACTTCAGCCACACCCTTCTTCCCAAAGCGCGATTGATCTCAGCTTCGATGCCATAAGTATCAAAGATCGGTTCCCGTCCCTTGTAGAATTTGACAGCCCGTTTAAGATTGGGGTTAAAATGTTCAAGGAAACGGAGGATCTGCTTATCTTCTTTTTTGGAATCGACAATGATGCGGTCGATGTTGTCAATGAACATATCCCGAAGGGTGCGAAGGACAATGTCGAGTTCTTCATGAAGAAGATAAGGCGCAGGGGCATTGGCAAGATCTTTTTCCACCTCGCGCCAGATTTTCAAGAGATAGTCGAGATCACTTTTAATCACGCTTGCCCGCTTATTTTCACAGGCTGTCCTGACAATAACGCCGACATCTTTCGGGCAAAAGTTATAGACCAGATCTCTCAATCTTCTTCGCTCTTTTTCGGAAGGAATCCTTCTTGAGACACCCACATGCCGGAAAGCTGGCATCAAAACAAGGTTTCTTCCGGGGATGGAAATAAACATCGTAAGCCTTGCCCCTTTTGTTCCGATCGGATTTTTGGTGGCCTGCACAAGGATTTCCTCTCCTTCTTTGAGGAGCTCAGAGATTTCCTGATGACCGTAGTTCCGCTTATAATCGTGATTCCGAAAGATAGGGGGGGGCTGGGGTCTTCTTATTTCTTCAGGTTCAACCACTTCCGGTTGCGCTTCGGTTGCAGAAGGAGCTTGTTCTTCAGTGAGATGCATTGCTTCATCAATAGTGGGAGCTTCTGGGATCTCCATTTCGCTCCCCTCTTCAAAATCTTCGTCAACAGCAGGAGTGGCCTCTTCCTCAAGATCTATCCTTTTTTCGGGGACGAGCACATCTTTTACATATAGAAACGCAGCTTTCTCAAGACCGATGTCGACAAAGGCAGCCTGCATGCCTGGAAGAACACGAACCACCTTTCCCTTATAGATATTTCCTACAATGCCTTTGTCATGGGCGCGCTCAATATAGAGTTCGGCAACACTCCCATTTTCAATGAGAGCCACACGGGTTTCGTGTGTTGTTACATTGACGATCAGTTCATTTCCCATTTTCCCACCTAATTGTCATCTCGAGTCCGAAGCCACTTGTGGCGGAGGCCGAGAGATCTCGGAAGAAATGCCTTATTTACCGGCGCACTGGGAAGAAGGCTGTTCGGATGCGGAAGACTGGCAACGACCGCCGCCACATTCTTTAGAGGGCGGTAGAGCGTTTGATGGCTCAGGTTCTTTTTTGGTCTTTCTTGCGTAGTCAGTCTTGTACCAGCCAGATCCTTTCAAAAGAAATGAGCTTTGAGACACAATCTTTTCCAGATTGCCATTGCATTCACCACAGCGTTTTCTTGGCTTCTCTGTAATCTTTTGAAAGATTTCAAAATTTTTTTTACAGTGCGTACAAATATATTCGTAAATAGGCATTTCCTGTTCCTACTATCAGTTTTTTGTTACCTTTTTACAAAGGTACTCCAAAAATGAGATATCATGGCTGAAATTAAAAATCAACAATCTCAAGCGGCTCTCAATATCTCAAACATGCTTAAATAATGAGCAGTTTCATTTTATCTTACAATTTCAAATGACGAAAAATCACCCAGATCTATATCCCAGACAACTTCTACATCTGATACCCTTGCCTGTGGGGGGCCTTTATGGCACCACTGAAGAAACTTCTCAAGATGTTTTGGTCCCCCCTTGGCATACACCTCTACTTCTCCGTCTGGAAGATTCTTGACCCATCCTACGAGCTCAAGCGAATCTGCCATTTCTTTGGTGTGTACCCTAAAGAAAACCCCTTGTACTTGTCCCGAAATGACCAAATGGAGAGATTTTCGTTCAGTCATGCCGCATTGGTTTTTAACATATAAAGAGAGCGAAGCAATAAAAAATTACCGATTCAATCATTAAGGGAGATGTTGACACGATTCTTCGGGGAATGTTATTCGGAAACATCAAAATGAATCGGTTGATTAAACGAGCGCCTTCGTCACTTGCTTCCTATATCGATCATACCCTTCTTAAGCCTGATGCCAGTCGATTGCAGCTTGACCAGCTTTGCAATGAAGCGGTTGAACATCATTTCTTTGCGGTCTGTGTAAATAGTTCTAATGTTCGTTATGTGGTGGAGAAATTAAGAGGCTCTTCAGTAAAAACAGCAGCTGTTGTCGGATTTCCGCTTGGCGCTTCGGCAACTGTCGCAAAAGTGGTCGAAGCCCAAGAGGCGATCCGCCAGGGGGCAGAAGAAATTGACATGGTCTTAAACATCGGTGCGTTGAAAGACAGAAATTACCGACTGGTATTGGCTGATATAGCTGAAGTCGTTCGGGCTTCGAAACCCTATCCTGTGAAAATCATTTTTGAAACGTCTATGCTTGAACGGGATGAAAAAATAATCGCCTGTGTCCTCTCGCAGCTTGCGGGGGCTGCCTTTGTAAAAACATCGACAGGATTTGGACCGGGGGGGGCAACCATAGAAGATGTAAAACTGATGCGACAAATG
>CAYMPL010000018.1:29106-29599 GCA_964392415.1 uncultured bacterium | reverse complement strand
CACAATACCGGTCAGCCAGATCCGACAGGGCTGTCTGGAAGCTATGATGCGGATATTGATGCGCCAGAAGCCTGGACGACGACGACAGGTTCGCCAAATGTTGTGGTAGCTGTGATCGATACGGGGATTGATTATAAGCATGAAGATTTGGCGGCAAACATGTGGGTCAATACGGGTGAAATTCCTGGCAATGGGATTGATGATGATAAAAATGACTATATAGATGATGTCTATGGATATGATTTCTCCAATAAGGATGGCGATCCATTGGATGATCATGAGCATGGGACGCATGTTGCCGGAACGATTGCCGCCATCAAAGATAACAAAATAGGTGTGGCCGGCGTTGCTCCCACAGTGAAGCTCATGGCCGTTAAGTTTCTTGATTCTTTCGGATCGGGAGAACTATCCAACGCGGCGCTCGGGATCGAATATGCAATCGCCATGGGGGCTAAAATTTTAAGCAACAGCTGGGGGGGAGGAGGATTTTCGC
>CAYMPL010000018.1:0-29096 GCA_964392415.1 uncultured bacterium | reverse complement strand
CCCCCCCCCCCCGACCCCACCCCCCCCCCCCACCGCCCCCCACCCCCCCCCCCCCCCCCCCGCCGCCGGAGGATTTTCGCAGACTCTTTACGACATCATTGCCCATGCGAATCAGAACAAGGTTGTATTTACCGCGGCTGCCGGGAACGACGGTAAAAATACCGATGGTTTTCCCCACTATCCCTCAAGTTACCAGCAGCCTAACGTCATTTCAGTCGGGGCGATAACGAATGAGGATATTCTGGCCGGCTTTTCTAATTATGGAATAAAGTCGGTTCATCTGTTGGCGCCGGGACAAGCGATTTTAAGCGCTATTCCGGGAAATAATTATGATGTCATGAGGGGGACATCGATGGCAACTCCCCATGTCTCAGGGATTGCGGCGCTCCTTTTATCTCAGGAACCGGAGCTTTCTCCCGAGGAAGTGAAAGATCGCCTGATTAAAACAAGTGATGAGATTCTTTCTGTGCGAAGAAAGGTGATGTCTGCGGGGCGCGTAAATGCCTATAACGCTCTCCACGATATCATTCCGCCGAAAGCGGGTCCCAAAGATCCTGGGGATTGGATCGACGTTGCCCACGCAATTTCAACCCCGCATAACTACCCGAACAACACCGATCAGACATGGACCATCCGTCATCCAGGGGCGACACTTCTTAAAATCTATTTTTCGAAATTTGACACAGAAGGTGGATATGACATTGTCCGAATCACCAATAAGAGCGGGGTAGAATACGATAATGTCGATGGCAGCATGGGGGCCTTTTGGTCATTCATTGTGGAAGGGGATACGGCAAACATTCAATTCAAATCAGATGCCAATGTGAACCGGTATGGATTTGATATTGAAAAGTATGCGTACAGCACGACGGCGCCCTGAAAATAAAAAAACCAAAACCTTTTCTTACGATTCCATGCACAGGTAGATTTTCCTTCTATCGATTCCAGCGCTCAAACATAAATCTCGCACTTTGTTTAAGAGATAAAGCCGAAGAGGGCGGGGATATCGAACTTTGTCATCGGAACTTTTCATGAAATCAGCCGCGAGCAGGTCACTCGCGGAATAATTTTTTTCAACCGCGCGATAAGCCTGTTTTGAAAATCGAATAGCGCCGAGAGAAATGTATTCAATTTTTTCTGAAGGAATTTTTTTCACAATTTTTTCGATAAGTTCTTCATAAGCTGATTCAACTTCATCGAAACAGACGATCGGGTCAAAATGGATTCCAATAGGATGGCCTAGAGATGCCAAGGTTTCCATTGCCTTCAGGCGTGAATTGATCGAGGGAGTGTTTCGGTCGTATTTTTGAGCAAGGATATCCGGCGAAAGAGAATAAGTGATGAGGATATTTTTTTGAGGCGTCAGCGCTTTAATGGCCGCGATGTTGACTGATTTTGTTCGAAGTTCAAGTTTGGCTCGTGGAAATTTTGAAAACAAATCAAAATAAAAGGGCCATTCATCGGTTATATGCGAGAGGGCCAAGGAATCGCTGAATTCTCCCGCATGAAACCACACTGTTTTTTCTGGATGGACTTTTTCAATGAGCCGCACCATTTCCTTTCCAATCTCTTCATGATTTATGAAGAAGACGAGATCCGGCGAGTGGAAATAGCCTTGAAGATAACAATATTCGCATTCGTAAATGCAATTGTAGGCATGAACGAAGTAGTAATGAGGATCTTCTTTTAATCCGTAAGCGTCAGGCGCCCGTTTTACAACCGTTCCTTCTTTTCGACCCACAAACAAATTGAGCGTTTCTCTTTTTTGGAGATACGGTTTTTTGACACGTCCGAAGACATCTTCCACTTTTCTAATGACGGTGACAGAAACGGCGGAAAAGCGACTTAAAATTTTAAGAGTCCTGGGATGATCTTTGACCTGCTCTTCAATAAATATCCTAGAAATTTTCATTGTGGGAGATTTTCATTGTGGATGAATCTTAGGGGTAAGCTTCTTAGTTAAGAGCTTCAGGAGAAACGTCGTTCTTTTTTTAGGATGTTTTTCTTCTTTCTTTAAAGTTTCTAAATTGACGCGTTCAAAAATTTGATGAGGGCTTATCTGCCATTTAAGAGCCAGTTTTTGAGCAAGGTTTTCAAGTTTTTGAGATTGAGATACTGTCGCATAAAAGCCTTCTGGAAGTTGGACTTTTTTTTCTGAAAAGGAAGGTTCAATTTTTTCAGATTTTACATTTTGACAAAAATAATCGTGGATTTTTTCGCTAAAGACAGCGGCGCGCTCTCTTAAATCAAAACAAGAAGTTTGTGAGCCTGCCTCATCTGCTATGAGTTTATGGGATTGAAACGGAATCCTGAAAAGAGAAGCCAAAGATCCAATAGCCCACAGTTCCCGATCGACGATTTGAGCAAAGCAGCCGAGCTTTGCCGCTTTCTCATCATTGACGACTCGCTCCAGAGCGCTGATGCAGTCGAAATGCGGAGCTCCAAAAGAAGTCATTCCGCGGGTTGTGAAGGAATGGAATTCATCTTCCTTATAAACGGTTCTTACAGAATAAATTTCGCCCAAGGTAAGTTCCGGGGAAAGAGATCCGGCGACGCCAAAATTGATCAGATGCGATATTTCCTTATGATAAGAAGCGCAAACAGCGGCCGCTTTTTCTGTTGTTTTTTGGAGCCCTTCACCCGTGATGAGAAGTAAATCGCCGCCATTTTCGTAAAGGCCGTCAAAGAAGAACGATATCGGTTTGTAATTCCCCCTTTTTAGGAAAACTTGAGCTTCTCCCCGGTGGGCAAAAGTAAAAAGACGCATCGCGACTTCGACCTAACATAAAAGAATAGGAAAACCAACAGAGGCAGCCTAAGGTGTGGTATAGAAGGTTTCTTGTGAAAACGCGAAAATTTGGAAGCCTCGATTTTTATGTTTCTGAAATAGCTTTTGGAGGAGCTGCGATCAGTGGAGAAGGGGGAGGCTATGGCTTTGGCGGTATTTCAGAGAAAGAGTCTATTGATCTTCTTCACGCCTGTTTTGATGCCGGCATTAACATTTATGACACAGCTCCTGTCTATGGTTTTGGGGAATCGGAAAGACGGATTGGGAAGGCTTTTCATAATAGAAGAGATGACGTTTTTCTTGTTTCAAAATCTGGTGTGACATGGAATTCCTCAAAAAGGATTTTCATATCTAATGATTTGAAGACTACGCAGATGATGCTTCACCGGAGTCTCAAAGATCTTAAGACCGATTACATCGATCTTTATATGATTCATTGGCCTGATTCCAAAGTGGACATTCGGGAGCCGATGAAAGCGCTTTCCCGGGCAAAAAAAGAAGGAAAAATTCGATTCATAGGTTTAAGCAATCCCCGACTGGAAGATCTGAAAAAAGCCGAAGAGGTTGATAGGGTTCAAGTTGTTCAGGATGAGTTTAATTTTTTTAAAGATGATTTAAGAGAGACATTGTTTCCCCTGATTCGTGAACACAATTATGGATTGATGACATGGGGAACCTTAGGGAAAGGGGTTCTTACCGGACGAGTTGCGCGAGATAGAAAGTTTGATCCCTCTGATTGCCGTTCCTGGGCTCCGTGGTGGAAAACAAGTTACCTGCAGGAGAGAATCGATGGAATCGAAAAATTTCAAACATTTCTCAAAATAGCTGGTATCTCGGGTCTTCAGGCAGCCTTGGGGTTTAATCTCGGTTTTCCCGAAGTGAGCGCCGCGATTTGCGGCATTCGAAACTTAGATCAACTGCAAAGCCTTCTCGCGACCCTCAATTCTTTGCCTTCGCCGCAAAAAATCAAAGAACTTCGCGCAGAGTTCGTTTTTTCCATAAATAGTAAATAACAGGGTAGACCAGGAGTTCGAGAATGAAGCTTGTGATGAGGCCGCCGACCATGGGGGCGGCGATCCGTTTCATGACGTCGCTGCCGGTTCCCATCGCAAACATGATAGGAAGCAGGCCCATGAAAGCAGCCATGACGGTCATGAGTTTGGGTCGAATTCGTTTGACAGCGCCTTCGATGATCGATTCTTCCAGGTCCTTCAGCGTTTTCATTCTCCCCGATTTGACCCGATCTTCGTAGGCGAGATCAAGATAGAGGAGCATAAAAACACCGGTCTCCGCGTCCAATCCCATCAGCGCTATCATTCCAACCCAGACGGCGATCGACATATGATATCCGAGAATATAGAGAAGCCAGATCCCCCCGATCAGAGAAAAGGGGACGGCGAGCATCACGATCCCCGTTTTTACGAGGGATTGGGTATTCGTATAGAGAAGAAGCGCAATGATGAAGAGTGTGAGGGGGATCACAAATTTCAGGCGTTCTTTGACCCGGATAATATTTTCATACTGCCCGCTCCAGGCGAGGCTGATCCCCGGCGGAACTTCGATTTTTTCTTCGACCTTTTTCTTTGCTTCTTTCACATACGTTCCGATATCTCGTCCGGAAACGTCAATATAGATAAATCCCGCGAGCATTCCATTTTCATTCCGAACCATCGCAGGTCCCTGAACCATCCGAATGTCGGCAATCTGCGTCATCGGAATATGGGCGCCCGAGGGTGTTGAGACGAGAACTCGTTTTAACGTCTCAATGTCTTCCCGAAATTCACGGTCATAACGAACGTGGATTGGATAGCGCTCTCTTCCCTCAATGGTGTAAGAGATATTTTCGCCACCAATAGCGGAGCTTACAATCGTCTGAGCTCCAGCGATTGAAATGCCATAACGCGCGAGCTCATCGCGATTGAAAACAAAATCGAGATAAAAGCCATCTGCTGTGCGTTCAGCATAAACATTCCGGGTTCCCGGTATGCCACGGACGGTGTTTTCGATCTTCTCACTCACCTCTTGAATCGTCTTAAGATCCGGGCCAAGGACTTTAATGCCGATTGGAGTTCGAATCCCCGTAGAAAGCATATCGATCCGGTTTTTAATTGGCATCGTCCAGATATTTGGGATGCCGGCAAACCTAAGTTTCTCATTCATCGTTTGTTGTAATTCTTCAAAAGTCAGATGATCTGGGGTGATCCAGCTAAAAAGCGGATGAATGAACGAAGGAAGAAATGAATACCAGCGTTTGACTTTGGGCCACTGGTTGACCGGCTTTAAAACAACCGTTGTTTCGACCATCGAGAAGGGGGCTGGATCTGTTGAGGTTTCTGCCCGTCCCGCTTTGCCAAAAACCGTTTCAACTTCCTGGAATTCTTTGAGAATTGCATCCTGAGCCTGAATGATTCGCTGGGATTCCGACACAGACATTCCGGGGAAGGCAGTCGGCATGTAAAGAAATGCCCCTTCGTTGAGGGGAGGCATAAATTCTGAGCCAAGTTTGAAATAGACGGGTATGACGGAAAGGGTCAATAAAATTGCAATGATCAGCGTTGCCTTGCTGTGTTTCAATACAAAATGGACGGCAGGTTCGTAATATTTAAAGAGAACGCGACTTATTGGATGCTTTTCTTCGGGATAATATTTTCCAACGAGCAGCGTGTTTGACAGTTTGCGGAGCCATGTCGGTTTGAATGTAAAGTTATTCATCCTTGTAAACATCATCCGAAGCGCGGGATCGATCGTAACTGCAAGGATTGCAGCAAAAATCATCGCGAGTGTTTTAGAGATCGCAAGGGGTCTAAAGAGTCGTCCTTCCTGGTCGACAAGCGTGAAAATGGGCAAGAATGAAACGGCAATAACAAGAAGCGAGAAGAAGACAGAAGGCCCGACCTGTTTGAGCGCTTCAAGGCGGATGACATGGAAATCCCCCTTCCTTCCGGTCGAATTCCAGATTTCAAGTTTTTTATAGGCATTTTCAACCTCCACAATGGCCCCATCCACAAGAACCCCAATCGAAATAGCAATTCCTGCCAGAGACATGATGTTTGAGGTAATTCCCATGAGATACATAGGAATGAACGAGAGAAAAACAGAAATAGGGATCGTCACGATCGGGACAATGGCCGAAGGAAAGTGCCAAAGAAAGAGGAGAATGACAAGACTCACAATGATGACTTCGACCAGGAGTTCATGTTTGAGTGTCGCAATCGAACGCTGAATCAGATCAGATCGATCATAAGTTGGAATGATTTTTACCCCTTTGGGGAGGCTTGGGGTGATTTCTTTTATTCGTTGTTTTACCCGCTCAATCACATTGAGGGCGTTTTCCCCTTGTCTCATCACAACAATGCCACCGGGGGCATCCCCCATCCCATTGAAATCGCTGACCCCTCGTCTCATGTCTGGACCGAGCACAACTTTTCCAACGTGTTTGACAAGAATTGGAACGCTCGTGCGAGCGTCGGTCTTGATCACTATTTTTTCTATATCGAAAACATTTTTTACGTAGCCACGCCCTCTTACCATGTATTCGGCTCCGGAGAACTCAATGACTCGTCCCCCTGCGTCGCTATTTCCTGAGCGTACGGCATCCATGACATCGGATAGCGAGAGATTATAGGCGATCAATCGGTTGGGATCGATATGGATCTGATATTGTTTAACGAAGCCGCCAATGGAAGCGACTTCAGCAACGCCGGGGACCGACTGAAGATGAAATTTCAGCTGCCAATCCTGAAGGCTTCTCAGTTCTGCCAGATTGAGCCGGTTTGCTTCATCGAGAAGGATGTATTGATAGACCCATCCTACACTCGTTGCGTCTGGACCCATTTCTGTTTTTACGTCGGTTGGGAGTCTTGCCAGGATTTTACTCAAATATTCAAGAACACGGCTTCTCGCCCAATAGAGATTGGTTCCATCTTCAAAAATTACATAGACATAAGAAAATCCAAAATCAGAAATTCCCCGAAGCGCTTTGATTTTGGGGGCGCCGAGAAGGGCGCTGACGATGGGATAGGTGACCTGATCTTCGATAATATCGGGACTTCGATCCCATTTCGAATAGATAATGACCTGGGTATCTGAAAGATCAGGAATCGCATCCAGCGGCATCCTCTGAATCGACGTTGCTGCGGCAACGATAGCTGTCGCGGTAATAACAAATATGAGGAATTTGTTTTTGGCGCTAAATTCAATAATTCGCTCAACCATAGTTATCCTCTTAATGATGATGTTTTTGCGGTTCTCCCTCTGGTGACTGAATCGCGGATCTCAGTCTTGATTCAGAATCGATCAAGAAGTTTGCCGATGTCACAACTGTTTCTCCTTCCATTAGACCAGAGAGGATCTCATAATGCTCTCCTGCTCGTACCCCCACAGAAACAAGGCGTGGTTCAAATTTTCTTTCCCTTTTGACAACAAAGACAAAGTTTTTATCCCCTGAATGAAGGACAGCGCCCATCGGGACCACAAGCTTTTTTCCCAATTCAATTCTAATTTTCACATTTACGAATGTATCCGGTTTTAAAACCCCTTGAGGATTTGGAACTTCTCCACGCACCCTGAATGTCCGCGAGGGGGCGTTCACAATGGGGCTGATACTGGAGATGGTTCCCGTAAATGTTTTTCCAGGGAGAGAAGGCGTTGTTACTTCCAGCGTCTGACCCGATTTCAATAAAGAAACTTCATATTCAAAAACCTCCGCGTAAATCCACACAGAGCCTTTGGGGAGGAGGAGATTTATAGGGTCTTGTGACTCTGCGCCAATCATTTCGATTTGATCCTGTGAGAGCCCCATGAGTTTAAGTTTTGTCTGAGATGATGAAACGAGCGCGTCAGCCTGTTCTTTAATCTCTTTAAACGGGCTTTTTGACATCTCCTTTTGCGCGGCTAGCGCCTGGAGATGTTCTTCCATCGTTGTAAAAAGATCGGGATCAAAGGCAACTTTTCCGCTTGCGCGAATTTCATAACTGAGTTCCCGGCTTGTGACTTTTTCAGTTGTGACTCCTATGAGCTGTTGTCTCTCCTTTGGCAGCGAGAAAGAGACCCTCCCTGGCACCTCTTCTCTTTTTTCTTTTTTCATCTCACGAGGAGATTCTTCTATTCTTTCAAGCGGCATATGGCAGATCGGACAACGCCCCGGCTTGTCGGAGGTGATAGAGGGATGCATCGGACAAAAATAGAGCGCTTTTATACCTTTGCCTGCTATTTCTTTTGGAGATTTTTTATGTTCATGGCTCTGTGTAAGATCTATTGCAACAAGAATCAGAATCAATGCAATCAATGCCCAGACTGTTTTTGATTTAAGAAGAGATTTTAGAAAGTTCATTGTTTTTCACCTCCAATTTCTTCTCCAAGAAATGCTTCTATTTCCGAAATCTTTGATTCGTGTTTGGTGAGCGTTTCAAAGTATGCGATTTCTGCTTGGTAACGATCTTGAATAAAAGTCAGCAGATTTAAATATTCGAGCTTTCCTGTCAGATAGGCAGATTTCCCCGAAAGAACAGCCTGTCTCGACAGCGGTAATATCCCTGTTTCAAAGAGCTTGATTTTTTGATCTGCTTCAAAGAGTTCTGCATGAAGCGTCTGAATTTTGTTTTTCAGTTCTATTTGTGATGATTCGAGCAGCGCCTCTATCTTTGCTTTCTCAGCCTTTGCGCCTTTAATTTGCTCCGATTGTTTTGAGATAGCCCAGATGGGGAGTGTTAGCCCCACTTTCCCCGTAAAAAGATCTACCCCATCGTCCGCTGGCCTCGGTTCGCGAATCGTATAGCCAGCCATTACTTCGAAATCTGGGAGATATCCAAGCTTCGCGTAGGAAAGTTTCTGCTTGGAGGAGTCAACTGCCGTTTCAAGGGCAAGAAGCATTCGGTTTTTTTGAAGAACCCTTTTTTCGAGAATGTCTGGTTGTATTTTACTGTGGTCCATGGCCGTTTTTTGAGTCTCCTCTAACACGGTGGCGTTGAAATCGAGGTTGCTCTTTCCAAGAAGTGTTTTCAAAGTGGCTTTTCGGGCAGAAATTTCCTTTTCATTTGAAAGAAGCTCTCCTATCAACTTTGCTTCCTCCACTTGAAAACTGAGAAGCTCTGCCTGAGAGAGTTTGCCAATGGTGTATTTATTTCGACTGACGACAATGAGCTGTTTGATGAAATTCTTTTGTTCTTTTAAAAGAGCCTGCTCTTTAAGGGCGAGAAACAGGCTGTAATAGGCGAGCTTTACGTCGCGAATGAGATTCCACTTCAGCTGTTCATATTGTTTTTCCTGTGAATGATATTCTTTTTCAGCGGCAGCTCGGAGCTTGGTCAGTTTTCCGGGGAATGGAATTTTTTGGGTTAGGCTGATTTCATCGCCAGTCATTCCATGTTCTTTCCGGCTAAAAGAATCGACTGGATAATCTTTTGCGGCAAAAGCGACCATTGGGTCGTCATAACTTCCAGTGGGGCCAATTTCCGCCTTTTTACTTTGAACTTCAAATCTTTGAGCCCGCCATATTGGATTATGTTCCAATGCTTCGTTTATCGCTTCTTTTAACGTTACGACTTTTTCATTTTCAGCAAAAAGATCTATTCCTCCAGCGAATGCATAAGTGATCAGCAAAAATATCATCGGATAATAAATTTTCATGACATACTCCTTAAAAATTGAGAAACCAGTGGGCGCTATTTTTCACCCGAACGGGTGAAATGGTTTGCGACTTAGATCAGAAACTGCTGATATTTAAGATAGGATGGAATTTTTGATTTCGAAAGAATGGTTGGCGCTCGTGACGGATGAATACCTTGATCTTTTGAGACGTCTTTGTTTGAAAGTAACAGGGGTTCCCTTTTTACCAATGGGCTTTTTTGATCTTCATATTTAAAGCTACGAAGCGCAGGCTGAATAGGGCTATCTGAAGCTTCTGATTCTTTCCACCTGCAGCAGTCATCCTCCCCGCAGTGTGCTCGACATTCAGAAGTTATGGAGACCGATTTTTGAATCTGTTCCGTCTGGCAACATTCCCCCCCTTTCATGCTACAAGGGGAGCTTAAAAGGGGAGCGCTCCACCCAATCAACCAGAGCGATAAGATTAAAAGAGATGTCAAATTCTTCATGGCGATCCCTATAGCCTTATTATCGGTATATTTTTGTGAGACTCAAGAGATTTGTTATTGGCTTAATTAAAATCTCATTAAAATAAACTTTAAATTCATCGATATTAATTGTCCAAAATCAGCGAAAGCGTTACAATAAAGATGGACGATGGCAATGGGCTTTTTTCCTGATTGACTTCCCCCTAAGACCGGGGAATGAGGAATTCCCAACTAGTATTAAGGTCATAGAAAAGGGGGTTAGGAAAGAAAAAAGTTCAGTATCGTTAGCTACTTAATGTCTCAAATCCTCAAAATGGGGAAAAGAGAAAACGGTTATATGAGAACCGTTGAAAATTAATTAGCTTTTTTCACCGCTGCCACCGCCCTTTTTTTATGTTTCTTGGTTTTCATCTGGTGTTGCGGCGGGGAGTGGTTTTTGCTTTAGGTCGAATCCCTTTGCTTTTATCGGAATGATGAGATGATCTCCAGGCCGGATCCTTCTCGGGAATCGGATGTTATTCATCTCAAGGATAGGGTCGATGCCGGTCTTGTAGAGTCTTGCAATTTTGTAGAGGGTATCGCCCGGCCGGATTTTGTGCGCATGAAATAGCATTTTATTCTTGGGTTTAATTTCTGCATAGCGGGCCAAAAATTCTCCCTTTTTTCCGAAAGGGATTTTCAGTTGATAAGAACTGATGTTTGGAGGCGTATTCCAGCGTCTGATCTCTGGATTCAAATTCTTGAGGGATTCATAATCTATTTCAAGAACTTTTGCTGCCGTTCGAAGATCAATGGGGGAATCGATTTCAACCGTGTCAAATGCCAAAGGTTCCTCATACTCGATATCTTCAAATCCATATTTCTCCGGACTTTTGGCGATGAGAAGGGCTGCAATAAGTTTGGGAATATATTGTTTTGTTTCCCGGCGTAAATATCGATAGGTGGCAAGCTCCCAGAAATCTTCTGTTTTATGTCGATTGATCGCTCTTTTAATCTTATTTTCGCCGGCATTATATCCTGCAGCGGCCAGAAACCAGGAGCCAAACATGTCGTAGAGATCTTTTAAGTATCGCGCGGCAGCTACCGTCGATTTAATGGGATCCTTCCGTTCATCAATCCACCAGTCCGTGCGCAGTCCGTATCTTTTGCCGGTTCCCAGGATAAACTGCCAGGGACCTACAGCCTGCTTATGGGAACGGGCGCTTGTACTAAAACCGCTCTCGATCATTGCCATATAGACGAGATCTGTGGGGAGGCTGTTTTCTTTGAGAATTTGATGCATTAAAGGGATGTATTTCTTTGATCTTGCCAGCCATCTGGCAAAATGCCTCCGATGGGTAGTCTGAAAATAGCGGATAAACCACTCAACTTCCCGGTTTACAACGATTGGAATATTAAAGGCAGGAGAAAATTCTTTTAAATTGGCTTCCGAAAAAGAAGGCTCCTTTTGTGGAGCTACTGTAGTTTCTGATGGATTTTTCGAGGAGCTTCCAGTGGTTGCGCATGAACTGAGCCAAAGAAGAGAATAAACAAAAAACAAATAACATACCACCTTGAACTGTTGGGTTTTCATCGATTTATATTCAGAGTACTTAGTTTTTGACATGTTGTCAATTTAAGCTTGCCATCTCAATATTCTATGCTAATATCCGCGCAATTTTATTAAAACCCTTAATCCATTGAAAAAAGGAGAATTGAATTATGACAGATTCCATGGGTGAGAATAAGATAGACGTATCTTCTGGCCTAAATAAAAATGTGTTTAAAGATTTTGCGTTGGAAGATTTGGTCCACTCGAAGCTAGAATCCTTTATCGATCAGATCCAGGGATATGAAGTGAGTGATTTATATCCGATCATCCTTGAGCGGGTCGAAAGGCCGCTGATTCAATTGGTTCTTAAGAAAACGCGGGGTAATCAAGTCCGGGCTGCCCAGATTCTTGGCATTAATCGCAATACCCTTCGCAAGAAAATCAATCATCTCAAAATAAAAGTCAAAAAGCCGTATATTGAGGAATGAAATAGGTTTCTACTTCACAGACCAATATCCAATAAGATCGACAAACCAGTGTTCATACTGCGCGTCCATTTCCTCTGGAAATGGACTTGCTACCTAGCCACGTGGCGAATGATTTCACGCAGATAGGCGGCGGCAGCTTTTCGCAGGGAAGATTCTGTTAGTTTTTGAGGTTTGATTCCTATCTTTTTAAGAATAGCTGTCAGTTCTTTTTTCATTATCTTAGGAGGCAATCCACTCAGTTCGATCACTTGTTTAAATAGGGCATTCCCCATCTTTTCCCCCTTGGTTAAGATACTGCGGATATCAGCGCCTTTCCTTTCTGAAGGGTCTCTGCGAATTCTGATTCAGCCGTCGAATCACTTACGATACCCCCCCCCAGAGGGAAATAAACAACCCCCTTTTGGTGCACGATAGTACGAATAGCAATATTTAAGTCAGCTTGTCTACGATAATCTATATAACCAATGGAGCCGGTGTAGATTCCCCGATTGTGAGGTTCGAGTTCATCAATAATCTGCATAGCTCTGAGCTTGGGAGCCCCTGTAATTGATCCACCTGGAAAGATCGCTTTGATGATGTCAGGAAAATGGATTGTTTTCAGTTCCCCTTCAATCACTGACACGAGATGGTGGACCGTGGCAAAAGATCTGAGCTCGATGAGGGTCGGGACTTTTACAGAACCATAATGGCAGATCTTACCTAAATCATTTCGTTCGAGATCTACAATCATCATCAGTTCAGCCCTGTTTTTTTCGCTTTGAAGCAGTTCAGTTTTTAAGAGAGTGTCTTCTTCTTCATTTTTTCCTCGTCGAATGGTTCCCTTGATAGGCTCTGTCTGAATGAGTTGATCTTTTGTGATCTGGATAAAGCGTTCGGGAGATGAGGAGAGTATTTGAAAATCGCCCAGATTGAGATAGGCGGAAAAGGGAGAGGGGTGTATCTTTCGAAGTTTTTTATAGATTTCAAAAGGGGAGCAGGAAACATTTGCCATCAGACATTGTGAGAGATTTACCTGATAAATTTCGCCTTCTTCAATGTAAAACTTTGCTTTCTCAATCATCGCTTTATAAGCCTCAAAGGACAAATTGGATTCGATCATGCTGTGAGGGGGGTGGACTGTTGCCGAAGTCATGCTGAGGGACGAAGCTTCGAAGCATCTTTGGATGACTTCTTCAAACCAGCGCCATTTTTCCTGGCCCTCTAAACTTTCATCTAGTGAGAATAAGAATGTTTTTTCATGAGTGTGGTCTATGGCAATCCAGGTGTCATAAAGGCCAAACCAGAGATCCGGGAGAGAAAAGGGCTCTTGTTTGTGTTGTGTTCTGAGATGTTTTTCCCACCTTCGTGCCAGATCATAACCGAGATATCCGACTGCTCCACCTAGAAATGGGAACTGTTCTAAAGAAGCAGGGACCGCTCTCTGTGCTGCCGATAGGGTTATAAGTTCTTTCTCAAGCGCTTCCAATGAGTGGATGATTTTATAGGGATACGCCCCTAAAAATGAAAAGCCGCATTCATCCGCGCTATCGAGAAAAAAACTATATGGTTCTTTTTCAAGAACCTGAAAGAGGTCAGCAGACGAAATGCTGGTTTTGAATTCCTTAATTTTCAATTGTGTTGACCGGAGTCATTCCGAGCACGAAGTGCGAGGAATCTTCGTTAGAGATCCTTCGGGCTGCGCCCTCAGGATGACATTTATGAATTTTCGGAACCGCGTGCAAGGTTCTCAAATTTCGTGAACTGTTGCAAGAAAGCAAGTCTTGCCATCCCTGTCGGTCCGCTTCTCTGTTTAGAGATGAGCACTTCTGCCGTCCCTTTCCAGTCGCTGTCCCTATTGTAAACTTCGTCGCGGTAAATAAAGGCGATGATGTCTGCATCCTGTTCTATGGCGCCACTTTCGCGAAGATCGGCCATAATCGGTCGTTTGTCGTTCCTGTTTTCGACAGCGCGGTTGAGCTGGGAGATTGCAATGACAGGGATAGTGAGCTCTTTGGCAAGTCCTTTGAGTCCGCGCGAAATTTCAGAAATTTCTTTTTCGCGGGATTCTGACCGGGACTGGCCTCTCATGAGCTGCAAATAATCGATGACCACAAGCCCCACTTGATGCTCGACTTTGAGCCTTCTGCATTTTGCGCGAATTTCAAGGACAGAGAGAGAAGGGGAGTCGTCGATAAAAATAGGGGCTTCGGAAAGTTGACCAGCCGCTTTCGTGAGCTTTGGCCAATCCGTTTCATTCAGTTTTCCAATCCGAAGGCGGGAAGCATCCACTTTTGCAATCGATGTGAGCATGCGCATGACCAGCTGCTCTTTAGACATTTCGAGTGAGAAATAGGCGGTTGGAATCTTTGTTTCAATGGCAGCAAATTGAGTCATATTTAATACGAGGGCTGTTTTTCCCATTGAGGGTCGCCCTGCGATGACAATAAGATCTGAATTTTGCCAGCCGGATGTCAATTTATCAATTTCGTCGAAACCACAAGCGACCCCTGTGATCGTCTGTTTCTTTTCATAAAGGTGTTCAATGACTTTGAAACTCGATTTTACGATATCCCGGATCGGGGTAAAGCCTTCTTTAAATCTCCGATTGGAGATGTCAAAGATAGAGCGTTCCGCAGTATCCAGAAAATCTTCAAGATTTGCCGTATCTTCATATCCCCGACGGATGATGTCTGACGCTACGGAAATCAATTTTCTTAAGACCGCTTTTTCATGAACAATTTTTGCGTAATAGGGAATATTTGCCGCCGTGGGGACGGTATTAATCAGGGTTGCCAGATAACTTGAGCCCCCCACGTCATTTAGGGATCCCATTTCCCGCAGCTGCTGTGTGAGGGTTACCAGATCTGCCGGCTCCCCTTTTTCAGAAAGGGCTACAAGCGCGCGAAAGATTTTTTGATGGGAAGGTTTATAGAAATCTTCTTCAGTCAGATTTTCGATGGCTTTATAAATTGCTTCATTATCAAGAAGAACGCCGCCTAAGATAGACTGTTCCGCTTCGATATTTTGGGGCGGAAGCCGATGGGGGTCTGCCGTTGCCACCGTTATTTCTCTTCAGAGACAGTTACTTTAACGGAGGCCGCCACTTCCGTATGAAGCCGGACCTTCACATCAAAATCACCGATCGATTTAAGAGGGGAGTCGAGTTGAACCTCTCGTTTATCGATATGAAATCCCTCTTTGAGAAGCGCAAGCTGAATGTCCTGGACTGTTACTGAGCCGAAGAGTTTCCCATTTTTTCCAACTTTTTTTCGGACAACACAGGAAGCCTGGGAAAGCTTTTGAGCGAGTTCCTCTGCCTCTGCTTTCGTTTTGGCGACTTTTTTGAGAAGGCCCTTTTTGTATTGTTCGACATTTTTGATATTTTCTGGCGTCGCAATCAATGCCTTCTTTTTCGGGAGAAGGTAATTTCTCGCAAAACCCTCCGTAACCTGAACAATGTCTCCCGGTTCACCTAATTTGGGAACAGACTCCCGAAGAATGACTTTCATGAATTACGCCCCTCCTTTCACATTATTTTTGTCTAAAATTGATTTTTTCTGGCTCTTTTCAATTTTGTTTCGAAAATCGAGCCATAGGTCAAAAAAGCCAATACTTGCCGTGACGATGGGAAATAAGAAAAAAATCGCATGGAAAAAATTTCTCTGAATTGATGAAATCTGCCTCGTCTTAAAAAAGAACGCGACAATCGAAAGACCATGAAGGAAGTAAATCACTTCCAGGATAATGAAGATGTTTTTAGAAATCGGACTCAATATGGGAATAGAGATTCCCCGAAAAATATAACTTATAATAGCAAGCCAAACCAGATAATCCGGGACTTTCCATCGCGTTAAATCGGTTGACGTAACAGTCACACCCAGAGATCTTAAAGAGATTAAAAAGAGCCAAAGAATAAGCACAAGAGCGCTGGCCACATACCCAAACAATTTTTCCTGAATGAAAGTTTGCGCCACTTGAGGGGCATTTTCAGATAGGTGGCGAAGCCCAGATACCCATGTTTCAATCTGAATCGGGTTGGTTTTTTTAAGGTTTTCAATGATCTCTTTATTTTTTTCAAGCAAGGGAGGGATTGTTCGCAGCCCCTCTATGATAGCATTTTGTAAATAGGGGTAGGGCGCTCCTTTTGAAAGATAAAACAAGACGCCAAAATAACAGAGAACCAGAAGGCCGATAGAGATAAGAAATTGGGGTGTGATCGTTCTCTGTTTGTTTGAAACAACAAAGAAGATCAACGCTGGAAGCAGCAAGATGAGAACAAAAAGGGTTAGCGAAATTTGAAGCATCTTATTTCTTATAATTCCGTCGTTGCATAAGGGAGTATGGCAATGTGCCTTGCTCGTTTGATGGCACGTGCCAGTTGTCTTTGGTGAAAGGCGCATGCCCCGGAGAGCCTGCCGGGCACAATTTTTGAGCGCTCCGTGATAAAGCTTTGAAGGAGCTTTTGATCTTTATAATCGATCTTTATCGATGAGTCGGCGCAAAAGCGGCAAATTTTTTTTCTTCCCCGCCCATTACCATTATAGGATGAGTTCATATCTGCCTCCCTAATTTCACGGTCATTTTTTTGAGTACATCTTCACGAAGCTGAAGCGTTCGTTCGAGCTCTTCCACAACACCCGGTTGGGCTGAATATTTGAAGTAAATATAATGACCTTTTTGTTGTCTGAGAATTTTATAACCGAGATTTCTCAAGCCCCAATCATCGCATTGTTCCACCGTTCCACCATGTTTTTTAATAATTTCAGTCAATCGGTTATTGATCTCAATGACTTTTGATTCCGTGAGGTCCGGATGAGCGATATAAATGGTTTCGTAATTTAACACTGTCGTCTCCTTCTGGCCGTACAGCCCCTCTTGCTTAAAGGAGGGGCAAGGATTTAAGATCTTTGATGGGTCAATTTACTAGCATGCTCATGAAAAACCAGCAAGTATTTTTTCAAGAAGTTCATTTCCCTGCCGGAAGAGCCCCGGGAGGGTCGCTTTTTCCTCCGCGGTCAAAGGGGAGAGAACATATTCGACAATGTCGACTGAAGGGTCTTTGGGGCGGCCGATTCCAAACCGAATTCTCTGAAATTCATCCGTGCCAAGTTGGGAAACGATCGAGCCTAAGCCATGATGACCGGCAGTTCCCCCCTCTGCTTTTATCCGAATGTCTCCCCATCCCAGATCCAGATCATCATGAATCACAAAAATTTGACGAGAGGGGACTTTATAAAAATGGGCAAATTCGGAAACCGATTGTCCGCTAAGGTTCATAAACGTTTGAGGCTTAATGAGGAGGGTTTGAAGGCCGCCAATTTTTGTTTCACCAAAAATACCGTTCAATTTTTGAGTTGAGACGTCTATATGATATTTTTCAGCAAGGTAATCGACCATTAAAAAGCCGATATTGTGCCGAGTCCATTGATAGCGTTTTCCGGGATTACCAAGACCAAAGATAAGGAACAAGGCTTATTTTTTCCCTTCGGATTTGGATCCTTCTTTTTTGGCTGGTGTGGCTGTCGTGGCGGCTGAAGGGCCTTGAGCAGCGCCGGCTGCAGGCTCTGTTTTTTCAGCAGATGGGGCTCCCTCAACCGCCGCTTCAGCTGCGGAAGGCTGAGGTGCGGGAGCCGCTTCTTCCTTGGGCACAGCAACCGTCACCACAGTGTCATCATGTTCAAATATAATTTCATAGCCCTCTTCCGCTTTAAGGTTCGACATGTGAAGTGCATCACCGACTTTTAATGGGGTAACATCCACTTCAATATGCTTCGGGATCTTATGAGGCAGACATTTTACTTTTACTTCTCTCAATATGGGCTGCACAATACCGCCCTGGGCGATCCCTTCTGCTTTTCCGACAAAATGGAGCGGCACGTCAACAGTCACAGCTTTTGTAAGATCAAGTTCAAAGAAATCAACATGAGTATATCGATGGTGAATGGGGTCTTTCTGAATCTCTTTAACAATTGCGATTCTTTTCGCTGATTTAAGACCTTCAATTTCAAGACTGAGCAGCGTGTTGATTCCGCCACCCGCGGTGAGGGCTGCCTTTAGCTGTCGGGGGTCTACGCTGACTGGGGTGTTTTCTTTCCCTTTTCCATAAAGGATGGCAGGAATCTGTCCCAATGCCCGAAGTTTTTGAATCGCTGACTTTCCGGTTTTTTCGCGATACATTGCTTTCACTGAAATTTCAGCCATTTCTTCTTCTCTTTTCATCCTTTGGCATCCTTGGGATCACAAAAAGAGATCGCTCACGGATTCCCTGTTGTGAACTCGTTTGATTGCCTCACCCAGAAGAGGGGCAATCGATAGAACGCGTATCTTGTTATGCGTCCTAAATTTATCTTTGAGCGGTATTGAATTCGTAACAATGATTTCTTCAAAAGGCGACTTTGAAAGTCTCTCATATGCCGGCCCTGAAAATACCGCGTGCGTCGCACAAGCAAACACACGGGCGGCTCCTTTGTCAAGGAGTAATTGAGCCGATTCTGTCAGTGTTCCCGCGGTGTCAATGATGTCATCTACGACGATTGCAAGTTTTTGATGAACGTCGCCAATCAGATTCATTGCCTGGGACTGGTTGGGGGAAGAGCGGCGTTTATCGACAATCGCAAGTCCTGCATTCAGTCGTTTGGCATAGGCGCGCGCTCGTTCGACCCCCCCCGCATCGGAAGCGACGATGACGAGGTGATCTCCTTCCCCAAGATGTTCCCGAATGTAATGGATAATGACGGGTGAGGCATAGAGATGGTCAAAAGGGACATCAAAAAATCCCTGAATTTGTCCCGCATGAAGGTCCATGCTGATGACGCGGTCTGCGCCGCTTACCGTAATGAGATCCGCAGCCAATTTTGAGGTAATAGGGGTTCTCGGTAAAACTTTTCGATCTTGTCTTGCATAACCATAATAAGGGACAACCGCGGTGATGCTCAAGGCAGACGCGCGCTTTAGGGCGTCGATCATAATCAGAAGCTCCATGAGGTGTGAGTTTACAGGGGGACAAGTCGACTGAATGACAAAAATATCGTAGCCTCGAACCGATTCATTGATTTTTACGAATGTTTCGCCGTCGCTGAAACACCTGACCTCCGCTTGTCCAAGAGGGATCTCAAGAAATCTGGAAATTTCCATCGCAAGCACAGGATTTGAATTTCCAGTAAAAATTTTGAGTTTCTGATTCAACATAATCTTATTTTAGTGGGGGGTGTATGGCTGGGGCGGCAGGATTCGAACCTGCGAATGCGAGAGCCAAAGTCTCGTGACTTGCCACTTGTCGACGCCCCAATAAACCCCCTTGTGATCCATGTCAGCCATCTTTCCTTATCAAAAGTGGCAGCTGCTTTTTTTGCTTCGCTCTCTGTCTCGAACGCCCCAAACAAAGAAGGGCCGCTTCCAGACAGAGAGGCAGTTTTAGCGCCAAGTGCGATCAATTTTTGCTGGGCTTTTTCTAAAAGCGGATAAGCCGGATAAATGACTTTTTTGAAATCGTTTTCGCAAAATCCTTTCACTGCTTCCCAGGTTTTAAAGTTAGAAAAAAACCCGTTTTTTTTAACATTCCCGGGTTGGTTTGTCAATAAATTGAGCTGATCAAAGCGATCGTATGCCCATTTGGTTTCGATTGAAAACCGGGGATTGACAATCACAAACCATCCTGAAGGGGAAAAGGGGGCAGGCCGAAGTTTCTCCCCTCTCCCGGACACAAAAGAACATTTTCCATAGACAAAAAAAGGGACGTCAGAGCCAAGTTTACTTCCTATTTTCATCAATTTTTTTAATGTGAGGGGATAGTGATGAAGTTTATTGAGTGCGAGGAGCGTTGTTGCCGCATTAGAGCTTCCGCCACCGAGTCCCGCGCCAAGAGGAATATTTTTCGTGAGTTTGATTTTTACGGCCGGCCGAATCCCGGTAGATGCGTAAAAAGCCGTCGCTGCTTTCCAAACGAGATTATCCTCAAGAAGCGGCAGCTTAAGAATTTCGAAACAATTTTTTAACGATTTTCCAAGAATCGACTTGAGGGTTATGCCCCCGGAAGATCTCAACTCAAATTGAAGTTCATCCCCAAAGGAGCTCATGGGGAACATCAGTGAAAATATAGAATGATAGTTGTCTTTTCGCAGAGGGCCAATTTTAAGGAAAAAATTGATTTTTGCCGGTGAGAAACAATGGATTCTATTCAACTTTTACAACTACCAAAGAAGAGCCTCCCCTTTCATTTTTAATTTTAAAAAGGTAAGGTTCCCTTTTTTTAGGTTTTGAAAGGGCTGTCCTGAAATCAGAGGCATCTTTTATTTTCTCTTTATTAATCTCAATAATGACATCCCCTTTTTCAATTCCAGCTTTTTCCGCAGGGCTGTCTTTTTCAACGTCGATGACAACAACACCGTCAGATAGCTCGAATTTTTCTTTCAATCCTGGATACCGGTCGATGTCCTCTACCTGAAGGCCTAATTTCGGTTGGTTTTTGTCCAGGGGGCCTTCTTCTTTTTCCGAGGGTCTTTTTATTTCCCTTTCTTTTTCTTCTTTCCGCTCCACCGGTTTCAGCTGAAATTCTTTTTCTTTTCCGTCTCTTAAAACTTTAAGAGGAACTGGTTTTCCAACCGGGGCCTTGGCAACCTCCTTCAAAAGTTCACGTCCAGACCGAATCGGGGCTCCGTTAAACTCGATAATGACGTCATAGATTTTTAAGCCTGCTAAATCGGCAGGGTTCCCTTTGATAATCTCTGAAATGACAATGCCCTGTTGATCTTTTTTAAGTTTCAGATATTCGTTCAGCTCTTCCGTCAGCTCATGCCAGACAATGCCAATAAATCCACGAACGGCGTGTCCCGTTTTAATCAGCTGGGGTATCAGGTCTTTGGCGACATTGATTGGGATGGCAAATCCGATAACCCCCTGCGCGCGGGCGTCTGTGGCTACGTTGATGCCAACCACTTCCCCCTGGGTACTGATGAGAGGGCCGCCGCTGTTTCCCAAATTAATTGAGGCGTCGGTTTGGATATAATCGTTGTAGGGATGGGTAACCCCATTCCCCAGAAGTCGTTCTTTCGCGCTGATAATTCCATGTGTGACCGTATGGCCATAACCAAATGGATGTCCAATAGCTGCCACCCATTGACCCACATGGGTTTTGTCTGAATCCCCAAGAGGGGCCACCGTGAGTTTTTTCCCTTTAGGATCTATTTTAATAAGCGCGATATCTGTAAAATGGTCACTGCCGATAATTTTTGCGTCGAACGTTTCTTTATCTGTGTCACTCAGTTTTACTTTAACTTCATCCGCTTTGTCGATGACATGGTGATTGGTGATAATGTAGCCATCTGAACTGATAATAAATCCTGATCCAAGATTTTTTTGCTTGTAATCCTTTGGAAGATTTGGGATTTGTCCGAAAAAGTCATCAAAAAAACGCCTAAAAAAGTCATCATCCGGTCCCCCGCGAAATTGCTGAAATGGGGAAATCGTTTTAATGGTTTGCGTGGTGTGTATGTTTACAACGGTCGGCTTAAATTTTTCAGCAATCTTTTCATAGATATCAGTCGGTGTCGGTGTCGCGGTGGCGTTCGATGTGATAAGCGGTTGGTTTTCAGTCCAAATCTGTGAAGTTGCAGAGACGGGACTGATCTTTTCTTTTTTGTAGAGGTAGGCGAATGCCGCCGCCCCCCCCATCATAAAAATTGAAATGACGATAAAAAACCGTTTCATGGCTTTCCTTTCTTTAGCTCCTCCATATACTTCATTCGAAGGGAGTGAAGCAAATTATTTATTAAACTTTCTTCCTCTTTGGTAAGATTTCCGGCTGTTTTTTCTTTAAGCACGGCAAGAAGGTCAATATTTTGTTTTGCATGATCAAGATTGTATTCCGTTTTTTCCGTAACAGGATTAGGGGTTATACCCAGATGAATGAGAGCGGCAGAACCGAGAGAAAAAATGAATGTGGAAAAATCGATCGGCTGCGCAGTTTTCTCATCTGCCATTAGATCTCAAATTCCTCAATCTTTCAATCCTCTCCTCAAGGGGGGGGTGCGTGCTAAAGAGTTTCATAAGCGATGTTCCGGAGAGGGGGTTTACAATAAAAAGATGTGACGTTGCCGGTGTCGCGTGTTCAAGGGGAATGTCGTGGGCTGCCTGTGAAATTTTTTGAAGCGCCGCGATGAGCCCATAAGGATTTCTGGCAATTTCCGCGCCGCGCCGATCAGCCTGAAACTCCCGTGAGCGTGAAATGGCAAGCTGAATCAATGTTGCCGCGATCGGGGCAACAATCGCCATCGCAAGGAGTTCGAACATTCCGGAACCCCTTCCACTTTCGTCTCTTCTGTGGCCGCCAAAAATGGCCGCCCATTTGGCCATGTTTGCAAGCATTACGATACTGCTTGCGATCGTTGCGGCGACAGTGCTGATAAAGGTATCCCTGTTAACGATATGACTCATTTCATGGGCGAGAACCCCTCTTAATTCTTCGGTATTGAGAATACGAAGCAATCCTTCAGAAACGGCAATAACGCCATGCTGCGGATTTCTTCCAGTTGCAAAGGCATTGGGCGACATGGATGGGATACGATAAACTTTTGGCATCGGCATGCGGGCGGCAGTGGCTATTTCTCTGACCAGCTGATAGACGTCATGATCTTCCGAAATGGGGGTTGCGCGATAGAGCGCAAGAACAATTTTGCTTGAAAACCAGTAGGAGGCAAAATTCATCAGAAGCGCAAAAATAAAAGCAATGACCATCCCTTGCTGACCACCGATTGCTTTTCCCACATAGATAAAAAGCACAGAAAGAAGCGTCAGCAAAACGACGGTTTTAATTTGATTATTCATGATATTTAGTCCCTCCGATGAATTGAAATTATTCGCTATAATAGGGATTCCAGCCAGGTTTGTCAATAATGAGGCTATTTCGGATCTGTCCCTTCGCGATCTTGAAAGACATATCGAAGCGCCAACCTCGCCAGTTCTTGAAGCTCGGAATTCTCCCCATTTTCCTGAATAGATCTCAGGACATCGCGGGCGGGTTCTCCCATATTCTTCACGATCTCATAAAGCGCTTTATGGAGATCTGGCTCTGAAAAGAGCGGCAAGAGATGAGGGAGGACAAGATCTGGCGGCATCCGTTTTAAAATGTTTTTGGCAGTAAATCGCGCCAATTTTCGAGAGGCTTCCGTTCGGCAATACGGGGCTTGCAGTTTTTCGATAAGAAACCGGATGGCGTCTGTCGATTGTTCGGGATTGGCGCTATGCTCGGAGAGAAGCGTCCAAAAGCCTGCCAGCCTCCTTTCCGAATGTTTTCTGACCTCCATATCTTCAGAGTCATTCAGAAAGACTTCGCAGATGGTTTGTTCCGCCAGATGGGCATGATCTCTCATCTCATCATTCTGATAATGAGAGAGATAACCGACCAGCGCTTCGATAAGAATGATCCGAAGCTGTCTTTCTTCAGCGCTTGCGGAAATAAATCCATTCAGAAGATGACCTCTGATTTCCTTTAAAATCGATTTGTCATTCGGAAGATTCTGAACCCCATGGCAGGCTAAAATCGCATAAGCATAAAAAATTTCTCTGACATGGTCTGAAGCGAGAGAAACGGCAAGATGCTCAATCCTATAGATAAACATCTTCGAACAAAAACCGGTATGAAGCTCAAAGATCGGTCCGAGAAGAGGGATGATTTCCTCATCATCGAGACCCGCCAAAAGATCCCAAATGATATTCCGAACTCCCTGAGAGATGATCTGATCTTCAAAGCGTTCGCTCCCAAGATTGACAAGATAGAGAGCAGCCTGCAAAGCGTCTTCTTTATGATCCGGATCCTTATCCATGGCAATGAATATCAAAGCGTTCGCCATCAACTCCGCTTCGGTCTTCGACCCTATAATCGGTACCAGTTCATATTCATCATGGCGGTCCTGCCAGTCCGGTCCGAGGGTCGTCTTCACAAAGAAACGAATCTGATGGAGAATCAGATCGGCTGGCTTTTTCGGTGTAGAGATATCCAGTTCTGTCCCTTCCTCTCTATCATCTAGAGAAAAACCATACCCTCCCATCGTTTCCTCAAATAGCCCAACGGAGCTTCCATCTCCACGTCGAATTCCGATCATCTCTCCGGTATCGGGATCGAACTGAGCAATCCATGCATCGTCGGGGTCGTTTGGGTTTTCTTCGGGATTTATCGAAATCATAAATTCGTCTCCAATACGGGGCATGGGAATGAAGGAGTGAAGCGCCGGGAAAGGTTCAAGGGGTGGCTCAAGAACCCATGGGGAATAATTGGGGATAATGAGTTCTGCCGTCTCTGGTTCCATGAGCGCCGCCTGGGGCCCTGTCGATGTCGATGGCGATGCCGCGCGCGGCGAAACTCCTGTTGGCTGACCTGGAAAGCCACCATCAGGAGATGACGGAGAAGATCCATCATAAGGGAGACCTTCATCCTTAGGGTGATACCGCGTTCTAAACTCTCCTTCCGACTGTCTGGCCTGCATCCATTTAAAAATCGCGGCTGAAACCGCCAAATCGATCACCCCTTCCGTCAGGATGAGAAGTCCCGATTCCTCATGGGTATTGTCTTCCATCGTAAGATTCCAGATGCCTGTTCCGACTTCAAAGGAACCGACAAATACCCCCAGCCCCAAAAGGGTATATGCCGCGCTTGTTACCGCCACCGTTCCTCCGAGCCCCATGACAACGATACCGCCGACGAGGGTTCCAGCGCCCGCCGCCCACGGAACGGCGCCGACAAGACGGGTTAATATATCGTTCACAAAATGATCGATGGAAAAATGATCATCATTGTAAGCTGAGCGAATAATAAATTCCGCCATTCCTTTTAAACCTGAGATTCCGGATATCACCAGATACGCGATAACGCCGGATTTAAATGCCCCTGTTCCCAATGCCGCCAATGTCCCTTCAGCCAAAAGGGCAGCTCCACCAAAAACAGCCAGCGCCGCTGCGAAGACGCCTGAGCTAACCCTTGCATAAAAAAATGTCTGATTGGTATCTTCAATCTGCTGAATGACGGCTGAAAGGTACTTCCCTCCTTCTTTGAGTGCTTCCTTCTTTTTCATCTTCAGCTGTTCCAAAACTTCTGAAGGTACGCCCAATGCTTCAATGTCATTGACAATATGAATCAATCGATTTTCAACTGTGCCAAAACCATCCAGCGTAGGCGTGACATCGCGCCATGCGCTGTCAATCAACGAAAGGATATTAAAATTATCTCCTTTAATGAGCGACGCATAATTTTTTAAAGCGCCGTTGAATTGATCAAATTTGATTTTCAGTTCTTTGGCATATTCCGCGTGGGGGATCGTTTTTGCTTTTTCTTCGCCCGCCTCTTTCTTCAGTTCATGTTCGCCAAAAAAATGATCCCATTTTTGATATTGTTCTTGAGAGAGTTCAAAAAATATCACGCGAGAAAAATCGAGAGAACCGTCGTCCTTTTTTTGAATGCCAACCTCTTTAAAAAATAAATCACGCGCCTCTTCTTCTTTTTTTAAAAGATCGATGATCTCCCGGGAAGCATCAAATTCGATAGTTTCATTTAAAATTTCCGGATTAAACCCCAGACGGGAAAGAATCGCACTATAGCCGGCCTTAATTTTTTGGATAGCGTCAGGGTTCTTTTCATGTTGAATGAGATCCCATTTATATTTTTCGATCAACCCAGCCACGATCAATGTCATCTGGCTGTTCCAGACGGCCATCAATACTCGCGGATCTTCTTGGGAGTTGCGCGCTTCGATAAAGATTTCTTCAAGAGTATGACTCACTTCTTCCTGGGATAGCCCTTCCGAAAGATACTTTTTCAAAAGATCGAGAACACGCTGCTCACGGCCGACTTGCGAGGTTTTTAAATCGACAATTGGCGCTTGAGGAGCCTCTTCAGGCATGGAAAAGGCAGTGGTACCCAGCGTCATCTGGCAAATAAGAACAAATGTGAATACGCGTTTCATAAGGGACATCTTATTAAAGAGAGCAAGAGATATGCCAAAAATGATCAAATATAAAATATTATAAAGAACGTAATTTCCATAGGTTACAATACTGCAGGTCATCAGGAAATGACCCCAGAGTAGCCAAAAAAGGCACCCAGGTGACAGAAATTGGCAATGCGCGCGCCTAACAATCTCTTTCATTTTTTCCTGATTTTTTTATAATAAACTTCAGCATGTCGACCTATGATGTGGTGATTGTTGGTGGGGGGCTTTCTGGTGAAGTTTCTGCGGTCCTGCTGGCTCAAAGGGGATATTCGGTAGCCCTTTGTGAGGCAGAAGCGAGGCTCGGCGGAAGGTGTCATACCGATCAGGTTCGGGGTTTTTCTCTCCCTTTTGGCTTTGCTTACAACCTGCTTACAGAGGAACAGGCAGGGCTTCTGACCTCCTCATCGGAGAGGGGCGCGCAGTGGATTTATTTTAGTGACATTCCCCCCATCTCATATGAACACAAAGGCTGGATAGAAATTCCAAAAGAGCGATTAACCACGGAACAGAAAAGTTTTTTTGTGAGACATTATGCCTTTCCTAAAGACGGTGTTCAAAATCTGATTCAGGCGTATCTCAAACATCCAAAGATTGAAATCCATTTGTCGGAACCTGTTTTGGAGTGCTTCATAGGAGGTGGGGGAGGGCGGGAACGGGAGCATGTGATTGAGTTGGTCGGTAAATCGGGGCGATTCCGGGCCCGGGCGATCCTCATGGCGCTCCCCTTTTCCAGCCTAAGCAGACTGCTTGGGGCGCAGATCAAACAGGCATGGGCGAGAAAATTGAAACAATACAGGATGATTTCATGTCTCAGGCTGGATTTTGTTTTAAAATCAAAGGTTTCTGATTTTAAAAATCTGATTTTTAATCTTGAAAACAATGGAGTCGGTCTGTTTACCTCGAATCTGGATGATTCGTTCGCTCTCAACTCGGAACAAATTTCCCAATGGCTCTATTTTCTTGATGAGAACGAGGTTCACGATAAGGAAGAAATTGCAAAAAAAATGCGTGCCGCCAAACGTTTTATCAAAAAAGCCTTTCCGGATTTTTTTGATAAAACAACCTGGGAAAGGATCGGGATAATGGTCGATTTTCTTCCTCAAAAGGTTGAGCCTTTTCAGACGCAGGAGTGGACGAATCTCAAAAATGTCTTTTGGGCTCGTGGGGGGCTTTCAGCGGCTGATGGCCGCCATCAGTGGTTTGATGAGCTTCTTAAAGAGGTGGGGAAGACAGAGGAATATCTTAATTCATTTTCTCGAAAGGAAGACGAAAATATCAGCAATCCCCGTTTGCAGCACAAAACTCCAGGTTAAATGGACTGTTCCATCTTTTTCGACCATTCCGGATGGGGGATTGGGGAAGGGGGAAGCACGCTCAAATGCCTTGATGGCGGCCTGATCGAGATCGATGTAGCCAGAATTTCTGAGAATAGAGATTTTTGAAATTTCCCCGTTTTTGTTCAAAATAATTGCAAGTTTTGTGATGACGTCTGAGTTTGGGAGCTCAACCCCCCGGTTATAGAGTTTTTGAATCCTTTCTTTGAGCTCGGGTTCCCAAAACATTCTCAAGCGGTCTTTGATTCTTTCAAAATAGGAATAATATTTGAATTCCTGCGTATTAAGTGAAGTCTCAAGTCCCGATTTTACGTCAGGGAGGTAATCATCTGACATGGCAGAGGGTTCGGATGAGGGGGACGATTGTGTTTGAGGGCGTCTGGTCAGGTCTGCCATTGAAAGACGTTTTTTTTCTGGCTCAGCCCTCTTTTTTGATGGTTTTTTCAATGATAGATTTGGGCGATTTTTTGTTTTTCCAACAATGGGGGCTTTCGTCTCTTCTTTTACAGAGTGATCGTATTTGCTGAGATATTTTGAATCTTTCGGAGGGGCATCATCCTTGGGTTTCCCCGTGTCGTCTACGACCTGCTTTTTGTCTTTATCCGGGAGGATAATTCGCTCTACAATCAGCGGCTCTGATTTCTTTTTAACACCCAAAGGAAATTTTAAAAACTGGACAAAAAGGAGATGAAGAAGCGCTGATAAAAGAATGAAAAGAATGATCTTTCTTCTTTGTCGAGTTTCGTTGGAGAGCATGGATAGCGATACCTTTGTTATATTATATATAGAAAAGGGAAGTAGCCCAACCTAAATCCCTTTTCCTAAAGACTTATCGGAAGATTTCAGGAAGAAATTGATCTGCTGACGCAAGGATTTTTTAAAAAAACTTGACCTGTGTGTACATAAGGGTAAGCTAATTTGCAGTGAAAAGACTTGCATTATTTGTAAGTTTTTGCATTTTTTTTCTCTGTCTTTCTCTGGGAGCACGGCATAAACCGGAGTTAATAGAGCCTCTCGTCGATTCACCCGCAAAAACCGTCGGAAGCGATTTTAACGGCGATGGGATTCATGATGTGGCAATGGCAGCGCGCCTGAATGATGATGGTCCGGGAGCCAATAACGATGGGGCAGTATATATTCTGTACGGCACAGCTTCCTTTTCTTCAACATATCGATTAGATGGCGCGGGGGTCGATGTAACCCTTTTGGGAAAAGCGGCGCTAGACAATTTCGGTCGCGGTCTTTCGAGTGGTGGAGATGTCAATGGAGATGGTTTTAATGATCTGGTTATTGGCGCCTACCAAAACAATGACGGAGGGTCGGATGACGAAGGGGCGGTTTATATTCTTTATGGACATCCAAATTTTGCTTCAACAATTCGAACAGCTGGCGCCGGCGCGGATGTGACGATCGTCGGAAAAGCAATCAATGATTTTTTGGGACGGACGGTTTCCGATGCAGGAGATGTGAATGGAGATGGTTTTGACGATATTATAATGGGGGCCTATGGAAATAACGATGGGCCGGGAGCGAATGATGCGGGCGCCGCCTATATTCTTTATGGGAGCGCTTCTCTATCTCAAAATTATGACATAGAAGGCGCAGGGGTCAATGTGACATTGCTCGGAAAAGCAGCGACTGATAGTTTGAGTTACGATGGAGGGGGTGGCACAGGCCCGGGTGTTTCAGGCGCCGGAGATATAAACCGTGATGGATTTGATGATATCATTAGTAGGCGCACCGAATAATGACGATGGTGGGAGCAATAACGAGGGCGCCGCCTACATCCTTTTTGGCAGTTCAAGCTTAGCAGCTACTATCCGCATGGATGGCGCCGGAGCCGATATTACGATGTTGGGTGAAACAGTTCTGTATAAGCCGAGTCAATATGTCAGTTAACTGCCGAGTGATTATGTCAGTAGCC
>CAYMPL010000017.1:0-29638 GCA_964392415.1 uncultured bacterium | reverse complement strand
CACATTTTCCCCGACACGCCATTTCTTTTGAAGCGTGTCTATTTGTGATATATTGAAATTATTAAATGAGACGCTACGAACGCGCCATCTTTTTTCTGTTAGATGGCTCCCGCCCCGATGTTTTAGGAGAGTTGTTAGCGCAAAAAAAACTGCCGAATTTTTATGAACTCTTTGTAAAAAATGGCATTTTCACGCGCGCAACCACCGTCTTTCCCTCGACGACTGGCGCCGCCTATCTTCCGTATCTGACCGGATTTTATCCGGGGCATTGCAATGTGCCCGGCATCCGGTGGTTTGACCGCGCGCGATACGCAAAAACGGGAATCTGGAATTTACAAGGATTTCGAAGCTATATCGGGCCTGGGAGTTATTTTTTTAATCGCGATATTTCAGAAAATATCAAAACCCTTTTTGATCTCATCCCCAATTCCATGAATATTTTTAGCACGGTCAATCGGGGTGTCGGATTTTGGGGGGATCGGACATGGCTTTTCCGTTCTCTCTATGCGCTCTACGGGCATTTTACCGATCGTTGGCTTTTTGTCGACCGGTGTATCGGGAGGCGGGTCAGGGGAGCCCTCAGGAAAAACCCCCGGTTCTTGTTTTCGGCCTTTCCTGCGATTGATGAGCTCAGTCATCGCTTCCACCCCTTTTCACCGGAGGTTATTTCAGCCTATCTTCAGTTCGACGGGGAACTTGGAAAGATTCTTTACCGCATGGAAAAAAACAAATTATTGGATCAAACACTTTTCATTCTGGCAAGCGATCATGGGATGACGGCAACCCACACCCATTTTGATCTGGTTTCATTTATGGAAGGGGAGGGGTACCGGACATTTTATTATCCAAAAATATTTAAAAGAAATTTCAATCTTGCCATTATGCAGTCCGGAAACGCGATGGCGCATATTTACCTGAAAAAGGGATTTGATTGGGAGAGAAAGAATTATAGAAATGATCTAGAATCGCTGATCGATCCCCTGGTTCAGCGGACCGAAGTTGGATGGGTTGCGGGTCTGACTGAAGAAGGGGAGATCTATGTTCGGAGCCGGGAAAGTGAAGCGTGGATTAAAGAAGAAAACAATCAGATTTTTTATCGAACTGCCGGCGGGGATCCCCTGGAATTTAAAAACTTGAAAAATGTGATGACCGATTACGAAAGCCTCGAGTTTTCTTTTGACCAGAAATATCCCGACGCGTTCCGGCAGCTCCTCCAGCTTTTTAAATCGGAAAGAACGGGAGATCTGGTGGTCAATGCCGCCCCGGGATATGATTTGCGGCTTGATTATGAAAGACCCGAGCATTTTTCATCGCATGGATCGCTGATTCGAGAACATATGCAGGTGCCCATTGCGATTTCCCACCCGATTGTTTTGAACCGGAAAATACGGAGTGTCGATCTTTTCTCGACAATTTTAGAGCTTCTCGATATCGAAACAGAGATTCGATGTGATGGGGTTTCTCTTTTCAAGAGTAGTCAGTCATTCTGACCCTGAGCGTAGCGAAGGGGAAGAATCTCATTCTTTGAATCGCTCTTGTAGTCGTCATTCTGTTTCTGCTACACTCTTAACTATGCAAAACATGATTATTTCAGCTGTTTTTTTAGTTTCTTTTTTTTTCACCTCCTTTTTCGTCTACACGGCGCATACGCAAAAAATAGATCCGGTAGGGACGATGCAGGAGCTTCAGACTGAGGTTTCCAAAAATATGGTGGGTGATACCAAAATGAAGGAAGGAATTCAGGGGGTCGACAGAAGTTCATTTCAAAAATATCGGGAAGCCAATGAGCGTTTTCATAAGCGCATATCGAATAAAATCGATTTTGACCAGCTCGCTTCCATTTCAATGCCATTAAAATGGAAACAAAAATATTGGAAAGGAAAACAAAGTGATTACAATATATTTATAAGTCTTCTTAAAGATCTTATTGAAGAAATTGTTTATCCCCGCGCCAAGGATTTTTTTGATAAAAATGAAATAAGATATCTCCCCTCTCATTATTTGGATGATGAAAAAATGGCAGAGGTGCCTACCCAAGTCGTTTTAAAAGACAAGCCTGACACGAAGGTAGATCTCACTTTTCGCCTCGTAAAAAAGGGTTCTGTTTGGAAAATTTACGATATCAATCTGGAAGGGGAGTGGTGGACCGATAATTTTAAGGGGCAGTTCAATCATATCATTACGACCCAATCTTACGATGAACTGATTGAACGAATGAAGAAGAAACTAAAGAATGTACAGGAAGGGTTAAGCTATTGATGAAGAGTAAGAAAAGGTTGACAAACCAGGTCTCTGACAATGGCTTGCGACTAATCCAAATTCGCTATCCGGTCTATATCGTCTTGCTGTCCCACCAGAACCAGTACTGAATCTTCGTCCAAAATATCTTCCGCGGTTGGGAGGCTGTTGTACTCCTGAACCACTTTTTGATCGTTTGCCCTTCTCCCCACTTTTTTCATTTTTTTAAGCGCGATGACGTTTACTTTGTATTTTGTCCGGAATTTGATATTGCCGATCGTTTTGCCGACAAATGATTTTGGGACCCTGACATCGGCCAGCACAAACCCCTGCGAGAGATCGCCGAAATCTTCAAGTTTTGAAAATAGGAGCTGTCTCCCCAGGCGAATTCCCATATCTTTTTCAGGATTGATGATGCGTGTCGCCCCCACCTCTCTTAAGATCTGCTCGTGAATGGAGGATGAAGCGCGGGAAATAATCTCAGGGATCCCTATTCTTTTAAGAAGCGTTGTCGTCAGAATATTGTCTTGAATATCTTTTCCCATGCAGACCACGGCGGCATCAATGTCTGCGAATCCCGCTTCCATCAGCGCCGATTCGTTCGTGCTGTCGAGTTGAACCGCGTGTGTAACGACATCTTTGACCTTGGCAACTTTGGCTTTATCGATGTCTATCGCAATGATTTGGGCATCCCCTTTGGAAAGGGTTTCAATCAGGTTATAACCAAAGTCGCCAATCCCAATGACAGCAATCTGTTTCATGAAGTCTCTTGACTTACCCTACTAGAATATTTTCTTCAGGAAAGTCAATATATTCTTCCTTTTTTTCTTTCAGTGTCAACGCGACAACAAATGAGATTGGCCCAATCCGTCCAATGAACATCAGAAGAGAGATGGCAATCTTTGAAAAATCTGAGAGCTGGGGCGTGATTCCCATCGAGAGTCCAACCGTGTTAAATGCCGATATCGCTTCAAAGACGACCTGAATGAAAGGGAAATGGTCGTGCGTAAGAATCAGAAAGCTCGCGGTAACGGTTATAATCATTGAAAAAAAGGTAATCGCAATCGCTTTATTGACGGTTGAGGAGGGGATCACCCTTTCAAAAATGACAACCCTGTCTTTTCCTTTGATAGTGGCCCGGATGAGAGAAAGAAGGATCGCGAACGTATTGACCTTGATTCCGCCGGCTGTGGAACCAGATCCCCCCCCTACGACCATGAGCGCCATGAGCGTTAAAAGGGTGGCTGAATTGAGAAGACCGATATCGATGCTGTTAAAGCCGGCTGTCCGCGGGGTTACCGCCTGAAAATAGGCATTGAGGATTTGATAATGAAAGGGGAGTCCCGAAAGTTGATTGTTTTGCTCCGTGAAATAGATAAGAAGTGTCCCTCCTAAAATTAAAAAGAAGGTAACCAGCAAAACAACTTTTGACTGCATCGTCAAATAATGATGCGGTTCTGTTTTCTTACGGAATGAGAAATAATGTGAAAGATCTGAAATGACAAGAAAACCAATTCCTCCGAAGATGATGAGAACTGACATCGTCAGAAGGATATAAGGATCTTTTTGAAAAGGGATGAGGTTTGCCACCTGAATGGAAAGGCCGGCGTTGCAAAAGGCGCTGACCGAATGGAAGATGCCGTGATAGATCGACTTTGAAATATCGTGAAAGATCAGATAAAAACGCCAGCTGAGAACCGCGGCCCCAAGCATTTCCATAAAGAGCGTGAATTTAATGATCTGTTTCATGAGGGCATAGAGTTGGTGTTGGGCCCGAAGCTCGATCGACTCAGACATGATTTTTCGCCCCTCAATACCAAAGCCGCCCCGGAGGGCTATGGCGATAAAGGCGCCAATCGTCATGATGCCAAGTCCCCCTATTTGAAAGAGTGAGAGTAGAATCAGCTGTCCCGGAAAGGTGAAGTCTGTCGCGGGTTGAAGGGTGGCGAGTCCTGTGACGCAGGCAGAGGATGTTGCCATGAATAAAGCATCGATCGGTGAAATTTTATGAAGCGTCGAAGAGGGGAGCAGAAGAAGCAATGTTCCCAAGGCGATCAGGATAAAGAATCCCCAGACCAAAAGATGAGGGGGCTGAATTTTTAAGGCGGCCACAAGACGGCTAAATTCCTTAAACTGGATCAACACATTGAAAATCAGAACGATCTTAAAAAAGATCCAATGGTTTTCCATGGGACGCACGAGATATGCCGGGTGAAAGGGGAACCCAAGTTTGAAAAAATGAACATAGCAGACATACAGGGCGGAAAATATGAGAAGATGCGTAAAAACGAAATCCACATATTCGTCTTTAATGAAGTATGCTTTTGAAGAGGAGAGTATGAATTTGGTAAAAAGTTCAAGAAGCGAAATAACGACGACAACAAGATTAAAATAGCCGAGCAATGATTCATAAAAGGGGGTTAAAGGGAGACCAAATTCAATGATCAGCGAAAGAAGATACGCAATGGAAATAATGACAAGGAACGCATCGAGCGAATATAAAAAAGGCCAATATTTCTCAGAATAGCCTTTGTGATATTGCACAGCCGTATCTTAGCGCAACGGTTTGGGAATTGACAATGGGAATTCAGTTCTATAAATGAAGCCTGTCATCCTGAGGGTGCAGCCCGAAGGATCTCATTCCTATGAAATTCATCTCTGACAGCGAAATTTCTCTCTCCCCGCTTCTTGAAAAGCAAATAGCCATTCTGGGCTACGGTTCTCAGGGGAGGGCACAGGCGCTCAACCTTAAAGAGAGCGGGTGTGATGTTGTGGTAGGTTTAAGGAAAGGAAGTCCTTCCTTTTCACTCGCTGAGAACGATGGTATTTCAGCGCTTCCTATTGAGGAAGCCCTGTCATTCCGAGCACGAAGCCACGTGTGGCGTAGTGCGAGGAATCTCGAAGGAGATCGAGAACTCATCTCCTTTCTCCTCCCCGATGAATGTCATCAAGAAGTTTATTCCAAATATGTTGAACAAATATTGAAACCGGGAATGAGCCTTGTTTTTGCCCATGGATTAAATATTACCTTTAAAAAAATTGTCGCTCCCCCATTTGTCAATGTGTTTATGATTGCGCCCAAAGGCCCCGGCCCAAAACTGCGGGAGGCTTTTCTTCAAAAAGATGGACTCCCCTCGCTTCTGGCCATCGCTCAGGATCCCTCAAAATCGAGCCGCGAGCTCGCCATGGCCTATGCGAAGGGGATTGGCTGCAGTCATCGCGGAATTTTTGTGACCACATTTGAGGAAGAGACGATCAGCGATCTTTTTGGCGAGCAGACGGTTCTCTGCGGAGGGGTTGTTGAGCTGATGAAAGCGGCGTATGAAACAGCGATTGAACATGGAATTTCACCGGAAGCTGCCTATTTTGAGTGTTTTCATGAATTAAAATTTATTGTTGATCTTCTTCACTTTAAAGGAATTTCGGGGATGGCAGATGCGATCAGTAAAACCGCCCATTATGGGGGGATGACACGCGGCAAAAGGCTGATTGGGCGGGAGGTCAAACGGGAACTTCGAGCCATTTTTAAAGAGGTGAAAACAGGTAAATTTGCCGTAGAATGGTTGAATGAAAATAAAAAGGGGTGTCCGCGATATCGAAGGCTTTCAAAAGAATCCCATGCCCACGCTATTGAGAAGTGCGGCGAGCGGGTGAGGAAGAAGATCGGGTATTAGCGTCTTTGTCGGCCAAATGGGGCCCGAGTAACTGCAGATAGGCTTTGGTTCGAAGATCGTTATTTTTTAGAAAAGTGTAGAATGATTTGATAAAAGGATCGTTTTTAAAGCCGACGAGTTTTGGATCGTGTTTTGTGTTGGACATAAGTGATTAGGTCAAGCCCTTGACACAACCGGCATGCAAAATCGACACCAGGAATCCTATTTTTTGATCTATTTGAATTATTTGAGGAAATGTCAATTCCTGATGTGGAAAGGTGAAAAAAACATGTCTAACACTTTGTCATCCTGAGGGCGTAGCCCGAAGGATCTGGCCTGCTTCTTGACATTCCCGCTTCCGGCATGGCATAGATCGTCAAATCATGGAAAAAACAAGATTATTTACCCCGGGTCCGACACCTGTTCTCCCCGAAGCTCTCAAAGCCATGTCTGAGCCGATCATCCACCACAGAAGCAGGGACTTTATGAAGGTGTTGGAAGAAGTCAGGGGGGGATTGAAGTATCTCCTTGAGACCGAGCAGGAGGTTTTAATCCTGGCAGCCTCTGGAACGGGGGGGATGGAAGGGGTGGTGACAAATCTCTTTTCTCGTGAGGAGAAGGTTCTCGTTGTCAGAGCCGGGAAATTTGGGCAGAGATGGGGGGAGATTGCTCAAGCTTTTGGACTTCAGGTTGTGGCGCTCGATATCCCCTGGGGGGAGGCGCCGACCGCGGAGCAGATTCGAGAGCGCCTTTTGTCTGATACGGCTATTCGGGGGGTTTTTCTTCAGGCGTGTGAAACATCGACCGGGGTCGATTTCCCAATTGAAGAAATTGCCAATGTGACCCGCGAGCGGGATACCCTTTTGGTTGTCGATGCGATCAGCTACCTTGGCATATCCGAGCTTCCGATGGATCGCTGGGGGGTTGATGTGGTTGTTTCGGGTTCGCAAAAGGGACTCATGCTTCCACCCGGACTTGCGTTTGTTTGTCTCAGCCGATCGGCGTGGGAGAAACAAAAAAAATCTTTGTTTCCTAAATATTATTTCGATTTTTCCAAAGAGCTCAAATCGATTCAAAAAAATCAGACAGCCTATACGCCTGCGGTATCCTTAATGATCGGTTTAAGAGAAGTCCTTCGTTTTTTTCAGAAAAAAACGAAGGAGAAGATTTTTTCTCATTATGAAAAAATGTCTAACGCGATGCGGTCGGCTGTTCAAGCGCTGGAATTGGAACTTTTTTCCAAACGGCCGAGTCATGGGTTGGTTTCTATCTGTGTTCCCGAAAATGTGGATGGAAAGCGTATTGTGTCACAACTCAAAGAGAAGCATCGGATTTATATTGCGGGGGGGCAGGATCAGTTAACCGGAAAGATTGTCCGGATTTCCTGCATGGGGCATCTGGATGCATTTGATATCATTTCTGCGTTTTCTGGGCTTGAGGAGGTATTACGATCGGAGGGGGCAAATATCCCTTTTGGGAAAGGGGTTCAGGCGCTTGAGCGGCTCCTTCTATTATAAAAGCTGGCATAAAAACTGGCGTAAAAAAATATGATTCGTGTTCTTGTCTGTGAAAATTTGTCATCGAAAGGGATTGAGCTTCTTTCGAAAGAAAAGGGGTTCGATATCGATGTTCAGACTGGGTTGACTTCGGGACGTCTGCTGGAAATTATTCCGCAATACGACGCAATGACGATCCGGTCTGAAACCAAAGTGACCGCTGAGGTTTTGGAAAGGGCAGAGCGGTTGAAACTGGTTATACGCGCGGGGATTGGCGTCGATAATATTGATGTGAAGGCGGCGACGCAACGAGGAGTTGTGGTCATGAATGCCCCTTCCGGAAATATTATTACAACCGCCGAGCATACGATATCGATGCTCCTTTCGCTTTGTCGGCATATTCCCCAGGCCACAGCCAGTCTGAAAGGGGGGGAGTGGGCGAAGAAAAAATTTACAGGGGTGGAGGTATTTGGAAAGACGCTCGGTGTGCTCGGGCTTGGCAATGTCGGACGCGTTGTTGCAGATCGCGCGCTTGGGCTTCATATGCGCGTGATGGCATATGACCCATTCATATCTTTGGAAGCGGCTCAGAAAATGTCTGTTACGCTCGTTGGTCTTGATGAACTGCTTTCGCAGGCCGATTTTGTGACGGTTCACCTGCCGCTGACCCCCCAAACAAAAAACATGATCAATAAGGAAACCCTCTCCAAAATGAAAAAGGGGGCGCTCCTCGTGCAATGCGCGCGCGGCGGCATTGTAAATGAAATGGATTTATACGATGCGCTGCGGGAAGGAAGGCTTTCAGGGGCGGCGCTTGATGTCTTTGAAAAAGAGCCGCCAGGCGAGCATCCCCTTTTTACGTTGGACCGCGTGATCTGCACACCCCATCTGGGGGCGGCAACCGATGAGGCTCAGATGAAGGTTGGGATTGAGACGGCAGAGCAGATCGTCGGTTTTTTTAAACAGGGGATTGTAAGAAACGCGGTGAATCTCCCGTCGATGTCCCCTGAATTGAGAGATCTTCTGCGCCCGTATTTAGAGCTCTCAGAAAAAATAGGGGCATTTCAGGCCCAGCTTTTGGCTGGCGACGGGCTGCGGGCGATTGAGATCGAATATGCGGGAGAGATCACATCCCACAATCTAGCGCCATTGACCCACGCGGTTGTTGCCGGATTTTTGGCAGAGCATCTTGAAAAATCGGTCAATCAGGTGAATGCGCTCTTCATCGCGCAGCAGCGCGGCATCGACATCAAAGCGACGACCTCTTCCCACTCCCATGAGTTTACAAATCTGATATCGGTGATCGTTCGATCAAAGACAAGCTCCCTGATGATTTCCGGAACGGTCTTTAATGGGAATGAACCGCGGATTGTCCAGATTGGAAAATTTCGTCTGGAAGCTTCACCAGAGGGGAATATTCTTTATGTTAGAAATTGGGATAAACCGGGGGTTATCGGTCATCTTGGCACGATCCTGGGGAGGAACAAGATCAATATTTCCCGCCTCCACCTTAGCCTCGATAAAGGCACAGGTGAGGCGCTTGTCCTCATAAATATTGACTCGCCTGCCAATGCTGATATACTCCGAGAACTTTTGGCTTTGCCTCTGATGATAGAGGTCAGGCAACTTGCTCTATGAGTCAGATCCTCTCATTTGAACGATCTTCATCCCCGGATCTCTTTCCACCTGCCGCAGGCCGGCTGATCGATCTTTCAAGATCAGTCGAAGAAATCTTTCGCAAATGGGGATATCTTGCCGTGATCCCATCCCTTTTTTCACACGCATCTTCAACCATTCGAGATAGTCTTTTTTTAGAAGCGCTTTATTTAATGGAGGATCGTTTTTCCAAGGAGGAGCTTCCGGTTCGAATCTGGTATGGCGGCAATATCGTGCGGGGGGCCGCTTCTGGCCAACCCATGGAAAGCGATGAAATGGGGGTCGAATGTGTAGGGGCGCCGCTTTGTCTGGGAGAGGCTGAGGTCATTTCGATGGCGCTTGAGATTTTAAAATGTAACGGTATCCGGGATTTTCGTCTGGTGCTGGGGCATGGAAAGATTTTGATGGCTGGAAACCCTCTGATAGGAGAGGGGGAGGCATTTTTGGATCAGTTTGATAGCGATTCGACAGATGAGTCTTTGAAATCCGGAATTGATTCATTCAAGAGACTTACGAAATGGATTCGGGAATTTGGATACAAGGATTTAATTTTTTATGATCTTAGCTCCCCTTTTTCTTCTTCTGACATCGTCGATTCATTGTGGTTTAAAATGGAAACTGTGGATGGTTCTTACGATATTATAAAAGGCAGAAGAAGAAAAAGGGGAGGGCTGGAAACCACCGGTTTTTCATTTGATCTTCGTCAGTTTTTAGAGACAGTCCAAAAATTTGGAGATCTGCCTCCTTCCTCGAAAATCGATTTTTTGGTGATAAACCGGAAGGGGAGCCGAAAGGGGACATGTGAGATCATAAAAGTTCTTCGGGAGCATGGCTATTCGGTCGCTCTCGACTATTCGGATCGTTCGAAAGAAGAATTGACTCGGTATGCCGCTCATTCAGGGGTTATCAATCTTTTAATTGTGGGGGATGAAGATGTTGCCATTAACGAAGTGAAGCTCATTGATGTGGTTGATAATATTGGAACGAAGGTATCGATTACGGAAATTTTTGATAAGAAGTCAGGTTTTAATAAGCTGCTTCGCTATCACAAACGTCTGGAAAGAGATCAGGGGTTAACCAGGAGTTAAAATGACGAATAGCAGGGTGGTTGTTGGGGTTCAGTGGGGGGACGAGGGAAAAGGCAAAATCGTCGATTTGCTTGCCGAAGAGAGCGATCTCGTTGTTCGCTTTCAAGGGGGGAACAACGCAGGTCATACCGTTGTTGTCGATGGACAAAGTTTTTTTCTTCATCTGATTCCATCAGGCATTTTGCACAGCCGGACAAAATGCCTGATTGCAAATGGAGTTGTCGTTGATCCAAAGATTTGTCTTGAAGAGATTATACATCTCAAAGAAAAAGGATTTCTGAAAAATGATGAGAATCTTTTGATCAGTGAAAATGCCCATGTCATTATGCCGTATCATCGATTGATTGATATTGCGCGCGAGAATGACGCATCAAAAACAAAAATCGGGACCACCGGTCGCGGCATTGGTCCCGCTTACGCAGACAAGGTTTCACGCCAAGGGATTCGGGTGAGTGATCTTTTGGATAAGTATCGGCTCAAGCGGAAGCTTGAGCCTATTTTGGATGAGAAAAATTTCTTATTGGTGAATTATTTCAAAAAGAAACCCTTGTCACTAGATAAACTGGTTGACGAATATTATGGCTATGCCGAACGCCTGAAAATGTATGTGGGTGATACCTCCTCTGTTCTGGCTCAAGCGATTTTAGAAAATAAAAAGATTCTTTTTGAAGGGGCGCAGGGGGTTCTTTTGGATATCGATCATGGTACCTATCCCTTTGTCACCTCTTCCAATACGGTGGCCGGAGCGGTCTCAAGCGGTGCAGGCGTGAGTCCGAAAGATATTGGAGAAATTTTAGGTGTGTTCAAGGCCTATACCACACGGGTTGGAACCGGTCCTTTTCCGACAGAGCTGCCGGCAGATCTGAAAGATAATATCGGTGACTATCTTCAAAAAAAGGGGCATGAGTTTGGAACAACGACGGGACGCCGCCGCCGCTGTGGTTGGCTCGATCTTGTCGCGCTCAAATACGCGATCCAGATTTCAGGCGTGACCACGCTTTCGATCATGAAACTCGATGTGCTGAGCGGCTTGGGTCAGATCATGATCTGCACCGCCTATCGGCATCGCGGGGCGTTGTTGCAGCGCTATCCTTCGGATAGCGATCTGCTTGAAGGGGTCGAGCCGGTCTATGAAACCCTCTCCGGCTGGCAGGAAGATCTTACTTCGGCAAGAACGTTTGAAGCGCTTCCGGCGCCTGCCAAAAAATATATTCAAACGATTGAAGCGATGCTCGGTGTTCCGATAAAGATGATTTCTGTTGGTCCGTCAAGAGAGCAGGTGGTGTTTAAGTAATGCCCCCTTATATTTTCCCATCTTTGGAAGCATAAATTTTTAAACCATCTTTCAATGTAAATTGATTTTTAAAGAGGGCCAGTCCTGATTTTTCAAGCATCTTTTGCATGGTTTCTTTTGTAAAGTAGTAGAGATGTTCCGGAAAAATATTTTTCCACCGCTCTCTTTTGAGCTTTGCATTCCAGTGGCCAATATCCGGCGTCCAGATCTCAATCAGCGCGCCATATTTAGCAATACGCGCGATTTCTTTTAGAAACTGTGTTGGATCCGGGATATGCTCGATCAGATTATAAAGGGTGATGACATCGAAAAAATCATCTGAAAATCCCGCCTGCTCAAGATAGCCTTCAAACACATTCAATTTTATGACCTCTTTGGCATGCTTAAGACCGAGAGGGGAGATATCAACACCATACGCTTCAAACCCCCGTTCCCGGGCTTCGTTTAGAATGAATCCGGCGGAGCAGCCGATATCGAGAAAATTCCCGCTCCTTTTGTGTCGAAGGATATTTTTTATAATCTTTTTGGCGCGTTTTTTCTTCGATTTTTCTTTTGCGATGTAGCCTGCGGAATAGTCATGGCTATATTTATCCCGAAGATCGTCGCTCAAGAGGCGAGGATTCAGGTAACTCAAACCGCAGAGACGGCAGCGGACGACTCTTAAGTCGATCCTCTGGTAGATAACGATCATGTCATCGCTTTCACATAGGTTGCAGGCAGTGTATTCCATTCCCATCCCCAGAAGAGTCGCTTTATGTGAGAGAGACGAAAGTGTCAAGGATGGAAAGGGGAACTGATTGACGCTGATTCAGAAGTCTGATAGCAAAAAGCTATTTTAACTATGTCAGAACTTGAGAAATATCCCCTTTCAGTCGTGATTCTTACGAAGAACGAAGAGAAACGCCTCGAAGACTGTTTACGATCGGTTTCATGGGCATCAGACATTGTGATTTTAGATGATTGCAGCGCCGATCAGACAAAGGTTGTCGCTGAAAAATATCAGGCTCGTTTTTTTGAGCGGGCAATGGATGTGGAAGGACGTCACAGAAACTACGGTTATTCGCTTGCAAAGGAAAAGTGGGTTTTGAGCCTCGATGCCGATGAACGGATGACTCCCGAATTGTCTGAAGAAATAAAAAGGGTGGTGGTCCAAGATAACCCCTCTATCAATGGTTATTCGATGTTAAGGAGAAATTATATTAAAGATTATTGGGTTCGATACGGGGGGTGGTACACCTATCCGGTTCTTAAGATGTTTAGAAAGGATCGATTTTTATTTAAAGAAGAAGAGGTTCATCCGGTGGCGGTAATGGATGGCCCTGTGGAGCCCTTAAAAGGGGATATTATTCATTATTCCTATAAAGATTTTTCTGATTTTGTTTTGAAATTAAACCATCAGACGACACTGGAGGCGAAAAAATGGTTTCGGACCGGAAGGGAGATGACCTTGTCACACGCGCTTCGAAGAACGGTTGATCGTTTTTTTCGTTCATGGATCTTAAAGAAGGGATATAAAGACGGATTTGTCGGTTTTGCAGTCGCCCTGATGGCCGGCCTTTATCAGATTTTAAGTTACGCAAAATACTGGGAGATGAAACAGAATAAACAATCGATGTGCGTTAAAGAGCGTTGACACACGTCTCTCAATTGAATATAAAAAATTTTTGGTTTTTTGTTAGGGGCCGTTAGCTCAGTTGGTAGAGCATCTCCCTTTTAAGGAGAGGGTCGTTGGTTCGAGTCCAACACGGCTCAGGGTACTAAGAAGTATAGGATTTATGTCCCCTTCGTCTAGCCCGGTCCAGGACACCTCCCTTTCACGGAGGTAACACGGGTTCAAATCCCGTAGGGGACGCCACCCTTTATTTGAGGTCATTTTGGAGAGAATCTGAAATCGAGAAATATTCTCTGATTCTTCCCAAGATACCGAGCACTACCTGTCCTATAGCCATATTGACATATGGCTTTAATGCTGGCATTATAGGGGAATGAAACAGACACTGAAAAAAGTGACACTTCAACTTCCCAGGAATCTTATCCAAGAGGCCCAGAAAGCGACTGGAGACAATCTAACAGCGACGGTTAGAAAGGGATTGAGAATCGTGGCCGCAAGTCGCGCCTATGAGGAGCTTTTAAAGCTTAAAGGCAAGGTAAGGCTCCAGATAAATCTAGAGGATCTCCGGAAGGATGGAGGGGAGTGATTGCTGTTGACACCAGCAGTATGGTTGCCTTTCTTAAGGGGGATGGCGGATCCGATGTAAATGCGGTGGAAGAGGGACTTCGTTTAAAGCAAGTAGTGATACCGCCAGTGGTTCTCTCAGAACTCTTGAGCGCCAAGAATATGTCGAAGATTCTATCTGAACGCCTCCAATCTATTCAGATGTTAGAGATTACGGAAGGATATTGGGTAAGAGTAGGTTCCTTGAGGCAGCATATTTTAAGAAATGGAAAAAGGGCAAGATTGGCAGATAGTTTGATCGCCCAATCATGTATAGATCATGGTGTTGGTTTAATTACTAGGGATAAAGATTTCAAAACATTCGAAAGATATGGCCTAAAATTGGCAGTTAGTTGGCATTAAAAGGGACATGTCCTAGAAACCTTCTCTTTGTGCCCTGTCTCGGTAAAATTTGACATCCTTCCATTCCCTCATATAATTAAATTAACCTTTTAATACAGAATAGCGGAACGTTTAGGGGCATGCTGAATATTCTTTATAACATCATTTTTACGGTCATGGGACGCCGGGGCATTGAAGGGATCGGCATCGTGGTCCGCGATGAAACCCCCCTTATCACTACCATACTCAAGACCACAGTCCTCTTTTTTGATGATGAGGCGTCGGCACTTATTTTGGCCGAACAGCCATTCGATGCTTCTTTAGGTCTCTTCCCCGCTGTCGCCTTTGATTGCGGCGGGATCGATCGATAATTGACTATGACGGATATTAATTACGATAAGGTAATATTAAGGTGTGCTCTATAGAAACCTTTGGATACCGCCGAAAAAGCAGTTTAAGCGCATCCACAAAGTTTTCTTCACTGATATTATCATTATCTGAAGCGGTCGTTGTAAAAACATTATATCCCTTACCTTCAAAATCAATGACAAATTCAATCCTTGCATACTGACCACCGTCTGTTAAAAAAGGGACCGCTTTGCGTTGTTTGGGTTCTTTTGCCATCGATTCTCGTCGTGTCACTACAAAGCCCAAATCATCATTATTTTCCAAGAGACGCACCCTGCACTCCATTTTAATGATATTTTTTCCAGAAAATACCTTTTGGAGTTCCTTTAAACACAGATCTACGTCTGTTTTAAACTCACTTTTCACAAGACCAATAACGCCTATGATCTCTCTGGAAGCATTTTCTTCTGCGAGGACAGTAAAAGAGATTAAAAAAACACCCACAACAATACTTATGATCGTACTTTTCATAATGATTCCTCCTTATGAAATTTATTTAATAAATAATCTTTAACAATGCAAGTGTTTAAAAGAGGATTTTGGTTATTATATTTAGAATTTTTGATGAGCTGTAACATAAGCATGTCCGATTGAACAGACTGTCCAAAAAAGGGCAATCAGCGGCAGGCTATAGAAGTTTGTGTCGACGAAGGCGTGAAAGGCCATCGCCAAAAAGCTTGTGAGAAAGGCGGCTGCGATTAATTTTTCAAAGGGGCTCTTTGCTGAAAGAAATCCTCTATAAAAAGAAAGAAAGAAGGAAATAAGAAGGATCAAAAAAGAGGCGAGCCCAACCAGTCCAATCTCTGATGCCATCTGAAGATAACAGTTGTGGGGATACCAGGCATCAAAATCCTTGACGAAAAGAGGGTTGACCTCTGTGTAGGTATTGAGTCCCCAACCCAAAAGGGGGCGCTCTTGAACCATGTCGATGGCGCTTTTCCAGAGCCGTAGCCTGTCTTTGATAGAGCCGCTCGCGTTCATGCTGAAATTAAAGCTTTGCCTGAGGCTCTGCGTGAAAGGGGAGGGGGCGAGAAAGACAAAGATCAGGGAAGCGGCAAAGACTATCAGCGCTATTTTTTTCTTCCACAGAAGGAGTGTCGCTAAAACGGAGATGATCAATGCGATAAAGGCCCCCCTGGAGTATGTAAAATAGAGCGCGATCAAACTGAGAAGAACCAAAGTTCCGCAGAGGAGGGATTTCATTTTATTTTTAAAGCAATAGACGAAGCTTGCAAAAAGAAAAGGAATAGCGCCGATCAAATAGGTGCCGAAGCAATTGGGATGCGACAAGGAGGCGGAAATTCTCATCCGGTCTTTCGGTTCTATATAAATGATCTGCAGTTTTTTGCCGGCAACATCCGTTCCTGTGACAAACTGGATGAGCGAATCGAGCATCACCAGAGCGAATGAGACAAGAAAAACGACGCCGATTCTTTTTAAAAGAGGCGGATTTTTTTTTAGAAATTCTGAAATGGCGATAAACAGGAGAAAATATTTTATATATTTTGTAAATAGCGCCCTCAGGCTTAGCTCAATATTGTGGGTCATCAAGAGGGAAAGGGCGCAAACAAATAAAAAAATAAGCCAGGGGGTTGTCATCGGTGTTTCAGGGAAAGAAGCGTCTTTTTGAAGGATCCGTTTGACGAGCCAGCAAAAAAGTAGCGCCAAAATGGAGACTTCAACCGCCGATTTTGAAAAGGGGATGCCCAAGATCAAAAGATAAAGAAAAATCTCAGCGCCTTTGTCCAGATAAGAGACGAATTTAGTAGGCATTTTTGTTAAAGAGTCCCCGCCAGAGAGTCAACCAGATAATTTTTAAGTCAAACCAGGCAGACCAGTTTTTGATATAGAAAAGATCGTGTTCTATCCGTTTTTCAAGGTCGGTATTTCCTCTCCATCCGTTTATTTGGGCCCAACCCGTCAGTCCCGCTTTTACTTTGTGTCTGAGCATATAATTTGCGTAATGATCTTTAAATTTGCTGACAAATTCAGGTCGTTCAGGGCGCGGCCCCACAAGACTCATATCCCCCTTGATCACGTTCAGAAATTGGGGGAGTTCATCGAGTGAGAATTTTCTGAGCGCCATTCCGATCTGCGTGCGTCTCGGATCATCCTGCACTGCCCAAACAGCCCCCGTTTCTTTCTCCGCGTCGAGGCGCATCGTCCGGAATTTATAGATTTTGATTTTCTTTCCATCAAGTCCGACACGCTCCTGAGAATAGAAAATAGGGCCGGAGGAGGATATTTTTATAAGTATCGCTGTAACGGTCATGAGCGGGAGCGAAAGAAGGAGGAAAAACGACCCGAGCAGGATGTCAAGAGTTCGTTTGAGGAGCACATTCCAGCTATCGAGCGGGGTGTCGTTTAACGAAATAAAGGGGAGTCCATCCAAATCTTCGATATCGTAGGTGAGAGACGCAAATCGGTAGAATTCAGGGACAATTTTTACATCGACCGTTTCGTTTTTAAGGATGGAAAGGGCAGAATGGAGAGAGGGATAATCATTGGCGTCGAGGGCAATGATGACCTGGTCGAGATGAAGGTCCTTGATGAGGGAAGGGAGCATTAAAAGATCGCCGATGATTTTTGGGGAGAGAGGAGTATCTCCTAATGTCTTATGAATCGCAATAAAACCGGCAATCCGTATTCCTGTTTCCGTGCGGTTTTCAATTTTTTTGGCCGTTGTCCTGGCAAGTTCTCCGGTTCCAACGATGACAATGTGTCTTAAGTTGAGCCCTTTTATTCTAAAGTACGATAACAATGCCTGAAAAAGAATCCGGAAGAGACAAAGAAGCGAGAAGCTGATTACAAAAAAATAACCGATGACGCCCCTTGAGAAGCGATACTCCTGAAATAAGTAAGTGGAAGCGATAAATAAAAGTGTTGCGATGACAGAGGCGTTAAAAATTTTTCGAAAGGCCCGTAATCGGGAGGTAAGTCGTTGAAACTTATAAAGACCCGAAAAATGGAGCGAGAGACCCCAAATCGTTAAAATAACAATCGAAAGCGACATATGGTAAGAGAAGTTGTAAATTCCTTTCGGGGCCGGAATGAGGGTCAGAAAAAAACGAAGAAAATAAGCAAAGACCCAGGAAACGAGAATAATAGAAAGATCGCCCAAAAAAAGGAGTCTTGCCCAGAGGATCCGGTGTTTTTTAATCATATATCAACCTTAACGTTATCAACAAGAGACATGTTTTTCAATGTAATCCCTCAATTCTTCCTTAAATATTTTCTTGTCGAATCTTAATGCACGCTCCCTGATTTTCTCTGGATGAAACTGTCGTTTTTCCCTTTCAAAAAGGAAAATGGCCTCTATCAGTGAATCCATAGTCTGTTCTTTAAATAAAATGCCGGTTTCTTCCGTGACTGTCTCGAGCGCTCCTCCCCTGGCATAGGCGATCACAGGTCTTCCGGAGGCCATCGCCTCAACGGGGGCAATACCAAAATCCTCTTCACCGGAAAATATGAATGCTTTGCACTGGGAAAAAAGCCTGGCGAGATGATCTTGCGATTGCCAGCCAAGAAAAACAATGTTCTTTTTTGCAATTTTACGGAGATAGTTTTCTTCCGGTCCATGTCCTACGATGGTCAGGGGATAACCGAGCTTGTTAAATGCATGAATGGCAAGATCTATTTTTTTATAGGGGACGAGCGCTGAGACGATCAGGTAGTCGTTTTTTATTTCTTTAGAAATAAAAAACTGATCTGTCTCTACCGGTGGATAGATGATATCTGCGGTTCTCTGATAATAACGCTGGATTCTTTCGGATACGGCATGTGAAATAGCGATAAACCGATCAACCTTTTTATTTGAAGCCAGATCCCATGTCTTGAGATGCGAGGAGATACCCGAGAAAGCAATGTGTGAAATTGGGTTTTTCTTTTTTTGAAAATAGTCATCGGTTTTGATCCAGAGATAACGCATTGGGGTATAGCAGTAGCAAATGTGCGGGATCCCTGCTTCTTTTGTGATTCCCTTTGCGACACAATGAGAGCTCGAGATCAAAAGATCATAATTTTTGATTTTAAGCCCCTCGATGGCTTTTGGGAAAAGAGGGAGATAATAACGATAATGAGAAGAGAGAAGTGGAAATTTCTGGAGAAAAGAGGTCGTGATCTTCTGTTTTTCGATGGTTTTTGAAACAGAGCCTTTTACGTGAAAAAGCGTGTAGAGATCAGCGTCGGGAAATAGTTCGAGCATCGCTTCAAGGACTTTCTCGCCCCCGCGCATTCCGGTCAGCCAGTCATGAACGATTGCAATTTTCATAGACTTCAAGGGTCTTTCTTGCCGCCTCTTCCCATGAGAATTTTTGGGAATGCCTGATTCCCTCCTGATCGGCCTGATAGGTTTGGGGATCGCTTAAGAGACGCTGCATCGCGTTGGCGATGGCATCGATGTCCAGAGGATCTACCAGAATAGCCGCGGTCCCCGCGATTTCAGAAAGGGGGGAGCGGTCTGACACAACGATTTTTTTTCCACAAGCGAGAGCCTCCATGACGGGGAGTCCAAATCCCTCATAAAGGGAGGGATAAACAAAAAAAGCCGAAAGTTGATAGAGGCATACCAGATCTTGGGCATCCACATGCCCGACAGAGTGAATCTGAGGGTGGGTTGTTTGATAGTTCACACCCACAAGCACAAGTTTAACATCCGTTTTTAATCGCTCAAAAGCCAGAACCGTTCTCTCGAGATTTTTGTGTTTTTTAGAGTTTCCAATCCAGAGGATAAAACGCTTTGGTAGACGATATTTTATTCGGCACGCATCCATCTGTTGTTTGTTTTCAAAAGGAGAAAATGTTGAACTGACCCCGTTATAAATGACAGATATTTTGTTTTCAGAGATTTTATAATAAGCCATGACTTCCTTTTTAGAAAATTGTGAAACCGTTATGATTTTTTTTGCCTTCTGAACAGCTCGTTTCAGGACCGTCTGATAATAGAGAGTTGTGTGAAGCCGTTTCATTTCATGGCATCTGACGTGATTCAAATCGTGAAGGGTCAAAATGAAGGGGACCGGGCAATAGAATGGAATGATGAAAGAAGGGGAATGATACACATCGGGTTTGAGTTTTTTGATGAGTCCGGGAAGTTCAATCTGTTCCCGGAGAGAAATCCAGCTGGATTTCGTTTGAAGACATTCAAAAGACAGTTGTTTTTTGAGCGCAGGGTGGCAAACGAGCAGTGTATAGCGATTTGTGCGATCTATTTTTTCCAACTGCTTGAGCAGTTGGAAAAGATGGGTTGCGATGCCATGGGGCTGATCTCCAATCATTCTCGCGTCGATCAGAATGTGCATGGTTTCGGCGTATCGTCTAAATTGTCGTTTGTCAAATAAGCCTCGCGTGCTATAGAGCGTCTTCAGATGAATGTGTTCAGACTCCCCCTTTTCTGGATTCTCTTATTCGGTTTTTTGATCCGTTTGGCCGGAATTGAGTTCGGGCTGCCGGATGTGTATCATGCTGACGAACCGATGATGGTCAATCACGCGGTTTCATACGCGAGTTGGGATTTTAATCCACACTATTTTAAACTCCCGCCGCTTCTCTCATATTTGCTCTTTATTATTTACGGAATTTATTTTGCCATCGGTTGTCTCTTTGGTTTTTTTGGTTCTATTTCCGAATTTCAGGAGCTTTTTATCGCAAATCCGACCTCGTTTTATCTGCTTTCGCGATTTATTTTTGGCGTTCTTTTTGGGACCGCTTCTATTTATCTTGTTTACTCTTTATCCGTTTCTTTCTTTAAAGAGAAAGGGATTGCCCTATTGAGTTCGTTCTTTTTGGCGTTCTCTTTTTTGCATGTGATTCATTCTCATTATGTCTATCACGACATTCCGATGGTTTTTTTTATTCTGCTCACAGTCCGAAAAATTTACGAACTTTATAAAGATCCGAAACTCTCTCATTATCTTTGGTCCGCTTTTTTCGGCGGGATTGCCGCAGGTTTCAAATATAATGCGGCGCTCCTTTCGCTCTCCCTCTTTTTGGCTCATGTTTTAAAGGAAGAAAAAATTTCTTTCCGCGCCCTCTTTTTGGATAAAAAGCTTTATGCGGCGGCTGTTGTTATGATTTTCACTTATTTTTTGACCAATCCCTTTTCGATAGTCTCATTTTCTGAATTTGCGGGGGAACTGACAACACAATTTGACGCCGAAGACAGACTTCCCTTCTTTTATCATCTGAGATACTCGCTTGCGGAGGGGATGGGAAAGCCCCTGCTCGTTTGTTCGCTCGCAGGATTTCTGATCGTGATTTTTCAATTGGGAAGAGCGGGATCGGTTTTATTCTCTTTTCCTTTGATTTTTTATCTCTTCTGCGTTTTTGTCAGTCAGCCTCATGAAAGATATATGCTTCCGATCGTCCCCTTTTTTGCCATATCCGCGGCTTATTTTATTTTTTGGCTCTATCTCCTGAGCACGAAGCCACGCGTGGCGGAGTGCGAAGGATCTCCTTTAAAGAAATCATCGCTGCTTTATCTGATGGCCGGCCTTGTGGCGCTTCCGACGCTGATAAAATCTCTCTATGTCGATGGGATGCTTTTTCAGAGCGATACCAGAACAGAAGCGAAAGAATGGATTGAAAAGAATATTCCAAAAGAGGCTTCGATTGCTCTCGATCACACCTTTTTTCTTCCCAGGCTTCTTCACAGTTCCAAGCAGCTTGAAGAAAAATGGGCTGAAGCGGATTCGGCGCTTCAAAAACGGCGGATTGAGTTGATAAGCCGTCTTTCTGAAAGAAAGACGGCTTATCATTTATTTTATCTGGTTTCTCAGGGTGATATGAATGAGGCGTTTTTGTTCTCGCGTCCTGTTATTAAAAAGTCATGGAAAGAACTAAAAGAAAGGGGAATCCAGTATGTTGTCATTCATAAACGGGAAGAGGATTTCAGTGATTTTTACTTAAATATCGACCAGCAGGCGAGACTTCTTCAGACGTTTAGCCCCTATCGTGATTCCAAAAAAATATATTCCGTTGAGCCTGTGATTAATACAGCGGTACCCTTTCTGTCGCAAGAGGTCTATTCAAGGGTGAGAACAGGATATACGATTCAGGTATATGCAGTAGAAATATGAGACGAACCCACTTACTGCTCTTTTCTTTCCTATTTGGAATCATTATCCTGATTTTTCTCAGGGATTTTATTTTTTTGGGTGGGACGTGGAATGAGGGGGATTATGGGGTTCAGCACTATCCGTGGGCCAAATTTTATGCCGAGCAGTTAAAGCAGTTTCGGCTCCCTCTCTGGTGTGACTTTAATCATTGCGGCTTTCCCTTATTTGCCGAAGGACAAGTTGGCGCCATCTATCCGATCAATCTGCTTCTCTTTTTTGCGCTCCCCTTTGAGTGGGCATATAACGGCGGTATTGTTTTACATTTTTTCCTCGCGGGCTTCTGCATGTTTGTTTTCTTACGGTTTTTAAAGTGTTCATTTGTTTCAGGATTTATCGGAGCCTTGGTATGGGTCTTTGGGAGCGCTTTTGCCGGAGCCGAATACAATCTGATGGCGCTTCGCGTGCTGACGTGGTTTCCATTGGCGCTTTTTCTGATTGAACGGCATCTAAAAAAACGCAAAACGCTCTTTTTGCTTCTTTTGGCCCTCCTTTATTTTTTTCAATGGACGGCAGGTTCCATTCAATTTGCATGTTATGCGATTTTTTTTAGTTCACTCTATTTTTTAATACTGCTGATAAAGCAATACTTACATGAAAGATCGTTTGCGTCCCTTTTTAAATCCCTTTTTCTTTATCTGTTATCGATCGGCTTTTCTTTTGGGTTATCCGCGGCGCAAATCCTTCCCACCCTCGAATTGACGCGTGAAACGCTGCGAGCGCAGCATGCCAATCTTGAATTTTCTCTAAGCGGTTCGTTTTCACCGCTTGCGCTCTTTTCGATGATTTTTCCAAGAGCCACCTCTTCTATTTCAGGATGGAAGATCTACGTCGGATTATTTCCCGTTTTTTTGTTTTGCCTTCTTTTTTTAGGAAGGAAGGGGACAAAGTGTCATGCTGAGCCCGCAAAGTGTCATCCTGAGGGCGCAGCCCGAAGGATCTCCGACGGAGATTCCTCGCATTTCATGCTCAGAATGACACTTGGATTTGCCTTTCTCACGCTTTTTTTTGCATTCGGGAAGTTTAATCCCCTCTATCAGGAGATGGTTAAATTCTTTCATTTATATTTTTTTCGCTCACCGGGGAAGTTTACGATTTTTACCTCTTTTTTTCTGTCAGTTCTCACGGCGTTCGGGTTTGAATTGTTTTTAAGGATATTAGAAGAGGATTCCACTATTATCAGGTCAGTCCGAAAAATTTTTGGAGGTCTTCTCTCGATATCGCTTGTCATTTTTTGCGTTTCAAGTTTTGTGATTCATCTCTTTCCAAATTTTTGGATGGAAATGGGGAGAGCCTATGTTCGTCGCACTATCTACCAAAAAGGCTATCATTCACTTTCGTTGGAAGAATATTATCATAAGGTCGGTACCCATTATGAGGCATTACAAGAGGCTTTTTCTTTTAATGCTTACAATATTCTTTCGATAGGGCTGATTCTTTTTGTTCTTTTAATTCTCTTTCGCGGCGTCTACAGGCTTCGGGCGTCCGCTGTAAAATATCTTGCGGTTGTATTTATCATTTTGGATCTCTTCATATTCCATTTTTATGGCACTGGATTTAAAGGCAACATTTCTTCTTTCCAGAAGAAAGCCGATCTGGAAGGCTTCAATCTCTTCCATCATGATAGCGACTATTTTCGTGTTTATCTTTATGCAAAGGATGCTGGTTCTCTCGAAAAACTGGGTATTCCGCCGAACGCGAACATGCTTTATGGCGTCTCTTATGTGGGGGCATATTCTCCGCTCATCACCAAGAGATATTCTGAATATTTTAAAGAGCTGGGAAACAGTGATGATTCATTGGGATTTGTTTTTACAAAAGAAGAGACCTTTTCAAAAAACCTCTTCCGTTTGAGTCTCGCGAATGTAAAATATGTTTATTCCGCCGAAAAAATTATTCATTCAGATTTATCATTAATCGGCCAAACCCAGTCCGGAAATTATCTTTATCTCAATCAGCAGGTTTTGCCGCGCGCTTTTTTTATGAAAAATGTCCATTTTTTACCGGAACAGAAAAGTGTAAATCTGGATCTATCGACTGTAAAAACCGGGCGATATGTTCCCTTAAAGATCGTTGAATATAGTCACGGCAGGCGCCAGATGGTTTCAAAAGAAAATCGGGATGGATGGTTATTTTTGAGCTCCCTCTGGTATCCTGGCTGGCACGCCTATGTGGATGGCGGGGAGGTTGAAATTTATCGGGCTGGCGATCTTTTTCAGGCGATTCCTTTAAAACGGGGCGAACACAAAATCGTTTTTTTATATCAGCCGCAATCCTTGAGATGGGGGGCGGCGATTTCTCTTACGACTTTGTTTGTAAGTTTAGCCTTGGGTTTATTCTGTATTTCCCCGCTAAATCGTTCCTCTTTATTTTAAGAAGGGCAGCGAATGTTTTTATGCTGTCTTTGATCGGTCTTACTTTGGAATTTTCTCCGTGTCTCCAATTGACGGCAATTTCAGAGATTCGGAAGTTGAATTTTCGAGCCAAAAGCATCAGCTCCGCATCAAAGCTCCAATCGCTCATGAGTTGTTTTTCAAATATTTTTTTTGCCGCCTCGCTGCGATACAATTTAAAACCACAGTTGTAATCGAGCAGTGGGACACGTAGAATGGCTTTGGCTATCGTCATGTAAAAGCAACCCATATAGTGTCTGATTCTTGGCTGCACAATTTGGACGTTGGTGTTTTTAAGCCGTCTCGATCCGATGAGAATGTGGTACCCTTCGTTGGAATCGAGGGCGATCTTTGGCAAAAATTTGTCCAGTTCCGTGATGTGCGTCGCCTGATCCGCATCCATAAAGAGGAGGTATTTTCCTTTTCCTTCGAGCATTCCGCGTTTGACCACATATCCCTTCCCCCGATTGGGTCGCGATTCGATGAGCTTTAAATGAGGGATTTGTTTCTGAAGGTGTTTCACCAGCATGACCGTATTGTCGGTACTTCCATCGTCGACGACGATGATTTCTGAAGGAAGTCCCTTTTGTGAAAGATAACTCACAACATCAGTCACCGTTTTTTGAATGTTTTTAGATTCGTTATAGGTCGGAATAATCACAGACAATTCGGATTGCATAGCGGCTATTCTTACTCAATAAAATACGAGAAGGCAAGCTCTTAAAAACCCTTGTTTAAAATAGTGAGATATGCTAAAAACTGCCAAGAATTCAATAACTTACAGTAAACTATCATAATGTTTACTTTTTAGTAAAGATTCTGTATCCTATAGGTGAGATGAGGAATTTGCTATGAAAATCACAGCGTTAGAAGAGTATGGACTGAGATGTCTTTTGCAAATAGCAGGAGCGAAAAAGGGGCTCTCGATCAGTGAAATTGCAAAGAGGGAGGGGCTTTCGATTCAGTATGTGTCAAAGATTACAGCGCACCTCAAAAAACATGGGCTCCTCGAGGCGACACGGGGGGTGCATGGGGGATATCAGCTGGCGCGTCCTGCTCAGGCGATCAATCTTTCGGAGGTGATGAGGGCGCTCGGGGGGGTCATGTTTGCGGAGAATTTTTGTTCGGAACATACGGGAAAGAAGGAGTGTTGTGTTCACCAGTCAGACTGTTCCATCCGATCGATGTGGGGGGTCATTTATAAATATATGGATATGATCCTCGAGGAAATTTCACTTGCCGGTTTATTAGGAGGGGAAGAAAAGACGAAGGAGATGCTTCTCGCATTAGTCGCAAGGAAAGCGGAGCAGATGAAACTTGACAAAAAGGTAAGGATTTAAGTAAAAGTAAAGAATGGATGGAGAATTTTATGAAACCATTATTTGAAATAAAAAACCTTCATGTCAGGATTGAAGGGAAAGAAATTTTGAAAGGACTCGATCTCACCGTCTATGCGGGAAAGGTTCATGCGCTGATGGGGAGAAACGGTTCTGGAAAGACAACGCTTGCGTATACACTGATGGGGCATCCGAAATATGAAGTAACGGAAGGGGAAATCCTTTTTAAAGGGGAAAGCATCGTTTCGTTGAAACCCCACGAGCGGGCAATACGGCGTCTGTTTTTGGCATTTCAATATCCCATGTCGATTCCTGGAGTGAGTATCGGTAATTTTCTCAGAGCCTCGATGAAAGCGGTTCGCGGGGCTGATGTGCCGATTAAAGAGTTTCGCCAGATGTTGAAAGAGAAGATGAAGTTTTTGCAGATGCCAGACACCATCATTGGGCGTTATGTGAACGATGGATTTTCAGGGGGAGAAAAAAAACGGCTTGAAATTCTCCAGATGGCGCTTCTCGAGCCCGAACTAGCGGTGCTCGATGAAACAGACTCTGGGCTGGATATTGATGCTTTAACGATTGTGGCCGGCGGAATCAACCGCTTACGGGGTCCTGAGCGATCGATGCTTGTGATTACGCACTATCAGAGGCTTTTGAATTATGTGAAACCCGATTTTGTTCATGTCCTGATGGATGGCAAGATTGTTGAATCTGGCGGGCCTCAGCTTGCGCTTGAGCTTGAGAAAAAAGGGTATGAATGGCTGAGTCTCCATAACCAGGGGGGGGTGAGATAAAATGGGAAATCCAAAAAATGCCGCGATTAAAGATATCGGAACCCAATATGACGAGAAGTACGGTTTCCGAAAACCGGAGCATTATGTTTTCAAAGCGAAGCGCGGACTGAATCGTGAGGTAGTGACAGAGATCTCCCGGTTCAAAAATGAACCTCAATGGATGCTCGATTTTCGCTTAAGGGCGCTGGAGATTTTTTTAGCAAAACCGATGCCCAACTGGGGCGACACAAAGCTGCTCAATGACATCGATTTTAATAATATCTTTTACTACATCCGTCCCGACGAAAAACAGAGCACAGACTGGAAGGATGTTCCGAAGGATATCAAAGACACATTTGACAAACTAGGAATTCCGGAAGCGGAGCGAAAATTTTTGGCTGGGGTGTCAGCCCAGTATGAATCAGAGGTCGTCTATCATTCTATTCGTAAAGACCTGGAAGCCCAGGGGGTTGTTTTCCTCGATATGGATTCCGGCTTGAGGGATTATCCTGAGATGGTGCGGAAACATTTTGGGACGATCATTCCACCGATGGACAACAAATTTGCTGCGCTTAATTCCGCGGTTTGGTCGGGGGGGAGTTTTATTTATGTTCCCAAAGGGATTCATGTGAAAATCCCTGTCCAGGCTTATTTCAGAATTAACGCGGAGAATATGGGTCAATTTGAAAGAACGCTCATTATTGCCGATGAAGGGAGCTACATTCATTATATTGAAGGATGCACCGCGCCTTCCTATTCAAGTGACTCTCTTCATTCTGCCGTTGTGGAACTGATTGCGGAAAAAGGGGCAAAGATCCGCTACACGACGATTCAAAACTGGTCGAAAAATGTCTATAACCTGGTAACGAAGAGAGCCATCGCAAAGGAAGATGCGTGTGTCGAATGGATTGATGGTAATTTGGGCTCTAAGCTCACCATGAAATTTCCCAGTGTCTATCTGGTGGGTGAACGGGCGCACGGGGAGGTCCTCTCGATTGCATTTTCAGGGGCAAACCAGCACCAGGACGCCGGGGCCAAAATTATTCATGTCGCGCCGAATACCACTTCTCTCATTACGTCAAAGTCGATTTCAAAAGACGGCGGGCGTTCCACCTACCGCGGACTGCTCAAAGTCTACAAAGGGGCTCATGGCGTAAAATCGAATGTCCGCTGTGATGCGCTGCTGCTGGATGAACATTCACGATCTGACACCTATCCGACGATGGAAATTGATGAAGAAAACGTGACTGTCGGGCATGAGGCTACGGTCAGCAAGGTTGGGGAAGAACAGCTTTTCTATTTGACCTCGCGGGGGCTCTCACCGAATGATGCCATGACCATGATCATCAATGGTTTTATTGAACCATTTACAAAAGAGCTTCCACTCGAATACGCGGTGGAGCTTAACCGCCTGATCCAATTAGAGATGGAAGGCTCAGTTGGATAAGTGAGGTGTGCCGTGAAACTCACGCCGGAAGTCTATAAACAAATTTCTTTGGCTCAAGCTGAGCCAGCCTGGCTCCTCGATCAGAGGATTTCTGCCTGGAAATCCTTTGAAGATCTCCCCTATCCGACGGTAAAAGATGAAGAATGGAAATACACAGATCTCAGCGGTTTCCAACATGCCGATTTTAATGTTGAATTTGAGAAGGCTGTAAAAACAACTACGCCCAAAGAACTTAAGAAAGAGGGGATCATTGTTTCAGATCTCAAGACGGCGCTTAAAAGTCATCCCCAGATGGTTGAACCCCTCCTCAAGGATGTGAAGAAGGCTTCCCAGTCAAAGTTTGAAACGCTGCATCAGGCCTTTTGGCAGGGAGGGCTTTTTGTTTATGTCCCTCGCGGAGTAACGGTTCGTCTTCCGATTTATCACCTGACAACGATGGTTGAGCCCAATGCCGTCGTTTTCCCCTTTACGGTGGCTTTGGTCGATACCGGCGCGGAACTGGTTCTTGTGGATGAGATGGCATCCCCTGCCGCTTCGTCCCGGCAATTTTCAGACGCCTGTCGCTACCTTTATCTTAAAGAAGATGCCCGCTGCCAATACGTCAATATTCAGCGGTGGGGGGAGAATGTTACCCATTTTGAACTTCAGGTGGCGCGGCTTGAGCGGGGAGCAAAATTTTCAAGCGTGAATGTGGGGCTTGGGAGTCAATTATCAAGGGCGAATGTCCATACCATTTTAGAGGGGGCCGGTTCGGAAGCGAATTTATTGGGTGTTTATTTCGGACACGGCAGGCAGCATTTTGATACGCATACGACACAGGATCACGAATCGTCTCAGACGACGAGCGATCTTCTCTACAAAGCAGCCTTAAAAGATTCGGCTCAGTCATCGTATCAGGGGATTATCCGTATTCCCAAAAATGCCCAGCGGTCCGATGCCTATCAGGCAAATAAGAATCTCCTGCTCAGCCAAAATGCGAAGGCGCGTTCGATCCCAAAATTAGAAATTCTGGCGGATGATGTGCGATGCACACATTCTGCGACGGTGGGGACGGTTGACCCTGAAGAAACCTTTTATCTGGAATCGAGAGGGCTTTCTCACGAAGATGCGGTTCAAATGGTTGTCGAGGGATTTTTTGAACAGGTTTTTTCGCGAATTCCAAGTTCTGAAATTCAGAAAAGATTGCACCAGATTGTGCAGCTTAAATTAGAAGGGAGATAAAGAGCCATGTCCCGGTGGGTTGTGATAGCAAAGAAGAAAGATATTCAGGAGGGGAGCACGCGGGCATTTTCCGTGGAGGGACGACAGGTTGCGATTACCTATGTGAACGGCGAATTTTACGCCTACCTCAATGCCTGCAGCCATATGGATTTGCCGCTAGAGGAAGGGAGACTTGAGGGGACGATCTTAGAGTGCCCCCATCATGGCGCGACATTTGATTTGCGAACAGGGGCAGCGCTGTCGATGCCGGCGGTGACCCCACTGGAAATGTATGAAGTAAAAATTGAAGGGGACGATATTAAAATAGAGTTTAAAGACTGAAGGTGAGTGTTATGGATATAAAAAAAATTCGACAAGATTTTCCAATACTGGAACAAAAAATCAGGGGGAAGACGCTGATTTATTTCGACTCAGCGGCGACAAGCCAAAAGCCAAAAGAGGTGATCGAAGCTCTCGATCATTACTATCGGACGCTCAATGCCAATATCTATCGGGGGATCTATTATCTTTCAGAGGAAGCGACAGAGGCATATGAGCGAACGCGCAAGGTCGTTGCGGCGTTTATCGGCGCCAAAGATGAACGTTCTATTGTGTTTACGCGCAACGCCACAGAGTCGATTAATCTGGTTGCCCAGTCATGGGGGCGAAAGAATCTCAAAGAAGGGGATGAAATCTTGTTGACGGAGATGGAGCATCATTCAAATCTGGTGCCGTGGCAGATTATCGCGAATGAAAAAGGGGCTGTTCTTAAATTCATATCGATTACGGAAGAGGGGCTTCTCGATCTTTCAAACCTCGATGAGCTTTTAACAGAAAGAACAAAGATTTTCGCCTTTACGCATGTGTCGAATGTTTTGGGGACCATTAATCCCGTAAAAGAGCTGACTCAGCGTGCGCACGCGGTGGGGGCTCTCGTTTTGGTCGATGGGGCGCAGGCCGTTCCTCATCTGAAAGTCGATGTCGACGAG
>CAYMPL010000016.1:28721-30511 GCA_964392415.1 uncultured bacterium | reverse complement strand
CATTTACAGAAAAGGATGGAGGGGGATTAGACATTTTAATAACATTTTATCTTCAACCGGGTGATACCGTCATTATTGAATAAATGACCAAAAAGATTCTCCTTTTGTGTTGGATCATTGTTTGCCCCGAAATTTGCTTCTCCCAGCCTATTTATTTTCCTGAAACAAAAAAAGAAGAGGGATTGCTGCAGCTTAAATTCGAGTGGCTTACGCTCGGAGCGGAGTTTGAGAGCGAATTTTTAGCGCATCAGGGGGATGATGCCTTTTCGCTCCAAAAGGGGGGTATTCTTCATACGAATCGGCAGAAGAACCGTTTTAGCGTTAATAAATTAACGTTGATTCCACAATTTAATTTCAAAGATAAAATTTATTTTTATTCAGAGCTTGAGGCGTTTGTAAACCGAAGTGAACTCGATGATACTTTTTTCCGGGAGGCGCATGTTACGTTTTTTCCGCTTCCCCAGCTATTTATCAAAGCAGGGTTGGATGATCGGTTTATCAGTCCTGAATTTAGCGCGGAGAATGATGCAGCAGGTGATGATAAAAGATTGACAGAGGTTTTTCCTGTCAACGGAACAGCTTTCTGGAAAGATGAGGATGTTGGTATTACCATTGGCGGGAATCATTCTTATAAGGAAAAAACAACGTTCTACTGGCGGGGTTCTTACACAAATGGTCTCAATCTTCGCCACGATGAAATTACAAGAAACCAGATTTATCCGATCCTTCACGATGATCGCGATACCTCAAACATCAATATCGATCTTAATGGAGAAAAGGACTATGGAATAGGAATTGGAATCAGGCATCTTTTAAAAGGTGACTTCCGGTTCAATGTCTTTGGATTCTATTATAATGATCATCTTGCGCCCACCGACATGGAGTTCCTGCGGGATGCCATCAACGGTTATAACAGCGGCAAGAGAACGCATCATCTGGTTGGCTGCAACCTCAGTTTTAAATTTCCTCATGTTGATCTTTTTTCTCAATTTATCAGGGCAAGAAACGGAACGATATCACGCAATGGATTTTATGCTGAACCCTCCCTTTATTTGACAACAGTTCAGCGGGAATTTTTAAACGGCGCACGGCTGCTTTATCGCATCAATTACTTGAATGTTGATGTGGGAGAAGTTGCAAATGTTTCAGGCAATCCGCTTCTTTGGGACCGGCTGACCCATAGTTTCGGTTTTAATATTCAAATTCATAAATATGTGCTGCTGAGAAATGAGTTTCACTGGAACATCGACGAGACAGGGGGAACGCCGGCAGATGTGGGCAATAATGAGTTTTTATCTCAGATTGAAGTGAAATTTTAATGAAGAAGATTTTTCTTTATATTTTAAATATGTGGCAGATATCTCGCAAAATATCTGTCCCAGTATTCATAACATTTATCCTCTTTTTCTCCCTAAAACTTTATGCGGCAAGAATTCCTGCCAAGGATGTTTTTTCAGGAAACCAAAATAGGGACTTAGAGAATATACTCGATCAGATTGTTCCTTCAGATCGGAATGTCGTTCTTAAAGATTTAACAGCGACTGCGGCTGAGCTGAATATTTTGGATGGTATTTCAGCGAATGTTACGACTGCAAATCTTAACGCGCTGACGGGAGGGGGACAAAGCTCTCTACATACACACGCCGCTGGCGCAGCAACAAACGCGGATACGCTGGATGACATCGACAGCCTCTCTTTTTTGCGATCGGATACCAGTGATAATTTCACAGCAGGGGAGCTGACATTTGATGCGGGGACAGGGCTTGTGATTGCAAATGGGGGAACGCTCT
>CAYMPL010000016.1:19741-28621 GCA_964392415.1 uncultured bacterium | reverse complement strand
TGATACGCTCGATGCGGTCGACAGCGGAAGTTTCTTGCGATCGGATGCGAATGATGATTTCACATCAGGGGAACTGACATTTGATGCGGGGACAGCGCTTATTATTGCCGACGGGTCTGGCTTAACCGTATTGGGGGCGACCACAGGGACAGGCTCCATTTTTGCAGCTGCTGGATCTACTTTAACTGTGGCTGGGCAATTTTTCATTGGAGGATCTGTCGCAAGTACCGATGTTACAGGAACAAACTTGAACGATTTGACCGATGGTGGAGCATCAACCCTTCACTCACATGCAGGGGGCGGTGGTGAATCACTCGATGCAACCTACGATGTAGGACAGCTGATCAATATTGACAGCGCCGATTTGGATTTAAATCTTTCAGACGCAACAAACGATTATCGGGTAGATATTGACAATACAACCACAGGGGATGTTGCGATTGCGCTCATTTTCAACACGACGGGGACTGGCGCTACCATAGGGACCGCGATTAATCTGGATGATGCTGCCATTGTCCGGGCTCTTTCAATTGGCGCCAATGAAATTTCAGGAACAAGCCTGAGATTCGATGGCGTTGGTCAATTTGAACTCGGGCCTGATGATGTACTCTCTGGTTCTGGTGGGGTAGGTCCTGGAATTATTACATTTAGACGCGGGGGGACAATCGATACGACGAAGGATGGAGATCTTGTGTTTGCGCCTCAGGATGCCGGGATTATTGATATTCCGAATGGGGTGACGCTGCGATTGCCCGCCAATGACCCGTCCGAAAGCCGGAATGGAATTTATTATGACAGTGTGAACCTAAAACTGTGCGCCGATGATGACGGTGGAACCAACGTCTGTACCGGTGCTCTGACGCTGCTTTCGATGGATGAAGAAGAGAGCAATATGCTGACCAGCATGATGAAGAACAAAGAGGGGATCCGGAGACTGACAGATTTGGTCTCAGAGCCGGAGAAGATGGATGCCCTTCATTCACTCTCAAAAACAACACTGACTTACAAAGATCTCGATCGGCTCTATCAAGTTTCCAAAAATATGGAATATTTACAGGACCATCTGGCATTTGAAGATGGCCAGCTCGCGCTCACATTTACAGATGAGCTCAACCGAACCCATCGGAGGTATGTTGATACGTCATCGGAACCTATGATTCGCGCGCGCGGATCTGGGCAGCTCAATAAGGGGACTTCTGTCATTAAATTTAGTGGTGATTTTCTTTCATTAATGGATATCAATGAAAAGAAACCACCGCGATATAAAGTTCAGGTAACCCCCACACTTTCGAATGGGATGGATCGGCTTGCCTTTGTGAAAGGCGCGTTGATGGTTGAAAAACATCCAACATTCTTTATTGTTTTTGATTCTGTCGATGCGAGTGAATCGAATGCAACCTTTGACTGGGAGGTGGCAGCCCCCATGAAGCGGCGGAATCAGGAGCAACGTTTTGATGAGGGAGAAGGGGATGGCGGGGATGGTGGACTAGTTGATCACGAATGATCCAATGCCCCGATTTTCCATCAATCGGGGATAAGAAACTCTGATTCTCACCCGCCATTGCAGGAAAGGGTCATCATCTGTTGGATCAGGGAGGGGGAGACGGCGATCTAAAATCTTCCCCTCGATTTTGGGCTCTTTTTTCCCCTCTGTCATGAGACATTGGCCAACCCATCCAAAGGCGGCCCCATTCTCTTCATATTGCGCGAAAAAGAGATTGTCCTCGGAAAGTTCTTCAAGATAAGCGCCAAACCACTGGAAATTTTTAATCTCTCTTCCATCGAGCATTAAATGTGCGCCTAAATTGCCGTTTTGATCCTTTACAAAAGAAAGGGTCCCTGAACTATTTATTTTTCCAATAGTCATCTGAACTTGATATGACTTCCTCTCCCCTTTTTCTTCCCTTCCAATGATCCACGCCAATAATTTCTCTTGAAGATCTTGAGGTTGTCTATCTGGCCTAAACAGAAACCGGATTCCGCGCAGCGGCGTAGACAAAATCCAAAAAGCAGTATCGAGTGTACCGGTGACGACGCTGGTTCCCAAATTCCACACCCCCTGAATAACCCCTGTTGGGCTTAAAGATATGACTGAAGCGCCGATCGACCGCGTGCTTTTTAATGCCGAAATCCATTCATCAGCCAGATGAGAAACGTCGTCTTTAATTTCAGTTATATTTCCTTCATAAAGGGTCTGAACGACAGAAACTGTATCGAGGGCTGTATCCGAATAGATGACATAAGAATCGACGCCCAATCCCACAATGAAAGAATAAAACCGGTGTTTTTCTCTGGAGAGATAAGATTTTTCTGTTTCGGAAGGCAGGGTTTCCATAATTTCATATGATTTAAGATCAATTTTGAAATATTTGTCTGATGCGAGCGGACCGAGGCTCCCTCTATCGTAATCTCTTAATTTTTGAAGAGCCCGGATAAACTTTGCGAATTTTCGATCTCTTTTATTCAGCGATGATTCAAAAACTTCCAGTTTTTCTTCTGAAATCTCAACCATCATATTATAGAAAGGAGAATTGAGCCGGACGGTCATCGTTGAATCGGCCATGGCTTGGAAACAAATAATTGAAAAACCAAAAAAGAAAACGATTTTTCTTAACATTTTCTATACCTCCGCTACCTCGCCAAATCTTTTTTTCTGAAAAAAAAGTCAGGCAATTTAACGTTGCACATTCTTAAATCAGGCGCAATTATTTTTTTGCGTAAAACTTCTGAAGAACATCGAATTCAGCCTGTTCTTTTTTCCACAAGTTTTTGTTGTCCAGGCTAAAGGTATAGTACCTATTTAAATGGCGGGGGCTTGACTTCGAGACAAGCATCAGGCTTAAAACCTTGAGCTGCTCGGAGTCTTCTTTTTGGCTATTTAAAATGGTCAGCGCCCGACCGACCATCAGATGGGGGAGCTTTTCTGAAAGGATATAAAAAAGCCTAATATGGAGTTCTTCTTCATATGCCAAGTCGTAGAGTTTTAAAAGAGGGTGTAACGCTTTCGGGGGAAGGCTTAAAAAATATACCGTTGCTTCGCTTCGCATTTTCTGATCCGGGTGGGAGAGGAGTTTAAAAGCCTCGGAGAATGAGCGCCCCGGTTGATTGTCGTTTGAGAATACTATTTTTTGCGAATCCAGCATGCGAAACAAACGGTGGTATAAAGGTTGTAGAGGATTGATAAATAGGGCTTCAATCAGCTCTTTTTTTGCCGTCAAAGGTTCTTTCAGGCGCATATGACAGAGGGCTGCAAAACCATAGGCTTTATCGATGAAAAGGTTTGCAGGGGTTTGAGATTTTTTAAAAAGCTTTAGGGCTTTTTCATATTTTTTATTGTAGTAAGCAGAGACAGCAAGATGATAATAAGGGAGTGAATAGTCAGGGGCAATCTCCAATGTTTTATCAAAGTAGCGTAACGATTCTTCACGGTTGCCAAGCTGGTGGTGTGTGACCCCCAGATTGTAATGGATCTTTACGCTGTAAGGGCTGAGTATCTGCGTTTCTTCATAGAAGTGTTTGGCTTTTTTGTAATTCTTTTGCCGGCTGTGATAGAGCCCGGTTCCCCAAAGTTTTTCCCAATCTTTGGCATTCCAAAAAAAAGTTTTTTTAAGTTCATTTTCTATTTCTGATGAGGACTTAGCTTTAAAATTAGCCCAGGTCCAGTGCCATTCGGACATAAAAAAACGAAGAGAGGTGTAAATGAAGAAAGGGATAAGGATGAGGCAGGCAATTCTCTGAAAAACTATCGTTCCGAATGCGAAGCCCAAAGTGTCATTCCGAGGGCGAAGCCCGAGGAATCTTCTTCGAGATTCCTCGCACTGCGTGCTCGGAATGACTTGTGCCATTGAGAGTGAAACAAGAAATGAAAAAAGAAGAGATGACATCGGTTCCTGAAACGGAAAATAGAAGAGAGCAGTGATAAAAAAATTAGAGATGGCAAAAATGAGCGCCACACATAATTTCCGCCTGTTTGGATCTTCTTCTGTTTTACAGCCGTGGATCAGGCTCTTTAAGGTAGAAAAGAGAAACAGAAGAAAAAGGGTAATGCCAATTAAACCGGTTTCCTGGGCCATCTGCAGAAGATCGCTGTGTGTCTGGCGCGTAAAGAGAGGCCATCCCCGTCCATGGGGGCCGTCCTTTGGGAAAAGTTCCCGGTCCGCGGGGCTTTCGTATTTTAGGTAAACAAGAGGAAATGTTCCATGTCCTGTTCCCAAGAGGGGATGATCCGCGATCATGCGCAGGGTATTTTTCCAGATAATCCAGCGCTGCTGCATTGTAGAATCGAGCCGCTCAGGACTGAGATGTCGCGCAGTATGATAGACACCAAAGCCCGCGCTCATAAAAAAAATGCCCAGGGAAATAATTAAGATTTTTCTAAAGTAAACTGGCTTTCTCTGGCGTATGAAGATTAAGGCCATCAGATAAATATTAAATGCGAGCCCCAGAAAAAAACATTTTGAAGAGAGGTTGATCAAATACACATGAGAGAAGATGAGAATAAGCGAAGAGGCTATCAGCCATTTTATGATTTTAGATTCACTGACGATCAGGAGGTAGATAACGAGCGGAAGAATAATAATGCTGTAATGGGCGATGAATTTAGCGTTTGCAAAAGTCGATGAGAAAGAGACGGCCAGAACGTAGGGCGACAGATGAATCAGGCTCAAGTATTTTTCAGAAAAACTAATCAGGATTCCAACAATGACTGAGAGGAGGCAGCAAAGAATGCTGACATCGATTCGTTTCCGAAATAATGGGATAAAGAGAAAAATCGAGACACAGATAAGACTCCATTGTGTGAAATGTTCCAATGTTTGATGTCTGTTCATGCTCCATAGGAAAGAGCAGGCAAGCCACACCCAAAAGGCGGCCAAAAAAGAGGATGCCTGATTCCAGATAGGCATCTTTCCTTCGGAGAGAGAGAAAAAGAGCATCAGAGAGACGACGATTCCCCACAAAAAATATTTTGCGGGGATATAAATGGGGAGAATCTCTTTAAAATTGAGATCAATAGGAATAATAAAAAGGGGGAGTAAAAAAAGAAGCGCGTAGGCCAGAATGTGTTTGGTCTGCTCCATTAAAAACGGATTGAGTCTAACATTCTCCTTGACAGAAAATCTATTTATAAATGTAGTGTCTGGTAGAATAAATAAATGGCATATCTCAATACCGCCGAACTTCAAATTGATCTCTTTTGCAGAGGGGTGCGGATCGACCCCTCCTGTGATCTCGAGAATGACGCGCGTCTGGTTTCGCGCACGCGAGCCGGATTGGGAAGCGGCTTGGAGATGATTATTCCTGGCCCCCTCAAAGATAATTGGCTCAATGTTCCTCTGGTTGAAGCGTTTGTTAAAGAGTCCCCGTATCTCTTATTCAAAAGGGGTCAAAGCTATTATGTTCGTCATGAGATTGAAAATCACGAATATCGCATTGTCTTACCCCCGCAGCCGCGGTGGTATACGCAAAAAACCTCCAAAGGGACGCTGATGAGCCATGTCGGCGTGCTTCAGGGAACGTATCTCGGGATCTATATTCTTAATTCTTGTTCCTACTGGAGAATGTCGCCGGCCCAAAACTGCAGGTTTTGCACGACGGGGCTCAATGTCGGTGTTAACGAAGAGGCAAAAAAAGATTTGGAAGATGTCGTTGAGACAGCAAAAGCGGCAAAAAAAGAGTCGGGCATGACATTTGTCCACTTTAACAGCGGTTATCAGCCGGAAAATGGACTCGATCAGGCAGCGCCGTATGTGAAAGCGGTGAAAGAAAGGGTTGGCGCGCTTGTCGGCGTGCAGATGATCCCGGAAAAGAAGCTTTGGAAATACGATTGGTTGATCGATCTCGGCGCCGATCACTTTTCGTTCTGCTATGAATTTCACAACCCCGAATATTTCGCGAAATATTTACCAGGCAAACATCACACCTTGGGGCAGGAGACTTTCTTTCGCGCGCTCGAATATACCTCTAAAAAAATGGGGAAAGGGAAAGTATCCGGAGAGATCATCGCAGGGGTGGAGCCGATTGAAGATACGTTGAAAGCGATCGACTACATTACCGGGGCTGGGGCTTTTCCAACGGTCTGTATTTTCAGGCCGACGATTGGCTCTGATATGGAAAATTATCCCTCCCCACGCTATGAAGATATGGAAGTCGTTTTTACACATTTGTACGAGGCATGTAAAAAGAATGGAATTCCAATCGGAGTTGCCCCGAATATTGAGGTGAGCCTGATTGTGCAGCCTGCGGATACCGTCTATCTGGCAGAGAAGAATTTTTCTTATTATGTTTACGAATCAAAATTAAAAGTCATGAAGTTGCTTTCAAAGCCTTATTTCAACCGCGAGCTCAGACTGAGAAAGGTTGCAGAGATTTCTCAGGCGAGAAAATGTCATTCCGAACGCGAAGCCACTTGTGGCGAAGCGTGAGGAATCTCTGACGAGATCCTTCGCCTTCGGCTCAGGATGACATTATTAATTCCTTATTTTTTTCAATTCCTTGAGTTTTTCTTCTGCCACCTTGAACCCCGGATCGAGTTTTAAGGCCTTTTCCAAGTTGAATTGAGCGAGGCGGTTTTCGCGCAGCGACATTTGGGTGACACCCAGGAGAAAAAAAGCGTGTTTGTTTTTTGGCTCGATTTTCATCGCCGTCTGAATCGATTCCTTGGCTTTCTGAAATTGGTTCATTGAAAGATAGGCGGAGGCAAGGTTCAGGTGACTGATAGCATATCCAGGATCGAGCTCAAGCGCGCGCTTGAAATAGGAGATGGCTTTTTCCTTTTCATTGAGTTTCAAAAAAGTGCCACCAATGTCATTGTATAGGACCATGTTTTTGGGTTGAATTCGAAGGGCTGAAAAAAGAGCTTCCTGGGCTTCGCGCAGGCGATTTTCCGAGATCAATTTTTCACTTTCACCAATAAAAAATTTAAATCTCTCATCGAGATTGGGATGGGTGGCAAACTTTTCACGCAGGCGATTTGCTTCATCCAGTTTTTTTTGTTTTTCCAGGGCGGTAATGAGATGAAGAGAGAGCGCGGCCATAACCAGCCGCCGTTCCAGGGCTTTACGAAAGTTCTTTTCTGCCAATGGCCACTGTTTTTGTTCACTGTAAAGAAGGCCAAGGGCATAATAGCTTAAGCCGTTTTCAGGATCTTTTCGCATCGCTTTTGTATAGGCTTCGCGGGCCCGATCGTAAAATTTAAAGTGTTTTTCAATGTTCCCCAGATTAATGAGAATATTAATGACATCGCTTCCATCATCCGACCGAACCCCTTCCTCAATATGCTTTTTAGCCTTTTCATAATTTCCTTTATCGCGATAAATCAGGGCAAGAGCATTGTGGATGGAGCTCGCCTTATCTGTTTTGGGATTATTTTTTAGAATTTTTAAATAGAGCTTGAGTGCGTCGTCGATGCGTCCAGCCTTGTGGACCTGGATTGCTTCTAAGAACGGATTTCGTGTTTGATAGATCTCCTTCTCATTTTTTTCTTCTTTAAGATCGATGTAGCCGAGCGATGCAAGTTTTTCCTTCGTTGCGTTGTCGATCGTCTTGTCCCGTTTGAGTTGTGCCAGCTCTTCGGAAGCTACCCCAAAGGGGATATCCTTATAGGAGGCCACATAGCGGATGCTGGCAGGATTAAAAAATTCAGGTTTGAACGCGGAAGAAATGATAGTCCCTTGAAAATCTTCTGCAAGGGGGAGATGAAAGAAAGAAAGAATCGTTGGGACAATATCATAGAGATCAGTGGCAACGATTTGCTTTCCATTTTGAAACTGTTTTCCATAAAAAAGGATGATCCCTTCGTCATCATGCCACTCGACTTCAGCATTTTTTCCGATCATCGCCGGAACAGCAGGGCGCTCCCCCCCCCACTTAAAACCGTGATCCGAGACAATCATTAAATGCGTTTCGGAATCTATTTCATCTAAAATCTCTGCGAGAAGATCGTCAATTTTTCTGTGGGTCGCTTCCACAGCATATTTGTATTTTTCAAATTTTTCATTTGAAACACGTTCCAATTTCGGCGGGGCGTATTCCATAAAGGTGTGCATGAGGGTATCTGGAATATCGAAATAAAGGGACATAAAAGGAGGAGACTCTTTTTTCCAATAATCGAGCGCGAAATTTTTAAACGTTTTAAATGTGGCCAATGCGAGCCTGATATTGAGATCGGGATTCTGAACGTCATATTCGCCTACTTTGAACTGTTCCTTAAATTCATCTTCAGAGATGTGGATAAATTCTTTTGTTTCCCTATAGCTTATTTTTTCAGGGGAAAAAAAGAGTTTCTTCTTTTTTTCAGCATAGTCTCTTGGAAAACTGACCTGCTCAAGACCCAGCCGGGATCCAATAACACGTGGAAAAATATGATATCCCAAGCGATCAGAGAGCAATACACCCTGAATTTTTTCCGCGGGCCAGGTGACAAGCCAGTTAAATACACCGCTCTTTATTCCATGATGTGTGAAGATGTTCCAGATAGCAGGGGCTTTGCGATGGCGCGTTGTGACGGGGAGTCTCTCCTTTTTTTCTTCATCCCAGACGAGGAAATCGACAATGCCATGTTCATCCGGACTTTTCCCGGTGGCAATCGTTGTCCAAAGCATGGGGGAGAGCGATGGCTCAAGCGACTGCAGATATCCCCATGTCCCTTCCTCTTTGAGCTTTTTGAATGTCGGGAGTTTTCCTTCAGAGATAAAGGTGTTGATAATTTCCCAATCTGCGCCATCTAAACCGAGTAAGATCAGTCTGGGGCTTTTCGGAGATCGCTCAGACAATGCGAGAAAGCCACCGATACCGATGAGAACAATAATGATGATAAGAAGACGATACCTTTTCAATTTTTTCCTTGAGGGTTATGAAATGATAAATTCAAAAGAATGTCAA
>CAYMPL010000016.1:6499-19641 GCA_964392415.1 uncultured bacterium | reverse complement strand
GACTCTTCCATTGAATCCCATCAAGCGCTGTGCTAGAGCGAAAGAATGGGTTTTAATTTGTTGTTGTGTAAAGAGGCGATTGATGAAGGGCTTCGAACTCTGACTTCAGGCATTCAGTCCCCATTAAAACCGTTGATAGAAGATGCCCTTTTTGGGGGACAAAGATTTAGACCTCTTCTGATGCTTGCATTGACATACGATTTAGCTCCTGAAAAAAATGAGAAGGAATTTCTTAAAACCATTCCTCTTTCTCTCCCCCTGGAGATCATTCACAATGCCGCGCTGATTCTTGACGATCTCCCGTGTATGGATAATGCGCATAGAAGAAGAAATCGTCCCCCCCTTCATCAGAAATATGGAGAGATGAAGGCGATTCTTGCGGCATTTTCGCTCGTCGGATTTTCGATGGAATGGATTGCGAAGCTTTCAATAGACGGGGGATTGAAAGAAAAGTTCATCTCTATTTTGGGCAAAGCTATTGGACCGGACCAGATGAGCTCAGGGCAGTGTCTTGATCTCACCCTCCCACCTGAAAAGCTCACACTTTCAGATGTGCGGGGGATTTATCATCAAAAGACAGGGGTTCTGTTTGAAGCGGCTGTTCTGATGGCTTGCCATTATCGGCAGGTTGACAGCGGATTAAGAAAAAAACTTGTCTGTTGGGCGGAGCGATTTGGTTTCTTGTATCAGCTGAGAGACGATGATATCGATCAGAAAGAAGAAGTGCATGGCATTAACGCCCATCGCCTTTTTGAAAAAAGGGTGATGGAAGATATCAGAAAAAAAGAGAAGAAGGCTCTTAGAGATTTTTTTAACGATGAAAAAGACGGGGCAGGAAGCATTCACTTTCCATCCCTTTGCCACTTTATTACGCTACTTTGAATTTACGAGGCCGTTTACCCTCCTTGCGCCCCCCCTGGGAGTGCTGAGCGGGGCGATCGTCGCTTATGGAGCATTCCCCCGGTTTGAAGTCGCTTATTCTCTAAATGGAATCGAACTGGCAGCGGATCTCATCTTTGCATCTTTATCTTCTGCCCTATTAAACGCCGCTTCAAACGGCTTGAACCAGATATTTGATGTTGAAGTCGATCGGATTAATAAGCCGACCCGCCATCTCCCCTCCGGCAAGATGACAGCTCAACAAGCGGCGGTTTTTACAACTTTCCTATATATTTGTTCCTGGCTGTCTGCATTTTTCGTTAACCCAGCTTTTTTTATTTTGGTTCTTATGGCGAGTCTCTGCACGATCCTCTACTCCGCCCCCCCTTTCCGGTTAAAACGTCATTGGTTGAGTTCAAATCTTACGATTGCGATTTCCCGGGGTGTTCTTCTTAAAGTTGCGGGCTGGTCTGTTGTGAAAAGTATTGTAAACGCGGAGGCGTGGTTTATGGGAACCATTTTTGGACTTTTTTTATTGGGCGCAACCTCAACAAAAGATTTTAGCGATATGGAGGGGGATTATGAAGATGGATGTAAGACGCTTCCGATTCGGTTTGGTCCGCGCAAAGCGATTTGGCTGATCGCCCCTTTTTTTATTCTCCCTTTTTTACTTTTAATTTTGGGGGTCTTTTTTAAAATTTTGACAGGTAACCCTTGGCTGATTGTTTTGCTTTCTATCATTCTCACGTTTTGGGGAATAGGTGTTTGCCGGTTGATGCTTTCGGATCTGGCTCGACTGAGTATTGATGACAATCATCCCTCCTGGAAACATATGTATTTAATGATGATGACCGCACAGATTGGGTTGGCCGTTGCGTATTGCCCAGTCATCCTGAACCCTGTCATTCCGAGGAGCGAAGCGACGAGGGATCTCGTCAACACTCCACGTCTCGTCGTTCTTGGCTTTGACGGCGTTGATCCAAAACTTTGTTCCGAGTGGATGGAAAATGGCAAATTGCCGAATCTAAAATATTTAAAAGACCGTGGCACCTTTCTCCCTTTAGAATCGTCCAATCCCCCGGAGAGCCCTGTTGCGTGGGCTTCATTTGAAACGGGGAGCAATCCCGGGAAACATCGCATTTATGATTTTCTCTATCGCGATCCAAAAACCTATTTCCCTGAAATTGCCTATGTCGAGAACAGCCCGCCGAAATTTCTTTGGAAAAAAATTCCAATTCGAAAACCAAAATTAACCAATCGACGCGGAGGGGTTGCTTTTTGGGATGTTTTGGAAAAGGCAAAATCTTCGCAGCTCCTTCTTCGTCTGCCGCTGACGTTTCCACCACCTCATTTACGCCATGGAAAATTGCTTTCTGGTCTCGGGGTTCCCGATCTCAGGGGGACGAACGGAACTTTCTTTTATTGGGAGACTTCAGATGACCTTAGAGAAAAAGAGTATTCAACGATGGGCGGGGTCATGGGTGGTGTTCATCTGGATGCATTTGGAAAAGCAAGGCTTCTTATTGAGGGACCGCAGGATTTCGCAAATGGGGGAGAAAAGAGATTGTCTGTTGAATTTGAAATTCAGTGGGATGATCATGAGGATTCGCTTATTCTCACAAGCCCTGCGGGCGGCGGCCCTGCCGGCACGATAAAAATCGCGGAAGGAGAATGGTCGGGGTGGATACCACTCACCTTTTCAATTCTTCCCTTTGTGAAGCTCCGGGGGATGACACGGTTTTATCTTCTAAGCGCCCCCCCAAAACTGAGGCTTTATATGATGCCAATTCAGTTTGATCCGAGATCTCCCCCGTTTTCGATTTCTTCCCCAAAGAACTATTCACAAGAATTGGTTGAACACTATGGGTTCTTTAAAACGTTGGGATGGCAAGAAGAGACATGGGCGCTCAATGAAGAAAAAATTTCAGAAGAGGTATTTTTAGAAGATCTATTCAGAGAAATGGAGATGAATCGGAAAATGACCTTAGGGGAGCTCAAAAAAAATAAAGTCCCTCTTTTTGTCTCTGTTTTTACGGAGACCGACCGCGTTTCTCATCTCTTTTGGAGGTTTTTGGATAAGCAGCATCCTCTTTATCCAAAGGATAAAGAGGATGCAAAAAAATATGGAAATTCTATTCTCAAAGTCTATCAAGTGATGGATCAAATTATTGGCGATGTCTTAAAAGAAATCGATTCAAAAACCATCCTTTTCGTTGTTTCTGATCACGGTTTTAAGAGTTTCCGAAAAGGCATGAACATCAATAGCTGGCTCTATCAAAACGGTTATCTTTCATTCAAAAGTGGTTCTGCCTCTCACGATCGAAAGCTTGATGATCTTTTCTTTAAAACCTCCTTTTTTACTTATGTCGATTGGTCCAAAACAAAGGCTTATGCCTTGGGGCTCGGGCAGATTTATTTAAATTTAAAAGGTCGGGAAGCCTATGGGATTGTGGAGAAAGGGGAGGAAGAACAGCGCCTCAAGGACGATATTCGAAAAAAATTACTTCAGTTTAGGGATGTAGACAACGGGATTTTTCCCGTGAGGGAAGTTTATAAGCGTGAAGATATCTACCATGGTGAATTTTTTTCTGAGGCTCCCGATCTTCAAATCGGTTTTCGGGATGGTTATCGGGTGTCGTGGCAAACCGCGCTTGGGGCCGCCCCCCGCGATATTTTGGAAATAAATCGAAAAAAATGGAGCGGCGATCACTGTTCCTTTGATTATAGGGAAGTTCCAGGGGTTTTGTTTGTGAATAAAAAGTTAAATAAAAAAGAGGTTTCTATTATGGATATAGCGCCAACCATTCTTTCACTTTTAGGGGCAAAAAAAGATTTGCAGATGGATGGGCGGGTGCTTGAGTTGAAAAGCGTAAGTCATTCTGAGCGAAGCGAAGAATCTCAGTGAAGATGATTTATTGTGTGTGCATAGCGCTGTGAAAAATGCTAGTATTTCCTTATAAAGGAGAAATAACCCATGACGCAGAAAACATTCTTTTGTCTCTCAGGGGTGGTTTTTTCGCTGGTGTTTGTGCTTCATGTTTTAAGACTTGTTCTCAAATGGGATGCGGTCATTGGGGGGTGGAACGTTCCAAATTGGGTGAGTATTATTGCGCTGATTTTAAGCGGAACACTCGCCTATTTTGCCTTTAAGTTTAAGAAGACCGCTTATTAGCTGCCATCCTGAGGGCGAAGCCCGAAGGATCTTCGGAGAGGGGGGGATTCGAACCCCCGATACGGCTTTTCAACCGTATAACGGTTTAGCAAACCGCCGCCTTCAGCCATCTCGGCCACCTCTCCCTGCCGCGCATATGTTCCGTGGCAAAATATGCGCAAATATAATAATATTTTAAAACTCGAGACCCCCAAAAGATCTGGTAAAAGAGTTTTCTTGCCAAGTCAAGGCTATTTCATTATTTAAAAGATGGTGGCAAAACCAGGAGTTCTTTTTCTTTGTGTTGGAAATTCTGTTCGAAGTCAGATGGCGGAAGGATTTATGCGGCATTATGGAGAGGGAAAAGTTGAATGCTTCAGCGCGGGGATAGCTTCGACATTTGTCCATCCCTTGGCCGTGCAGGTGATGAAAGAAAAAGGGATCGATATTTCCCATCAGACCTCAAAATTGCTTGATGAAATCGACCTTCCAAAAGTCACTCATGTCGCAACACTTTGTGGGGAGGCTGATGAACTCTGCCCGCGAATTCCAAAAGAGGTACCGATCTACAAATGGGCGCTGCCAGATCCTCTCCGAAGCGATCCTCGTGAAAAAGAGCGCGTTTTTCGTGAAGTTTGCGATGGGATTGAAAAAAAGGTCAAAGAGCTCCTCAAAGAATTAAAATGTGATTAAAATGCGACTTTGACGGAGAGATCCCTCGCTTCGCTCGGGATGACATGTGTGCCGCCACACTTGTCTAACTGTCCAAAGTGGGTAGACTTAAGGTAAGGACGTTTGTGGTTTTTTGAAGTATTGCTTTACAGTCATCCATATGTCCTGAAGGAGTAAAATGTGAGGCGTTATTTCTTTCCTCATTTTTTCGTTATCTTTTTGTCTTTTCTTTTCATTCAATCATTTGAATCTGTCTCAAAAGCTTCGCATCCCTTTGTCTGCAGGGCTGAAAGAGGGATCGTGGAGCATTTGGAGGTAACAGAAGGGAATGTTCATATCATTACGCCTCCCTTGCCAAATCTCAGTTTACAAGGAGCTTCGATTTTGGTGCGGATTGCTGAAGAAGGGATAGCAAATTATATTAAAATTGGAAGCGGAAATTTTCACTACTCTGTCTCAGCTTTCGATAAAACAATTCAGTTGCAGGATAAAAACGGCGTTATTTTAGAAGAGGATGTTGCGACATTTGATTTTGACAAAGATAAAAGGGAAGTGATTATTCATGTCACAAATCTTCTCGCAAGGTATAGTGATAAATATCTTGTTATTGTTCACTTCACGACTGCGGGTTGGGGTGAAAACGGGGCGATTATCAATGGCATCCAGATCAAATGTGGGAATCACGACCTCAGTAGTGAATAAGTTTCAAAAACTTGATTTGGTATTTCCATTGCGTTACTAAAGATGGCATATGACAGAGTTTCTCTGGGAGCCATCTTCGACGCGCATCGAAAAGAGCAATCTTAAAAAGTATCTTTCCTTCCTTGAAAAAGAGTATCATCTCAAATTTAAAACCTATAACGATCTTTATCAATGGTCGATTTCTGAAATTCCCCATTTTTGGGAATCGATTTGGAAATTTTTCGAAATCATCTCAACACCCTATGAGGAGGTTATGGGGGCGCCAAGAATGCCGGGAACCAAATGGTTTTCTGGCGCCGCGCTCAATTATTCTGAAAATCTTCTTCGTTATCGGGATGATCATCTGGCCCTCATGGCTGTCGGTGAAAATCGGAAGCCTGTTCAGCTAAGTTTCCGCGATCTTTATCTAAAGGTTGCCAGGTGCGCAAAAGCATTAAAGGAAGCTGGAGTTAAAAAAGGAGATCGGGTGGCCGCCTTTTTGCCAAATATCCCTGAAACGGTTATCGGCATGCTTGCCACAAGCAGTCTCGGCGCGGTCTGGTCTTCTTGTTCCCCCGATTTTGGGATTCAGGGGGTAGTCGATCGTTTTGGACAGATTCAACCCACCGTCTTATTTACGGCAGACGCCTATTCCTATAATGGAAAAAAATACGATTCTCTCGAAAGAATTGGCGAAATCGCAAATAGGCTCCCTTCCCTGAAAAAGATTGTTGTTATTCCCTATATGGAAGAGAAAGTTGAGATTTCGAAACTTAAGTCGGCTGTTTTATGGGATGAGTTTCTTTCAAATGATGCCCGGGAGGTCGAATTTGTCAGGCTTCCATTCGATCATCCTCTTTATATTATGTATTCTTCCGGAACAACGGGGGTTCCCAAATGTATCGTGCATGGTCAGGGGGGGACGCTGATTCAGCATTTAAAAGAGCTTATTCTTCATACAGATCTCAAGCGGGAAGATAGAATTTGCTATATCACAACCTGTGGCTGGATGATGTGGAATTGGCTGGTTAGCTCTTTGGCTGTGGGGGCTACGGTTGTACTTTCGGAAGGGAGTGCGGCTTATCCCGATCTTTTGCAGCGCTTTCGCATGATTGATGATCACAAAATCACGGTGTGGGGGACGAGTCCTAAGTTCATTTCTCTTTGTATCTCTCAGGGTGTCGACCCAAAGTCGATTTCTGATTTTCCTACATTGAAGACAATTCTTTCAACAGGATCGCCTTTGTCTATTGAGCAATTCAGATGGGTCTACGATCATGTAAAAAGCGATCTCATGCTTTCCTCAATTTCTGGTGGGACCGATATTATCTCCTGTTTTATGCTGGGAAACCCGATGCTCCCTGTCTATGCCGGTGAAATTCAATGCCGCGGGCTTGGGATGAAAGTGGAAGCGTTTGATGAGAATGGGCGATCTCAAGTTGGACAAAAGGGGGAGCTTGTCTGCACTGCCCCCTTTCCTTCGATGCCAATCTATTTCTGGGACGATCCAAATCAGAAAAAATATAGAGGGGCTTATTTTGAACGATATCCCAACATCTGGTATCACGGTGATTATATCGAGATTACCCCTCGAGAGGGTGTTGTTGTCTATGGGCGGTCAGATGCAACACTCAATCCCGGCGGGGTTCGGATCGGCACATCTGAAATCTATCGGCAGGTGGAGGGGATTCCAGAGATTAAAGACAGCATTGTGGTCAGTCAGAACTGGCAGTCGGATACACGAGTGATTCTTTTTGTTGTCTTAAACGAGGGGTTGACCCTTACTCAGGCGCTTATCGATAAGATTAAAAAAACCATTCGCGATGGCGCTTCTCCGCGGCATGTGCCGGCAAAGATTATTCAGGTCAAAGATATTCCCTACACCATCAGTGGAAAAAAAGTGGAACTGGCGGTTCAAAACATGATTCATGGAGAACCGGTTAAGAACAAAGAGGCGCTGATTAATCCTGAATCACTGGAACAATTCAAAAATATCGAAGAATTAAATCATTGATTCGTTTCCAAAAATCCATTACGCTCTGAGTAAGCTCAATGGTCTCCAAAATCAACCGGAGAGGCAGTATCCAACAAAGCTTCTTCGTAATATGGTTGATTGCCATCGGCCTTCTTCCACAAAAAGTCCTCTTTGCCCGCGATCAAAAAGTCATCTCAATCATGGCCTACAATGTTTTGAATCTCTTTGACGCGACAGACGATGGTGATGAGCAGGGTGACCCAACCTTTCTCCCCCTTCTTATAAAAAAGGGGTGGTCTGAGAACAAATGTCTGTGGAAGCAGGGGTTTCGCCGAATACTCTGCGAGGAACTGGACTGGACACAAGAAAAATATGAAGAAAGATTAAGGCGTGTCGCAAAGGTTCTTCTCGATTATGACGGTGGGGCTGACATTGTGGTATTGGAAGAGCTTGAAAATCGGAGGGTCATCACCGATCTTTGGAAAAAGCATCTAAAGTCAAAAAGATATCGAAAGCCGATTCATTTTGAAAGTCCTTCGAATAGAGGGATTGACGTGGGTATTATCAGCCGGCTTCTTTTAAAAGAATTGCCGATAGCTCATCCGGTGGACCTGTCTGGGATCGATCCAAACCCAACCCGGGACATTGTTGAGGCAACTTTCAAAGTGACTCCGACTCGGTTTTTAAAAATTGCCGCAAATCACTGGCCCTCATTGGATCATGTGGTTCAAGCGAGAATCCGCGCGGCGGAGGTTGCCAAAAAAATTGCGCTCAAAGCTCAAAAAGAGGGGCCTTCCTTTATTGCGATGGGTGATTTTAATACCCTTCCTTCTGAAGTCCCAAATCCGATTGAAGATAACATCGCTGATAATGAATGGAGCGATTCGACAAGACCCCTCGTCGACATTCCCCATTATGTCGGGCGTTATCCAAATTCGCCCGGCGATGGTTCGCATTTTTATAAAGGAAATTGGAGCCCTCTTGATCGTATTCTGGTCAGTAAAGATTTTTTTCGTAAAGAGACGCCATTCCGGATCGATCTTGAGACATTTGGAGTCTTTGCCCCCTCTTATCTTTTGACAAAAGAGACCGTTCAGGATCCCAATACCGGAAAATCAAAAACTTATCCTATTCCCTTTCGCTATGATTTTCTCACAGATGAAGGTTATTCCGATCATCTTCCGGTTGTCTTAAAAATTATTGTCAATTAGAATCGGTTCATCATGCCTGAAAAGTACAAAGATATTTTATTTCTGGCAGCCGTTTCCTCGTTTCTTATCTTTTATAAATTAGGTGAAAAAAGTCTGACCACGTGGGATGAAATTCTCTACGCGCAAATGGCCAAAGAAATGTTTAGGGGGGGGGACTGGCTAACCCCCACTCTCAATGGGATGTTACGATTTGAGAAGCCTCCCCTCTGCACAGGGGTAACCGCTTTTTTTTATTCACTCTTTGGCATCAGTGAGTTCTCTGCGAGATTATTCTCCGCGTTATCAGGGATGGCAACAGTTCTCGTCACATACCTCTTTTCCCGAAAAATGTTTTCGAGGGCAAATGCGCTGTGCGCCTCCCTTGTTCTCCTCTCTTCACTCCATTTTTTTAATCATGCAAAGCTTGGAATGATGGATGTGCCAGTGACTTTTTTTATCACGATCTCGCTCTTTTTCTTCTATCTTGGCTTCGAAAGGCAGGGCTATTATCTGATAATGGGATTTTCGGCCTCATGCGCTCTTCTTACGAAAGGAATTGCCGGAGGCGTCATCTTTTTTGTGATCGGTCTAATACTTCTTTTTTCAAAGCGATGGTCGGTTTTAAAAAATAAATATTTCATCCTGGGGATTTTTATTTCTGTGTCTCTTCCAGCGATCTGGCTCCTCTATGAATACGCGCGCTTCGGAGAGATCCTGATCTCCTCATTTTTTGGGGAGAATATTTCGAGAATTGGGCAAGCGCTCGACAGCCATCAGGGAACATGGTTTTCTTATATAAACACCGTTTTTTATAAGGGAAAATTGTGGGGAGGGATTGCCCTCCTTTTGGGTGGCTATCTACTCGTCCGTGAATTTTTCTCAAAAGAAAAAGATTTTCGTTTTATATTTCTTTTAAGTTGGGTCTTCACAATCTTAATCATTTTCTCTGCCGCCAAAACAAAACTTCATTGGTATATCATGCCGATTTATCCGCCATTGTTTATGCTATTTGCCGCTGGATGCCGTCACATTTTTAAGAAAGAGCGTTGGCTCTATGCTTTGCCGGTTTTATCTTTGATCTTTTTAGGGTATTACCAAGTCTCCCACCCGAACAAATTCAATAGCAACTCAAACGCCTTAGCCAAACACGCGGCGCTTCATTTTAAAACGCTTAAGCAATCTGGCGACAAATTGTTTATCGTGGGACCGCTTGAGCATCAGGTATTTTTGTTTTATGCCGATGCGATCGCCGAGCATGAGACGCCCCTAAAGAAAACAGAGCCCCCTTCAGGTTGGGTGATCGGCTATCAGGATAAAGATTTCCTGAAAAAATATGTCGAAGAGAAATATCAGCTTGTGGATGAAACAGAAGGGGTTCAATTTTTCTATCGATGATCATTAAAAAGTCAGTGTGGGAAAAATCAGCGCGAGCGGTTTTTGTTCTTTTTTTGGTAGGGGTTCCCCTTGTTTTTGTAAGCAGAGAGGTCTTCATCCCCCCTGAGATTCACTATCTCAAGCTCTTTACGTCAGTCAAAGAGGTGACCGCCAGGCTTTTTACGCTTCTTCTTGCTTTTTTCTTCGTCATTCAGATTCTGTTTTTTAAGAAGCCGATCATAAAGACGCCGCTCTATCTCCCCATTTTTCTTTTATGGATCTATCAGGGAATTTCCCTCTTCTGGACTGAAAATCCCTATCAGGGAATGGAACATTGGATGCGCTGGGGGATGCTTTTCCTGTTTTTTATCGTCTCTTTTAATCAGATAAAAAGAGAAGACATTCCGAAGTATATGGCTCTTTCAACTATTCCCGCCTTTCTCATATGCCTGATCGGAACTGTTGCGTATTTCTTTCCTTTGGATTTTTCTTTTTTTAAATATCGCGATTTTCCATGGGCATCTGCCTTTTCCACGCACAAATTTGCGGGAGAATATCTTCTGTCCTTCATTTTTTGGACACCCGCATTGTATTTTTCAGGAAAAGAGGGAAAAAATGAGGAGTATTTAAAAAAGATTTATCTTTTTTTAACGCTTTTTTTTGTTTTTTCGCTTTTTATTGTCTTTCAAAGTCGTTCCTCCCTCATTGCCCTCTTTGCTTTAATCCCATTTCTCATTTTTTGGCGCCGTGACAAACTGAAATATCTTTTTAAAAAAATCCGTCTTCTTACTCTTGCCATGATCCTGATAATAATAAGCGGCGTATTCCTTTTCGTCCTATATAATCGCAATATAAAAAGTATTTTTGATACAAACTTTACCGGTAATACGCAGCGCTTTGTAATGTGGAAAAATACGGTTAGCATGATTTCAGATCATCCGCTGCTCGGTGTTGGGATTGGCAATTTTAATCTTATCTATCATCACTATGTAACACCCGAGGATCGGTATAGGATTCCGGAGGACTGGAATTACTATTATGTAAGGCAAGCCCATAATGAATATCTTCAGATTTTTTCTGAGCTGGGCATTATCGGTATTTTTTTGTTTTTTGTTTTTTTGGGATGGATTTTAAAATCTTCCATTTCCTATTTAAGAAAAAACAAAGATGACGCAATCTTTTCCGGTCTTTTTTTATCTTTTCTTGGCAGTTTGATTATTTCTTTTTTTGTATTTAATTTTCAGACTGCGCCGACTTCTTATTTTTTTGTTGCAACGATTGTTTTTCTTCTTAAATGGATGAAAAAGGACGAGGAGAACCTAAAGATCAAAGGAATCTCCCTCGGAGATCCTTCGGCTTCGCCCAGAGGCATGACACTTTGTCGACTATTGATTCTTTTTCTTTTTTTGGGTGGAACGGCTTTATTTTTAAAACCTCTCGTTAGTGTTGTCTTTGTCGATTACTATAGGCGCCTCGGGCAGTCGGTTCTTGAAAGCTCTTCATCTCGTAAGTCTGATAAGCGGGCGATTGAGATTTTAAAAAAGGGATTTTCATGGAATCCAAATGACTGGGAAATTCATTATTTGATTGCAAACGCATATGGCGATCGGGGGCTTTTGTCCCAAGCCCTTGAACATACGAAAAAATCGTTTGAGCTAAATCCCGCGCATGTATTGACGCTTTATAATATGGGTTTCTATTATGAAAAGACAGGGGATGAGGAAGCAGCGCTTAAAATATATGAAAAGATTTTAAAGAAAAATCCTGATTTCAGGATGGCAAGCAACCGGATGGGATATCTTTTACTAAAAGAAGGAAAAATGATAGAGGCAAATCGCTATTTTAAAAAAACCCTTTTGCCAGCGGCTTACCAGGAACTTGAGGTTGCCGAGGCTTTACGGGGACTTGTCTATTGTGATCTAAAAGTTGGAAAAAATAAAAGGGCAATGTCATATCTTCTGGAAACATTTCTGTCGGAAGTTGCCAATAAGAAGATAGAAAAAGACTATCTTTTGAAAGAAAAAGCTTTTACACCGCTTTTTCAGTGGTGGCTTACAAAGCAGTAGGGATTCGAGAATAGCGAGCTACTTAGACGCCTTTGATTCTTTTTTTCTGAGAAGCAATTTGGAAAGTTAAACCGTAAATGCAGCCTCTCAAATCTAGAGATTTATTTTTTTCTTGTTTTTTTTTTAGCTTTCTATAGAGATTGAATATTGGCTCTCTAATAAGGGGGAGCTTTAAAAATAAGGAGAATCGTTATGTTGATGAAATCAAAGGGCGCACTCATTGCGTTCAGTATTTTTATGGTTGTGGGGGCATTTCTAAGTAAAAGTGCTCAGGCTGAATGTAGAGAAGGTGAAGAGAGTAGAACTACCACAGGAGCTGTGTTTACATGTGATACAACTCATTTTTTACTTGGCGAGGCTTGGCGTGATCCAAGAAGGCTCATTTGGGGGGACAGTGTGAAGATGGCCGATGGAACTATCCATCGCATGAATCACCATGATGCAACCAATTATTGTGCTTCGATTGGTGCACGTTTGCCCTCAAAAAAAGAATTCACCTTACTTCGGGAAGATATGATGGACCGAGTTGGCACATATAAGTTTTTTAATCCTCAAATTTTGCCAAATCTTTTTGATTGGTTCTGGTCGTCGTCGGTCAATCCAAATAATACCGATTTCGGCTACGCCTTTCTTGCTTCTGGCGACATTCTCCTCGACAATCGCAGCCACCACGCTGCGGTCCGGTGCGTCGTCAGTCGCTAGGCGTGGTCTTTAGTTTCTTGATTTGATGATTGGTGGGCACGAAAGTGCCCGCTTTTGTGCATTTCTATTGGAAAGAAGTTATTCACCGACAGTTTTTTTCTTTGTTGCAATAACGAGCTCTCCACCTTCTCCAGCAAATTTCCGAAGAGTAAGATTAATTAAAGTCTGATAAGGGATTCCTTCTTTTTCTGCTAATTCTTTATAAAAAGTTAAGACATCAGCATCAAGGCGAAGCGTTTTTTGGATTTTTTTCCTTCTATAAAATTTCCCCCTTATCCCTCCTTTGAAATCATATTCTTTCTTCATATTGTGTTTTCTCCCTCCTTGTACTATGACGGGCTGAGATGATTCGAATGATCTCTAACCCCCTTAATTCTTTGTAAGTATGAACAACGACAACGGTTTCTTCTGTAACTGCATAGCCAATGGTAATCCATCGTTCCTCAAGGTGC
>CAYMPL010000016.1:0-6399 GCA_964392415.1 uncultured bacterium | reverse complement strand
TCAAGGTGCAAAGAACGTCGCTTCCCGATGAAACTGAACATTGCTCTTTTAGGACAAGATCCCAATGTGCAACGTGAGATTTTAAGGCATGTCATACATTGGTACTGCTCCGTAAAATCTTTTCACCGACAATTTCTTTGATCCACAAAATGTCAAAGTCCATCATGCGCCATGGGAAAGCCGTTCAAAGATCAAATAGACAGTGCATTTCCCGGTTCGGTTCAACAGCTTCAGGTTGCCTTACGCGTTTATAACTTTGACTTTGAGCTGTTATTATTGACTATTCACCTACAGCAATTTTCTTCTTATTGCGATAGGCGTTAATGATCTTATACGAAACCGGGCCAAAAAAATGTTCCCAGCAGGAAAAGCATTTTTCTCGAGGCACATTAGGAATCCTCATTTTTTTATTCTCATGAACATATATGCGATCTTCTATGACCCATCTAATCTTGGAGCTATAACAGCTCGGACATCTCTTTAATTTGAAGATTTCTTTTACCATAATCACACCATACCTTCTCTCTTAGATGAAATCAAAAAATAGAGAATATCTTGCCCTTCAAATTTTTTGATTGTACCCTTAGTATAAATGAGAATGTTGTCATAAGTAAGTCCCCGAATCACATAAACTTTTTCACCTCTATGAGTTTTTCCACGACTGGTTGAACGCATCACTTTATCGATTTTGTGCGCATTCATAATAGCTTCCAGGATATCAGTATTGGTTAAACCTGACATCTCCATTTCAGCGTCCGCTTTATCAGAAAACCTATAATGTCCTTCCAATATTAGACGTTTGATTTTAAGGAGAATCTTTTCCATGTTTTATCTCAAAATTTGAAGTCCCCTTTTATGAAATTCCGTTTTCAAATAAATCTGCATCTCGGCATCATTTGCCGAAACTGCAATAAGTTTATTAGCAAAATCTGAATAATAACCAAGATCTGGGAAGACAGCCAAAGTCTTCAAAAGAAGAATTTGGACTTTTCGAATTCCAAATTTGATGCCGGCATTCCACAATGGCTGATTAATTACGGCAGAAACAACATATGGATCAGGCTGATCTAAAATTTCTGGAAAATGAGGTTTTTCTAGTTCACTCTTAAATACTTCAACGGTTTTTGGATAATGAGTCGAAAATATCTTTGAATTTATTTTCCAATTGTTGGAGATCCAAGATGCAAAGATGAAAGAAAATTTGCTACCCCTTCAATAATTCCCAATTTGTGATACCACAAAATCCAGTCATCATCAGTAGAAGGCATTTCAAAAAAATCGCTGAACTTCTTCCCAATAAGAAACCCATGGATTTCATGCCCAATTTCATGCGTTATAAGAGAAACATCAAAGGCATGCCGAGAATAAGATAAATTTATATTTTTATCCCAATCTGCTGAACCATGTGGCATAGTTCCAGAAAGAGATTTTTGTAAATAAATTTTTAGATTCTTGATCTTCTTCAGCCCAAGTGAATTCATCAAAGAATTGTATTCTTGAATCTGTCTGGTTGCATAATAATAAGCATGAACATATGCAAAGCGATCATCATTTATATCAAAACAAAAACAATCGTCTTCATCGATCACAAAATTATCAGGAAGATTTTTGATTTGAATCATGTCGTTTGCCAAAGCGCCTTTTGTAAATTTAGGAAGTATGACTTTGATAGCGAAAGGTTGATTATTATGCCATACGCCAATTTGGCCTTTAACTTGTTCAGCAATGGCGTACTGAGACAAAAGAAGGAAAAGTTTAAAAAAAATGATTGTTTTTTTCATCAATATTGTGCGCTTATAGCATAGGATTCGTGTCAATAATATGATTTTTTATATGAAACCCGTAGTTGCGCTCAACAACCGGGATTAATTTCCTTCCATTCTGTTTGTTGACGCAATAACTGGCATTTTCGGGGATCAAAGATCGGAGGGGGAGGGATTTGAACCCCCGAGGCCCTTGCGAGCCTAACGGTTTTCAAGACCGCCGCGTTCGGCCGCTCTGCCACCCCTCCTCGACTGAAATCACATCCGTCCCCAAATAGGGGACGAGGGCTTTTGGTATGCTGATTGAGCCATCTTCTCTCTGAAAATTTTCTAAAATGGCGATGACGGTTCGTCCAACCGCAAGAGCCGAGCCATTGAGCGTGTGTGGAAAGCGGGGTTTGGCCCCCTTTCCCGGGCGATAACGCAAATTCATTCTTCTGGCCTGAAAATCGCCGCAATTGGAGCAAGAGGAGATTTCCCGGTAGCGATTTTGATTCGGCAGCCAAACCTCAAGATCGTATGTCTTTGTCGACGAAAAACCGACATCTGCCGAGCAGAGCGCGACGACGCGATAGGGGAGCTCCAGGCGCTTTAGAATTTTTTCAGCATCTGCCGTTAAGGTTTCGAGCTCTTCAGTCGATTTTTCCGGTTCCACGATTTTAACAATTTCAACTTTATTAAACTGATGCTGGCGAATCAGCCCTTTAATGTCTTTTCCATAAGAACCTGCCTCCTTTCGAAAACAAGGGGTATAGGCTGTGAAGCAAAGGGGGAGCTCTTCTTTTTCAAGAATTTCCTCCCGATAAATATTGGTGAGGGGGACTTCCGCTGTTGGGATCAAATAAAAGACGCCCCCTTCTGTCCGGAAGAGATCGCCTTCAAACTTGGGGAGCTGTCCTGTCCCCTGCATCGCCAAAGGATTGACAAGAAAGGGGGGGAGGATCTCCTGATATTTCCCTTCTTTCGTATTCAAGTCGAGCATGAAATTAATAAGAGCCCGCTCAAGCCGCGCGCCCAGGTTCTTATAAATCGTAAAACGGGAACCTGCGATTTTGGCGGCTCTCTCCACATCGATGATTCCCAATTTTTCTCCAAGGGTGAGATGGTCTTTGGCCTGAAAATTAAATTTAGGGATCGTTCCCCACTTTCTGATCTCCCGGTTGTCTTCTTCCCCTTTTCCTTGAGGAACAGTGGGATCGAGGAGATTGGGAATCAAAAGAAGATGGACATTCATCGCCTGTTCTATCTCCGATTGTCTGGAAGAAAGTTCTTTGATTCGTTCCGAAACCTTCTTCATTTCCGCCATCTTAGAGGAAGCGTCTTTTTTTTCTTTTTTCATCACAGCAATCTCTTTAGAAACTTTATTTTGGGCCGATCTCAAATCTTCCGCTTCTTGAGTGATTTTTTTTCTTTGCTGGTTAAGGTCTAAAATTTTATCGATATCTTCTGTTGAAAAACCGCGGCTTTTGGCATTTTTTTTGACCGCTTCAGGCTGATCGGAGATGAATTTTAGATCAAGCATGATCGGCTGACCCTAGCATGCAACCCAAAAATGTCAACGAAAGGCTATCTTTTAAGCTGCTCAATTTCTTTTCTTACCTGATCGATATTGGCGGCATCGGGACTGACACGCATATAGTTTTCAAAAGCCTCAATAGCATCACTTCTTCGTTCCAAATGTTTATAAATAAGGCCCAACTGAAAATAAGGTTCTCCGAGGTCAGGATCTTTTTCAATCGCTGTTCTAAAAAACTCGATCGCTGTCTCAAATCTTCCAAGCTGTAGGTGGATGTTTCCGAGTTTCAGATAGGCTTCTGTATGGGAGGGATCAAGGCGAATGTAGTTTTGGTAATATTTTTGAGCCTCTTCAAATCTTTTCTGGGAGGCAAGGAGGTTTGCAAGGGCGAGATACGGCTCCTTCATGTGAGGGCTGATCTGAATCTCTTTCATGTATTCTCTTTCAGCATCCGAGGTATCTCCCAGAAGGAGTGATGTCTGCGCCACATAGTAGTGGGAGAGGGGGTAGTTGTAATTTACCTGAACTGTTTTTTTAAAGTGACTGAGCGCTTTATCAAGATCCCCTGTTTGAAAATAGAGATGTGCCTGTTCAAAATACCATTTTGCGTCCGAGGGATCGATGGTAATCAGTTTTTGATAGGTTTGAATCGCTTTTTCATATTCGTCTTGAGCCGCATAGGTTTGGGCCAGCGCCTCAAAAGCCTCTATATTTTTTTCATCCAGCTGAATTGCCTTGAGAAATGTTTCTTTGGCAAATGAATAATTCTCAGAAAAATAATAAATTTTTCCTAGGCCGTTTAAATACTGGGGATTCAGGGGATACGCTTTAGAGAGTTTTTTTAAATGTTCAACGGCTTGTGATTTTAACCCTTGTTCAAAATAAAGAATTGCGACCTGTGTCTGAATTTTTGCCTCATCAGGTTTATAGCGAATAGCCTGTAAGAACTTTTTTTCCGCTTTTTGATATTCTTTTTGCGCGAGATAGAGAGAGCCGAGTTCGTAATAATTTTCAAAATCTTCCCGATCGAGTTCTGCTGCCCGCTGATATTCGGAAATAGCCTTCGAAATCTCTCCCCTTTGATGGTAATAATAGCCAAGAGCGGCATGAATTTTGGCCGAACGGGGTTCGATTGATTTCGCTTTTTCAATATATTTTAATGCGTTTTCAAATTCGAAATAATGGATGTGTATCTTCGCGACGGCAAGATAGCTATCGAGATGTGTTCCGCTCAGTCTTAATGCCTTCTGATAGTACTCGAGTCCCTGTTTCCATTTTTTCTGTCTTTCAGAAACCTGCCCCAGTTGGTAATAGGCAAGGTGGTTTTTGGAATCGATCTGTAACGCCGCTTTGTATTGCGCGATGGCATCCTGAATTTCCCCTTCTTCCAGGTATTGATTGCCAATATTTACAAAATGAAGAGATTCTTCCTTAATCGGGAGTTTCTCTCCCTTTAGCTTCAGGCTGGAAGCTCCCCCCAGTTTCTCAAAGCTTTGTCGATAGAGATCATTGGCGTCTAATCTCAACGCTTCTTTGTATGATCTCAATGCAAAGTCGAGCTGCTTTTGTTCTTCAAAAATAAGTCCCAGATGATAATGAGCTTTCGCCAAATCTTTTGGAAATACCAAAGAGGGAAACTGAGTGACAATTTTTAAATTCCCCTGTGCTTTCTTTAAATTATTAAAGGTCTGGATATCGATAAGGCTCGCTTCCAGCCGACTCAAGGCGTGCTCTGGATTTAGATGAAGAAGTGTCCAGAACGTTTCATACGCTTTTTCAGGATCGTTTTTTTTCTGATACGCTGCCGCCAGCCAAAAATAACTTCTAAGATGCGCGGGATCGAGCTCTATCGCTTTCTCAAGCGAAGAGATTGCCGCGTCATAAGATTTTTGGGCGATGAGGATTTCTCCCTCAATCTGGTGCGAATCTGCCTGGAAACTGTTTTTTTTGATCGCTGTTTTGATCAGCCGTAGCGCTTTCAGTGGCTCCTTTTTCCTCAAATGCCATAATGCTTCTGCCTGCTGTGACTGGATAGAAGATGATTCTGTGCGCGCCTTACTTTTCTTTGCCAGATCGATGAGTTTTCGAATGTCATTCAGTATAGCGACATCTTTTTTTGTCAGCTCCCAGAGGAAGAGGTAACTTTTTGAAAGAAGGGAAAGGGCAGATGGATCTTGGGGAGAAAATTTAAGAGATTCTTGGAGCATTTCAATACAGTTCCGATAGTCTTTAAGTGTATCTTTATAATAAAGAGCCACTGCTTTTTCATAAAATGACTTTGCTCGGATCGGATCTGGCTCCGTTGTTTCTTCGGGAGGGAATTGAATCGTCAGAAATTCTTTTGGTTCAAGTGTGGGGGGACTTTTTTGGGGAATAATCCATACCACCATTGTCATGAAAAGGAAGAGAATGATGAAGGAATAGATCCATCTTCTTCTTCTTTGAAAAAAATTGAGGAAAAAAGCGTTCCAGATGTCATTCTGAGCGCGCGAAGAATCTCCTTTTTCCTTTATTTCTTTGGTTTTGGGGGTTTTAGAAAACAGATCGAGTTGTTCGGTAAAGGGCTCTGCCGGTTTGACAGCTTTGCGCTTTGTCTTTGCAGCGATTTCCGTTTCTGTCTTTTCTTTTTCCTTTAAAACCTCTGTTTTTGTGGGATCTTTTTCGTCTTTCATCGAAAAAAGTCTATCGTTTCAAGACAAGAAAAAGCAAGAGGGAATTAAATAAGGTCGACGAACCATTTCGAAGAAATGGTTCGTCTTATGTTTATACTGCGCGCTCATTTCCTTTGGAAATGAGCTTGCTACTGGTAATTTTTACATTTTCCTTTTTACATCTTAGACAGTTTTTTCAGAGAAAAAACTGTCCGCTGAAGCTAAAAATCTTCTGGCATATATATTGCTTAATGTTCAAGTCAACGGATTTTGAAAGGTTTTTATGAAAAGATTTTCGTTGGTTGGTAAAAATCTGGACGGAGGTGTTCTTCGATACCACAAGATGTGTTGTGGGTGGAAATGAACCCACACCTCAAAACGGCAGCTCAAACCAAAAGAGTTGTCGGTATTCTCCCTTGAAGTAAAGAGCTGCCACTTGTCCCACAAGTGGCAGCTTTTGTTTAACATA
>CAYMPL010000015.1:0-31267 GCA_964392415.1 uncultured bacterium | reverse complement strand
TCATTGAGCAGTTAGAACCCGTTGTCCGGGAACAACTAAGAACGATAAAGCATTAGCAGTTTGCGCTTGACGTTTTGAAAAAATCCTATAGAGAGCGGTTTAAGTGGTAAGGATTTTTGTATTTTTTATTCTTTTTATCTCATCTATCCTCACAGGAAAACAACTGACCGCCGAACCAACGAAAGAAATTGTAAAATTATTTGTTCGCCTCATACGCGAAGATAGTCGAAGGCTTTATAACGCAACGCTTCGACGCCAAATGAATGGAGCGGTGACATCCCGACATTGGCCGAAGCACAAAAGTTTGAAATATGGAGATGAAGTCGCCAAATCTTTTGAACCTGAGATTTCATTCTTTTTAAACGATGCGTTTGATTCGCTGATCTCCCATCTCCCCCCCAATCTCTCTAAAGACCGGGAGCTTTGGCGATCGTATGTTATTGAACGGTTCGGCATCCCCCTTTCTGAGACAGAATATAAACAGATTGAATCGATTTTAAGAATGACAAAAGGAGAAAGAGAAGAGTTATTTCAGAGCGCTGCGGTTCCCATCATAAAAAATTGGCGCTCTCACTTTAAAGCGCCGATCGATATGAGGGGGGAATGGAAAAGAGTGGAGGGGAGTCCCCTCGCCTCTCTCCCATCCATTCACCCTTCCAATCTCTATATTGAATGGGCGAAGGCTCAATCTCAATTTACATTGGTTCAATGTAGAGACCGGATTCAAAATCTTCTTCTTATGGTTAAGCCGAATCGTTATTTACCTGCCAATCATCTTCCAACGCATGTCCGAATTGAAGAAACAGCCGAAGTCATTGAGCTTGTCGGTCTTGAGAAGGGGGGAGGATTTAGCGCTTCTTTTTCAGTTTTGCCGCATGAGCGTCGATTTGTGACACTTTCTTTTCTTCGTGAGAATAGTTCATTTTCAGAAGCTGTTATCGTCGATCTATGGAGTGGGAAAGTCTATTCGGGATGGAATGGCGGAGGGGGATGGTTAAATGTAATGCGCGGCCCGATGACCGATCTCTTCCGTCGGGAACTTGTGCGTCTCAAAAGTCCTCTTTCTCAATTATTGCGAGGATCTCTTCTTAGGTTCAAAGAAGTCGGCTGGCGTGATATCGATGACTTTTTAGAAACGGAGCTAACCCTCCTTGAGAATGGCATGTTTCGTTATCGCCTGGCGCGTTTCGATTTTGAAGTTGGATCTTTTGCAGCCAATTCTCCTGTCATTACCTTGATCATCGATATGAAAAATCTCTCGCAGCCAAAAGTAATGCAAATGAATTTAGAATCAACCGGAACGCGGCTTATTCCCATAAAGGGCTAACTGTCAGAACCAACTGTCATAAAGAGATACACCCCAATTCTTTTTACAGATTCAAAAAAGGGCTCTGGTTTCAAGCCGTTAACAGTGAAGCTGAAAAGAAAGTAATCAACTGTAACCCCCTAAAATTACTTATATTTTTCTAATTCATTTCTAACAATCAAAAAAATCTCAAATCGTTTCTTCAGATGTTCCACCCCTCCCTCCCCTGTGGCATCTCCGTTGCATTTATATTCTTGTAGCAAGGGGGAAAATAAATGAGAAATAGATTAAAAGTTTTAGCGATCGTTTTGTGTCTTATTGCCAGCCAAAAAGGATATGCCGACTATACAGCTGGTGATGCGAGTGGTAGCGTCATTCCTGAAATTGCTAACTTTGAAGCCCAGGGTGGGGAAGCTTCGACTGAATCATCGGCAGCCAATCCCTTTATTGAAGAAGATGGACTAACAATCATCGACCCGGCATGGCTTGAAGACAAGAGTGGGCAAAATATTCAGCAGATGACTGCCATAGGGCAGCAGATCGCGCAATCGGGATCCGGGTTTACCAAAGACCCAAAGACCAATTCTTACGTTGCCGCAGCGGGGAGTTCTATCGGCGCTACTGGCGCACTGATCGGAAGCGCCTATCACCTCGATCGTGCCGGAAAATATGGAGAGGCTTCGAGCAGAAATTCAGCAGCTGCTTTAGCGACTCAAGGGGAAATCGATGGGGTTCAGAATCAAATCGATGCGGCTCAGAGAGAGTTTGAGAGAGAGTCTCTGAAAGCACAAAAGGCTAGTTTTTTTGATGAAAAAAATCAAGCGGCGAAAAAAATAGAATTCGCCGCAGCTCAAGAAAAAATGGAAGAACTTCAAGTAAAACAAAAGTTTCTTGAAGCCCAAAAAAAAGAACTTGAAACCAAAAAGACAGCGCAAGAAAGTCTTGCTGGGGAATACAGTTTTTCAGAAGTGGGGAGCGGTTTGATGGCAGGGCTCGGGGTCGTCTCCTCTGCCGCTATGGCGGGGACAGGGGTCATGCAGCTTGAGCAAGGAAGAAAATTAGCGTCTGACAACGACTATTGCGCAAAACATCCGAATGAATTTCCAAGATGTACGGAGGTTGTCCCTCAGGGGGATAATCAACCTCTTAATCCTATCGATCAAAATCCACCGACTTCCCTCAATGACCCCGGTTTTAGTGGTTTTAATAGAGACGGCGCTGATGAAGACAAATTCTCCCCCGCGTCTGCCAGCGCCGCAGGTTTAGGAACAGCGCCGACAGTCGGCGCGGCTGGGAGCCCTTCTTTTGGAGGGGGTTTGAGCGGGGACGATAGAAACTCAGCCAAAGAAAAAGAACTCGATGATATCGGCGGCAGCGGATTTTCAGCGGATCAAAGCTATGAAGGAGGAGGGGGAAATATCGATCAGCTCGGATCAGGATCGATGGCTTCATCACTCATTGCGCCCCCGTTCGATATCAGTCAATTTTTGCCAGCAAACCTCAAAGAAGACGAATTGGGGGGCTTCTATGCCGCCAAAATCAACGAGAATAGCAAAGAAAAAGAGGAGATTGTTCTTGGCAAAGAGAGCCCAAGCCTCTTTACCCGAATCAGCAAGGCTTATCAAAAAAGGGCCCATGAAATGCTCAAAGGGGTCATCTAATGAAGCAGGTCATTCTAAGATACTGGCTAAGCTTACTACTCGTCATATCCGTTACAACCAAAGTCAGAGCCGAAGGGGATCCAAAAACAGATCAGATGATCCAGGGGGCCGGATCCCTGGTAGGGGCAACGATGTCAGTCATTGTTGGCACCATGTATATTCCGGCATGCGCCGCAGTACCGGTTGGAAAATTGCCGTGCGCGATGGGAATTATGGCCTACACGGCCGCCGCCATGCAGCTTGGCATTTCTGGCTATAGCTTTGCGACGGCAGGAAGCCTCGAGTCAGATCAAGAGACAGGTTCGAAGGATATTTTCAGCTCAGAGAAACCCCTCCCCACGGATGACGATTTCAATAAACTGCCACCGATTGAACCGAGTGAACCAGACGCCTCATCCCTCTCGAGAGAGGCTGTTCTTAAAAATATGGATAAGCTCAAAGCGCAGATTGAAGATTTAAAAAACCGGGGGATCCTGACAGATGAGATCATTGCCAATCCTGAAAAGCTTTTGACGCCTGACCAACTTGCCGAATTTAATGCCGAAAAAGAAAAGCTGATGGCAGGGCTTGAAGAAAAGAATGGAGATTCCTCGAGCGAGGCGCTTGAGGCGCTCCTTGAAGACTCTGCGAACGGAGGCTCTGAGTCCGAAGGTTCGCAAACCGCAGGTTTTCAAACCGCTTCACTCACTTCGGCTTTTGATTCGCTTAATCTCGAGGGACTGTTAGGTCTGAAAGAGAAAGGGATCCAAAATTCAGCCCCCGGTTACTATGGAAACGTCTCTCTAAAATCGCTTCGCCCCGATAGCTCGATGAGCCTTTTTGAAAGGGTCAGTCTTAAGATCAAGAAGGCGCTCCTTGTTTCTCGTTAAAAAAACATGCTACGCTGAAAGGTAGAGGAGAAGCTATGAAGACAAAACAGCTTTGGATATTTACCACTCTTTTTTTATCTCTGACTTTCCTATCACTGGGATATGGCACGCTTTTTTCAGAAGAAAAAAAGCTCCTTAAAACCAGGACGTTTAAAACCGATTTTATTTCATTCAATCTCTCCAACCAATGGAACTGCAAAATGGAGGGATCGGAATATGTTTGCAGGCCGACTGAAAAAGAAAAGGCAAAAGAGGCGCTGATCATTATTGCGGCAAAGATTCCGGGGAAAGATGATAATGTGAAGGCCTACTACACCTACTTAAAAGAACCCAAAAAAATCGCTGATTTTCAGGGGCGAACGATCGCTTCAAAAATGAATGTAATTAAATATAAAGAAATTAAAGGGACGCAATGGGTTGATTCGATTCATTTGAGTTCGGAATTAAGGGATTTTTACACTCGTTATCTGGCAACCGTCAAAAACGGAATTGCCATCCTCGTCACCTACACTGTCGCGCGCTCGCGCCATAAACTCTATACCGCGGAATTGAACCGGATGATTCAATCGCTCGAGGTATTGGCCAAGCCCCCTCAAATTGCCGGCCCGAAACCAAAGCCCGTCAAAAAACTGGAAAGCATTATTACAGGTGACCGGAAAGAGGCGGGGGAGTAGTTGTAAAATACAACTTTTAGGTGTAAATTATAACCAAAGGAGCATCTATGGGCGCATTTAAAAGAGCGGAAAAAGAAACGTTGACCGTAAAGGTCTCCGAAGACATAAGAAAAAAACTCTATCAATTTTGCGACTCACACCAACTGTCGCTTGGAAAATTTGTTGAAAAATCTGTCTTAGAAACAATGGAAGAGTATGACGACATCCTATGGGCGATGAAGTCTCTATCCGAACGAATCAATGAACCTTCTGTCCCTTACCAGGAAGTTTTTAGAAGCATTAAGAAAAAGAAAAAATAATGTACACTATCCTAGGCGAGCAACCCATCGTTCCATAATTTTTCAATGAAGCGAGTCCACGGAATGCAATGAATGTCTCCCCGCTTTGCCGAAAGAGGGTCTTTGGAGACAAGATAATAATCTTTGATTTTTTTCTCATCCCCTAAAGCCTTCAATCCCTTCAGATCATTCTCGGTTACTTTTTGAGTTGCTTTCACTTCAATGGCAACTTCGTCCCCCACAATGAAATCAACTTCTTGATGAGATTTTGTCCGCCAAAATTCAAGTGAATCATTTCTTCTTCGATAGGATAAATACGCCCTAATTTCCAAACCCACCCAATGTTCAAAACTCATTCCATAAAGATCTGAACGAGGATCTAAGGATTGAATATTTGCCAGCGCATGCGCGACGCCTAAATCGAAAAAATAAAATTTAGAAGTCGCTACTGTTTTTCTTTTATTCGCTTTTTTCCATGGAAAAACTTGAAAGCCTATTAGCGTATCTTCCAAAATTTGAAAATACTCTCTGATGGTCGATGGGGGTATTTCAGTATCTTGCGCAATTTTTGTAAAATTAAGTATTTTTGTATTGGAAAAAGAAGAAGATAATAAAAACCGTGAAAATTGCGGCAAACGTCTTATGAAGCCCTCGGCCTGGATCTCTTCATAAAGATATGTTTGACAATAAGCTTTCAATTCTTCTGCCGGATCTTTTGACAGATAAACAGATGGAAGTCCCCCATATTGCAGATAATGGTCTAAATCAAAATTTGGAATTTCGGGCCACACCAGTGGAAAAATCTCAGCTTGCCACGCCCTTCCTGCCAGAAGATTGGCTTTCCCCCGTTTTAATTTTCTGGCGCTGCTGCCGGTAAGCAAAAAATGTAACCCCTTTTTTTCAATCAAACGATGAACTTCATCAAGTAATTCTGGCACCTTCTGAATTTCGTCAATCACAATCCATTTTTTTTCAGGCTCAATAAGAGACTCAAGTTCCGAAGGACGGGCGCTGAAACGCAAGGTCATGTCTGAACTCAGAAGATCAAACACCTGAGCCACCCGCGAAAGCTGACGCTCAATCAGAAAAGATTTTCCTGTGGCACGGGGGCCAAACAAGAAAAAAGACTTTTTTTCTAATAGGGAAGGGAGATCTAAGATCCTCTTTAAAAACACCATATCTACAATAGTATTGTTGAATTTCCGAAAAATCAACAACTATATTGTGAATTTAATACCTTGCCAAACTCCTTATTTTAAAACACCGTTCGTCTTCCTGATGCGCGACTTTGAGCTGTTTCATGATGGCAGGGGGGAGGTTTTTATGTTTTGAAATGAATTCCTTGAGTCTCTGGGCGCTCTTTTGGGTACAGACGGCAGGAACGAGAGAAATGGAATAACTTTTGAGGAAAACATTTTCTTTCGTTTTTGATAATGGCCGAAGATTCTCAAAGAAATCTTTAGCAAATTGATCCCGAAAACGATCCTGATCGCTCGGGAAAAGATGGGTCATCGCCACTCGAAGGCGGGCAAGCGAAAGATCGCTCTTGGGATCCGAAACTTTATCAAACCATTCCCGTTTGACCTCTGGGTGGGGTTGAGAGGCTATGGCTGCTATTGCCATTTTCTGGCCATCTTCAGAGCTGTCCCTTTTTAGCTCTCCCTGTCGCAAAGATTCAGAATCTGGCGAACCTTTTCGATGCAGCTGAACAATCACCCCCCATCTGCGATCCTGATCGAGTTTAAATCCTTTGAAGACGATTTTTCCGGAAAGCATTTCTAACAGATTCTTGAGCGCTTCTTTAGAGTCTGAAATCCCCACATACGTATCAAACCACAATTTCTGAAAATCAGATTTCCCAGGAGCTGATTTTAATTTATTCCAGAGAAATCGCTCAAGCTTCTGAACCATCTCTTTTTTCAATCGAGGGGACTCTTCGCCCTTCGGGCTCAGAGTGACAGCTTCGGGGAGATAATAGATCGCCGATTTTAGCCTTAATGCGACCATCGTTGCGATCTGAATATCGTTTTCATTCTCAAGGTGTGTAAAAAGGAGCTTAAAATAATCTGGAAGGGGCAGCGCTGCGTCTCTCACCATATCCCAGAGCGACTGCCAAAAAAGCTGCCTTGAAAACGAATCCTGAATCCGGGACAGATGGTTCTCTAATGCCGAAAGCGTTTGTCGATCGAGCTTTACTTTTACATAATCGTAATCCCCATGATTTGGATAGATCAGGAGGGGACAGGGCTGACCATTTAACGCCGCAATGGGGGTTGCTTTCGCGGAATAGAGATACGGCTCACGCCTGCTTAAAACGACCCCCTCTTTTTTCAAATCATAAAACGCAAGCTCTGTTTTATGTTCCCGAACGCCGCACTCCCTGAGATCGTAGGTTTGGTCGAGCTCAAAGCGCGCCGTCTTTCTATTTTGGCATTCATATCTGACAGCTATCGTATTGAGCCCCGCCTTTTTAAGCCACTCTTCGGTCCAGCGGTCGAGAGAGATATTGGCTGACAAAGCGAGCGAACCGATAAAATCTTTCATCCGCGTGTTTTTATATCCATGCTTCTTAAAATAGTTTCTCACGCCCTCTCTAAAATTTTTCTCTCCCAGATAAAATGAGAGTTGCTTTAAAACCGAAGCCCCCTTGCCATAGGTGATGCCGTCAAAATTCACGAATGCCTGTTCCGTGTCCGGCACCTCCGCAACGATCGGATGCGTCGTCACCAGCTGGTCTTCCCAGTAGGCCCACCCCTTCTCCTCTTCGAAAAAGGAACGCCACGCCTCTTTAAATTCCGTGACGGAATGCATGGCAACATACGCCATATAGGTGGCAAAGCTTTCATTGAGCCACAAATCGTCCCACCACTTCATCGTCACCAGATTCCCAAACCACATGTGCGCCATTTCATGCAAAATGACCTCCGCGCGGCTCTTCTTTTGCCTCCGCGTCGACTCCCCTCTTGGAATCAGCCGCTCCGCGAACGTCACAGCGGCGACATTTTCCATCGCTCCCGAATTGAAATCGGGAACAATCAGCTGGTCATATTTTTTAAAAGGATAAGAATAATCAAAATAACTCTCGTAAAATGTAAATCCCTGCTTGCTAATGAGAAACCATTCTTTCACATCGACATATTTGGCAAACGCTTGTCTCGCAAAGAGTCTCAGCGGAATTTTAAACGTTTTATCTTCCCATACTCTGTAGTCTCCCGCATGAAGAGAGAAAATATAGCTGCTAAACAGCGCGCTCCTTGGGAAATGCCAGATCTTTTTTCCCTTGCCAGCAGATCTCACATTTTCTTCCCGCATCGATGAAATCACAACCCAGCTTTCAGGAACCTCGGCCACGACGGCATAAGTCGCTTTGATGTCGGGCTGATCAAAACAGGGGAACATCAGGCTCGCGTCGTTCGGTTCAAAATCGGAGTAAATATAGGTGCGTTGATCTTCTTGATCTTTAAACCGGTAAAGTCCAGAGCCGCTTTTGCTGTAGGGATGCCTAAAGTCGATCGAAAACCTGTTCACCCCCGCTTTTAACTTGTTTTGAGGGATCGTTATAAAAAAACCGTTGTAATCTGGCAAAACGTCGGCGTTATTCACAGAGACTTTCAAAACCGATCCTTCCCGAAAATCGATCGTCAGCGGTTCTTTCCTGTTTCGCAATAATTGAAATTCGATGTTTACGCTTCCATGAAAATCGTCCGATTCGCCATCCAGAACAAATGACAGGTTATAATGAACATCCCGAATGATGCCCGCTCTCAACTCCGCGTATTTTTTAGTGAGCGCTTTTTCAGGTTTACGGTTCATTTGAGAGCAGGTTGTTGACGATATCAATATAAACAATCCTAAAATAATTTTCATCTAAGGAAAAAGATTTATTGTACTGCGCGCCATTCGCCTTTGGCGAATGGCTTGCTATTGCTACTGATTCGCATCCCATAAAACGAACGCCAGACAAAAAAGAGCCCGACAACAAAGAACACGCTCCCGATCCAGAAAGCGACATCGTGCGCGGAGACGGCGATTTCAACAGCCAAAAGTCCAAAAAGCGTCGTAAATTTAATGATCGGATTGAGCGCGACAGACGACGTGTCTTTAAAGGGATCTCCAACGGTATCTCCAATCACCATTGCCGCGTGAAGCGCGGTCCCTTTTTCTTTGAAGTCGACCTCAACCACTTTTTTCGCGTTGTCCCAGGCGCCGCCGGTATTTGCCATAAAAATCGCCTGAAAAAGCCCAAAGACCGCGATTGAAATGAGATACGAGGCAAAAAAAGTGGGATCAAAACAGGCAAATGCCAGCGTAAAAGAAAAGACCACCCCAAAGATATTGATCATCCCCGCCTGCGCGTACTGCGTGCAGATTTTTACGACATTTTTACTTGCGCCGACATCCGCTTTCGCCATGGTATCCAGACGAATATGCGATTTGATGAACTCCACCGCGCGATGCGCGCCGGTTGTCACCGCCTGCATCGAAGCGCCGGAGAACCAATAAATCACAGCCCCGCCGGTAATGAATCCCAAAAGCACTTTGGGATTCAGGAGATCAAGCTTGAGATTCAAGAGAAGAATGATCGAAAAAATCATCGTCGTTGCGCCAATCACCGCTGTTCCAATCAACACGGGCTTTGCGGTTGCTTTAAATGTATTTCCGGCAGCATCATTTTCTTCCAGAAGATGTTTTCCCTTTTTAAAATCGGGTTGAAATCCAAATGTTTGCTGAATCTCGCGAGCGGCATTGGGAAGCGTCTCAATTTGTGAGAGTTCAAAAATCGATTGCGCGTTATCGGTCACCGGACCATAACTATCGACTGCAATCGTCACGGGTCCCATCCCCAAAAACCCAAAGGCAACCAGCCCAAACGCAAAAACAGAGGGATAAACCATGAATTGATCCAGTCCCGTCGTTGAAGTGAGATAGGCAATCAGCATCAGGGTGACAATCACAAGCCCCTTCCAAAAGGCGCTAAAGTTTCCTGCGACAAGCCCGGAGAGAATTCCCAGCGACGCCCCCCCTTCCCTCGCCGCTGAGATAATTTCAGCGACATGCTTTGATTTTGTGGAGGTAAAAATCTTCGTAAATTCAGGGATCAACGCCGCGGCTATGGTTCCACAGCTGATAATCGTCGCAAGCTTCCACCAGAGCGATGGATCGAGGTCAGAAAGCAAAAGATTGCTCACCATGTAAGTGACCAGAATGGAAATAACCGAAGTCAACCAAACAAGCGATGTGAGCGGCGCCTCAAAGTTAAATTGATCTCTCGCCGCGTAAAGCGCGTGAGAAATTTTATTATTGAACCAATAAGAGCAAATAGAGGTGACAATCATCAGTATCCGCATCGCAAAAATCCAGATAATAAATCTTGCCTGAAGATCGGCGCCGTTCGGGGCGAGAGACAGGCCCCCATCCCCCCCCATCAGCATCCCGACAGCCAAAACGATAAAGCTGATCAACGCAACGCCAGTGACGCCATACGTTTCGAAACCGTCGGCAGTCGGTCCCACTGAATCGCCCGCATTATCCCCTACGCAATCGGCAATCACACCGGGATTTCTCGGATCATCTTCCTTAACGTTAAAAACAATTTTCATCAGATCTGAGCCGATATCCGCGATCTTGGTAAAAATTCCGCCGCAAATCCGGAGCGCTGACGCCCCCAACGATTCCCCAATCGCAAAGCCGATAAAACAGGCCCCGGCGCTCTCCCGGGGGACAAAGAGAAGAATAAAGATCATCATGATCAGTTCAACACAGATCAAAAGAACACCAATCGACATCCCCGCCCGAAGCGGAATTTCCATCACCGGATAAGGCTTGGCTTTGAGCGCGGCAAAAGCGGTCCGGCTATTGGCGTAGGTATTGAGCCGCATCCCAAACCAGGCAACACTGTATGAGCCGGCAATTCCGACCACAGACCAGATGAAAATCAAAATGACACGCGAGAGTTCAAAATGACGAAGTCCCAGAAAATAATAAAAAATGCAAGAACCGATAAAGATCTCAAGAAGGATGAGAAGTTTTCCCTGCTGAATCAGATAGGTTTTACAAGTTTCATAAATCAGCGACGATACATCGAGCATCGACGGGTGCGACGGCAGTCTTTTCGTCCGCAGAAATTCATAGAGCCCAAAAAGCATCCCGAGCAGCGCAATAACAATGCCGGAAAAAAGAATCGCTCTTCCCGAAACCGAAAATCCAAAGAAGGTATAAACGACATTTGAAAAATCGGGGATTTTAAGCTCAGCTTCATTCGCAAAAGAAATATTCGGGATGAAGATCCCGCTTAAAGAGATCAAAAGATATCTGGTCATCGTCATAGTTAACTTCACCTTTCTTTCATTATAATGTCATCCTGAGCGAAGCGAAGGATCTATTTTAAACCGTAAAGATAGCGTTAGACGCACAAATTTGTCAATTGGAAATGAGTTATGATTCAATTCTGTCCGAAAATTAAAAAAATTCTTCTTTCCACAATTTTTCAATAAATTCCTGATAGGAAAGGATCCAAATACCATCTTCTGTTTTTCTGGCTTTTTTAGCCAAACAGACAACTATTCGCGATTTGATATGAGGATAATCTTTAATGATTTCCCTCAACCCTTTTAAATGATCTGAATGGATATCTTCTCTTGCTTTTGCCTCTATAGCCAGACTCATATCTCCAATCACAAAATCGACTTCCGTCCCCGATGAAAGTTTCCAATACCCCAGCTCTTGAGATTTATCCTTGTAATGTACATAGGCTTTAAGTTCATGAAAGAGCCAATTTTCGAACGCCTTTCCAAAAAGGGGGGATCCGATCTGTATGATTCCTCGTTTTGAAAGACAATTTACAATCCCCACATCAAAAAAATAAAACTTAGGGGCATGTATGATCCGTCTTTTTGGACGCTTGATATAGGCAGGCAAAAAATGACCTATTAAGGTGTCAGTCAATATTTCAAAATAACTTGCAACCGTCGTTTCATTCACCTGGCAATCACGCGCCATAGAGGCATAACTTACCTGCTCAGCATCCCCTAAGGCTGCCATTTCTAAAAAATGAGAAAATACGGGAAGTTTTCTAACCACCCGTTCTTCAATAATCTCTTCCTTGAGGTAATTTAAAATGTAGGCTTGTTGAAGTTTTTGCGGATGATGACTCATATATATTTTCGGCAAATATCCATGATTTAACATTCGACTAAGATCAAACTCTTTTCCAATTTCGCTTGCAAGCAACCCATAAAGTTCAAAACGCAAAGCCCGCCCCCCTAATAAGTTGGCATGGGTTCTACGAAGTTTTCTGGCACTGGAACCGCAAAGGACAAATCTGATATTTGGATTTTTCATGAGACGATGAACTTCATCCAGGATTTGAGGCACCTTTTGAACCTCGTCAATCACACACCATAAGGTGCGATTGTGTGAGTTTGCCAATAATGCATTTATCTCCTCATAAAGGAGGCTTGGATTCAGCTGGTATTTCATAAACAGGGAAGAATCCAGAAAATCGATATAAAACGCCTCCTTAAAACGCTCTTCGATTAGGGTGGTTTTTCCAGTCTGCCTGGGTCCCCATAGAAAGAAAGACTCTTCGATTTGTTTTCCTATAGGAATACTTCGGATATACATGTAAATCCAGTGTAGCATGCAGAATTTACAAAAACAAGCCTGTGGTGGCAGAAGTTTCCTGAAAAAGTGCTAATACTTCAAATTCGCCAGCAGCTCTGTCCCCGTGGCGCGGGTGAGGGCGGAGATGGCGACGTTGTGGTTAAAGAGAGACTCGTAATAATTCTTGTCTGAAAATCCTTTAAAAATGACAGACTCCAAAATCTCCCGGGAATCTCCAATTCCAAATCCCCAGGCAAAAACCGATTGCATAAACCATTTTTTCGTATGCCCCTGCTGTTCTTTGGCGAAAGAAATAACCGAGAGCGCCTCCTGATAGTCAAGATATGCCTTTTTTACCTCCGTCGGTATCCCCACCTCCGCAAGCTCTTTCTGATGGATGAGTTTGTGGTATTGGGCCTTCTCCTTCTCAATATCCGCGTTGACCTTCCAGATATCGAGGTTCCATTTGAATCCCAGTCCAAAGCCTGGTGTAATCCGGTTGTAGGGATCATACGCATACGGAGAATCCTGACGGTTCCGGATATCGTTTGCCGTATCTGTCACATCGATCAGCCCTCCGATAAAAAAGAGCGGGAGTTTGTTCGATTTCTCCGCCTCAATCATCGATTGACGCGCCTCAATCCCGGCTTTCAGCGCCGCCATTTCAGGGCGATGTTTCAACGCGAGATCCTGATAATATTCGAGGGGTTTGAGTTCAAAGGACTCCTGTTTCAACGCCTTTTCTTGAATATCAAACTCCACATCGGGGGGAATCCCTGCTTTGAACTGCAGGCCGGCGCGCGCCAATTTGGAGCTTTTGATAAGCTTTTCTTTATTCACGCGAAGCTCCTGAAGAAGCGCCTTTAATTTATAAGCATCTTCTTTTCGAACCTCTCCCGATTCCATCTTCAAAAGTTCATCAACACGCTTAACCACTTCAACCAATTTTTCTTCAGTCTCTTCCAACCGCTCAAGCCCCGAAGATGTTCCCTGCGCGCCGTAATAATATTGCTTCACCTCAAAAATAAGATCAGCGCTTTTCATTTTCTTTTGATGCTTTTCGGCAAGAACCCCCCCTTCCGCAGCGCCCATATAATGTTTGAATCTTCCGAAACCATAAATCGGCTGAACGATAGTGGTGGATGTTTTTATAAACGCCCCCCATGTGTCTTTATCTTCCTGCGAAGAAAGGGCATTGCCGACATCTTTATAGATGGGAGCCACCAAACTGACATTTTCGATCGTCGGGAGCTTATTCGCATTAATCTGGGTAATGAAATTCCCCGCAATCGCAATATCCTGATCTTTCATTTTTAGTTCAGCATTGGCGGTCAGCACGCGGGAAATCAGCTGAGAAAGGGAGAGAACCTCTCTTTTCTTTGCCAAGGGGGCAGAGACAGCACATATAGAGATAATGAGACAAGCAAAAATCGTAATGATTTTAATGGATTGCAATATGCACCCTCAGTTAAAAAATGATTTATGCTTCACTTTAAATATGCCGAAACTATAGTGAGGACGTCAATCATTATTATGAATATTCTCTTCTCTAAAATTTCAAACTTCACTTTGAAATTTCACCGCCTGATTCTTCTTGCGACAATCCTTCTCATCTCAGCAAGCATTTATATCGTGCAGTCACTTGGCTTCCGCGGCGATTTCGTAGATCTTTTGCCCTCTAATTTTCAATCGGTTCGCGATCTTGAAGTCATCAAGTCCCGGGCCGGCGGGGAGGGCTATCTTGTCATCGTCCTTGAAACCCCAAATATCGAAAAAGCAAAAGTCTTTTCGGAAGCGCTCGTCCCCCGCATCTCTCAACTGGAAGAGATCCTCTATGTCGATTACAAATTTGATAAACAATTTTTTGAAGAAAGAAATCTTCTCTTTGTCGATCTTGAAGATTTAAAAACACTTCAGACGCGGTTGAAAAATAAAATCGATTTTGAACGACGCCGGGCCAACCCCTTCTACATAGATCTTTTGGATGAAAAAGATGATTTTAGCATTGCCGACATCAAAGAAAAATATTCGAAAGCAACCATCAAAGATTATTATATTACGAAAGATCAGAGACGACTCGTCATCCTCGCCAAGCCCTCCGGCTTTGCGAATAATCTTGAATTTTGCAGACGCCTCCTTTCTAAGACTCAAAAAATCGTATCAGAACTGAAACCTCTCTCCTTTGATCCCGAAATGAAAGTCCGTTACACAGGCCGATACGTCGTCCGGATTGAAGAGACGGAATCGATGTTTTCCGATCTTAAAAGAACTTCCGTCTTTGCCATTACTGGAATTTTTACGCTCGTCACCCTCTACCTCAGGCAATGGCTTGCAATTTTCTTTATCGGCATCCCCCTTTTCACATCGCTCCTCTACTCCATGGCCTTCACAACCCTCACGATCGGCTATCTTAATATGTTTACAACGGTTTTAATTGGAATTTTAACCGGCATGGGAATCGATTTTGGGATTCATATGTATCTTCGCTATCTGGAAGAGAGACAAAAATTAAAAAGTGTCGATGAGGCTGTTCACACCATGCACTCTTCTACGGGGAGGGCTGTCTTTTTCGCGGCAGCCACAACCGTTGCCGCTTTTTTCGTTTTGATTCCGACCGAATTTATCGGTTTTTCTCAATTTGGCTGGATTGCAGGCTTTGGAATGATCATCTGTTTTTTAAATACCTATTTTCTTTTGCCGGCGCTCTTGATTTTCAAGGAAAAGATATTGCCGATGAAACTTAAATTATCCGTCGTTTCTGACCCTGCCACCTTTGTGGTGAAATCCAAGAGATATCCAAAACCGTGGGCAACACTCGCCTCTTTTGGCCTTTTTTCTCTCTTTTCAATCTGGGCTCTGACAAAAATAGAATTCGATCACGACTTCCGGAAGCTCAGCTCTGACCGTTACGGAACCCTCGCCCTTCAGGAAGAAATCAGCGTCGATTTCGGTGTCTCCCTTTCACCCACTGTTGTTTACGCGAATCGCCCGGAAGACATCCCAAAACTGACAGAAAGCCTCCATCGAATTCGGGATGAAAAGGGGAAAAAATCGACGATTAAAAAAGGGCTCTCTCTCTATTCTTATGTGCCGGAACAGCAAGACGTCAAACTGCCAGAAATCCGGAAACTGGGAGAAATTGCGTCAGAAAAAACCACCCGATTTTTCGAAGGGGAAGAGGCTGCCCATATTGAAAATCTAAAACGGTGGGCACAGGTCACCCCTTTTACCGTCAAAGATCTTCCCCCTCCCCTGATCCAGCAGTATACGGCGGTGAACGGTCACCACGGATCTTTTCTTTTTATTTTTCCAGCGATCGATCTATGGCATGGCCGCGATGTGATCCGATTTTCAAATGAAATTCTTGAATTTAAAGAAAAAACAAAGGGATATGATATTCATGTCGCTTCGGAAGCCCTCATCTATTCGGATATATTTTCTCTCGTCAAAAAAGAGGGGCCATGGGCGCTCGCTGCGAGCATCGCTGCTGTTTTTCTTCTGATCTGGATCTTTGCAAAAAGGGTCCGGTCGGTCCTTCTCGTTTTTTCTCCCCTCATTTCCGGAGTCATTTGTCTCGTTGGCATCATGTATCTCTTTGGAATCCAGTTCAATTTTATGAACTCTATTATCTTTCCGATCTTAATTGGCCTTGGCATCGATAACGGAATCCACATCTATCATCGCTATCGGGAAGCCGGCCCCGGTTCGCTCCGTTTTGTGCTTCAAAAAACAGGAAGCGCCATTTTTCTCTCATCAACCACAACGATGCTTGGCTTTGGAGCGCTCCTCATCGCCTTCCACAAAGGGCTACAAAGCATAGGGCTCCTGGCTGTGATCGGAATGGGGATCTGTTTTCTCACCTCTATCACCGTTCTCCCCGCGCTTCTTCAACTATTGGAAGATCGCGACAAATCATGAAAATATTCGAGCACTCCCCTTTCAAGGGGGGTAAATTCATTTTGATAACCAGAATCGCGAAGTTTTTCCATCTTTGCTTCCGTGAAATATTGATATTTATCCCTGATTTCGATCGGCGTATCGATAAATTGAACCGATTCAGCTTTGCCGGTTGCCGAAAATACAGCATGGACAAGATCGAGAAAAGTTCGCGCTTTTCCGGCGCCGAGGTTAAAAATGCCCCGATGAATAGGCTTCTCTATCGCAAAATGAAGCACATCGATGACATCCTGAACGAAAATAAAATCCCTTTTCTGAAATCCATGAGAAATATCTGGAAGGTGACTTTTAAAAAGCCGCACAAACCCATTTTTATATACCTGATCAAAAGCCTGCAAAACCACAGAGGACATTTTTCCCTTATGCCTTTCTCCATAACCATAGACATTAAAAAATTTAAATCCTGCCCATAATGGCGGACAGCGCCCCTCACGTTCCTCTTCCAATAACCAGAGATCAAAATCGTGTTTTGACTGTCCATACGGATTCAAAGGCTTAAGATGAGGTAAAAGATTTTCATCGTCGTTATAACCAAGCTCCCCTGCGCCATATGTCGCAGCCGAACTTGAATAAACGAATGGAATTCCGTGAGTTACCGCATATCTCCAAAGATTTTTTGAACATTCGAAATTCATCTGATTCAGATACTCGCGTCTAAATTCCACCGTATCGGTGCAAGCGCCGAGATGAATAATGGCATCTGCTCTCCGAGGGAGATTCCCTGCGCTCCGCCACGCGTGTAGTTTTTGATAAAACAGATCCCGATCGATTACTTCGCCAAAATGAATATGAGAATGCTCGGTTCTTTCTTTAAAGTGATCACCGGCATCAATGGAAACAACATCAATCCCTCTTCTTTGACAAGACTCTACAAAACGGGATCCGATAAATCCCGCAGCCCCTGTCACCCAATAAGTTCTTTGAATATCCATTTAAGGTTCGACAAACGGGAGGTCGTAGAGGAGATGATCGATCATCTCGGCAATCAGATGACAGACGACAATATGCGTTTCCTGAATGCGGGGTGTTTTCCCGAGAGCCACATGGATGTGGTGGTCGACGATTTTTCCAACTTCCCCCCCGTCATAGCCGGTCATTCCAATCGTAATCAGCCGCATTTCTTTGGCGCGTTTGAGCGCCCGAACCACATTTTTTGAATTCCCGCTCGTTGAAATTCCAAAGGCAATGTCACCGGGACGCCCCAATGCCCTCAGCTGACGCTCAAAAACTTCGTCATAACTATAATCGTTTGCGCATGACGTAAGAATCGACATATCCGCGGTCAGCGCAATCGCGGGGAGAGGCGCCCGATCGTGCATAAATCGATTTACAAACTCGCCCACAAAATGCTGTGAATCACAGGCAGATCCTCCATTTCCGAATACCAGCAGTTTTCGATCATTTTTAAAAGCGCCTGCGATCTCTTCAACCACCCGGACCAGGAGTTCTCTGTTGTTTTTAAGAAAATGGAGTTTTACTTCAACGCTTTCGTGAAAAAGATTCTCAATTCTTTTTGTGATTTTCTCCCGATCGACAATCATAGCTCGTAATTCTATAACATGTTTTTTCTCGTTGTAAATCGTAAAATTATTATGATAAGTCATCTTGAGAGCGAAGCTCGAAGGAGATTCTTCGCTTCGCTCAGAATGACGATTTAAAAAGGAGTAAGAGATATGGGAAACGTACACGCCATCACAGACACCAGTTTTGAAACAGAAGTTTTAAAATCAACCGTCCCTACCGTTGTCGATTTTTGGGCAACGTGGTGCGGCCCCTGCAAAGCATTGGCCCCCAAGGTTGAAAAACTTTCCGAAGAGTTTCAGGGGAAAATCAAGTTTACCAAACTCGATGTCGACGAAAATCCGAGAACCCCGCCAAAATATGGAATCCGCGGTGTTCCGACATTGATTATTTTTAAAAACGGGCAGGCGGTGAAACAGGCTGTGGGGGATCAGTCGGTCGCGCAATTGTCGGAATTTTTGAAGTCGGCTCTATAAACCTCTCAACCACACGATAGGCTTCATCATCAGAGAGTTGTGCGGGCGGGTGTTTCATGAAATAAGATGAAGGAGGGAGCACCCCCCCCTGACCGCGCAGCAATGCCAATTTGCAGCACCGAATCGCATCGATCACAACACCCGCTGAATTCGGTGAATCCTCAACGGAGAGCCTAAGCTCGAGATTCATCGGAACCCCGCCAAAAAGCATCCCCTCCATCCGGAGGAAACAGATCTTATTGTCTTTCTGCCAGGAAATGTAGCTCGAGGGTCCTACGTAAATGTTTTCAGGGCTTAGCCGAACCTTGAGCTGAGATTGAACCGCTTCTGTTTTGGATCTCTTTTTTGACACAAGCCGCTCCTGGTTTAGCATATTCAAAAAATCGGTATTCCCCCCCACATTGATCTGATAACTCCTCTCGAGCTTAACCCCTCTTTTTTCGAAGAGATCAGAAAGCACGCGGTGAACAATCGTGGCCCCGCACTGTGATTTGATATCGTCGCCAATGAGCGGAATATTTTTTTCTTTAAATTGATTCGCCCAATGGAAATCACTCGCAATGAAAACCGGAATATTGTTGATAAAAGCAACCCCCGCCTCTAGCGCGCATTCGGCATAAAAATGAGTCGCTTTTTCAGAGCCGACGGGGAGGTAATTGAGCATGATTTCGGTCTTTGTGGTTTTAAGCTCCCGCACCACCTCTTCTTTGGAAAGTTCTTTTTCAGGGCTTAAAATAAAGGTTTCGAAAGGGGAATACTGTTTCATATGTTCTGAGAATCCATCAAGCGTTGGACCTCTTCTGACAATGACACCTGTTTTTTGAATATTTTTGAAAAAAACCTTTGTACAATTGGGGGGCTCAAAGATAGCTTCTGAAACATCTTTACCCACTTTTCGCTGATCAACGTCAAAGGCTGCGGAAACTTCGACATCGGCGGGACCATATCCGCCGATGTCGGCATGCATGAGTCCCATCCATTCGTTTTGAGGCGAACGCCTGTAATATTCGATTCCCTGAAGAAGCGCGCTGGCGCAATTACCAACTCCAATAATAGCAACTCGAATCTTCCTCAAAAAATAAACCTCCTCAAATGAATTGAAAGCAAAAAACCGACCGCGGCCATTGAAATAATAATAGAACTCCCACCATAACTCATGAAAGGGAGCGTAATCCCAACCACCGGCATAACCCCCATCACCATTCCAATGTTGACCAACACTTGCCAAAAAAAGATCGACGTCAAACCGAGCGCCAGGACCGCTCCAAATTTATCCCGGGCATGTTTCGATATATCAAGCCCCATAAAAAGAAAAGAGGCATAAGCGATTAAAAGAATTACAACACCGATAAAACCATGCTCTTCGGCAAAAACAGAAAAGATAAAATCGGTGTGCTGTTCCGGCAAAAAGGCAAGCTGCGTCTGCGTCCCCTTCCGATGCCCTTTTCCATCCAGACGCCCTGAGCCGACGGCAATGATGCTCTGAAGCGCGTGGTACCCCTTCCCTCTTGGATCGCGGCTTGGATTTAAAAACGTCTTTACCCGGTCTTTTTGATAATCTTTGAGAACAAATTGGTAGGCGAGCGGCGCAGAGAGAGCGCCAACAATCGCGATCACAACCAGCGATTGCCAGCGGACCTTCACAAAAAGAAAAATGGAAAGACCGATAAAACAGAGAAGAAGCGCGGAACCGAGGTCCGGCTCAATCATGACGAGAACAATCGCCAATCCAAGGAGTGAAGAAGGGATCAAAAGTTGAAGCAGCGTATACCCTCCCACCCGATGATCATCATGAAAATATTTTGCAAGAGCAAGCGCCATTCCAATTTTCATCAGTTCCGACGGCTGGATCCGGAAAAGACCGATATCGATCCACCGCCTCGCGCCATAAATTTTTGGACCAAAAATTAAAACCAATATCAGCATGAGGATTCCGAAAGCATAAATAGGATACGCAAGCCGCTCAAAGATCCGGTAATCAAGCAACACAAGAACCATCATGACCCCAAGCCCAATGAGCATCCAGTAAATCTGTGCCACATACAGAGAGGACGAGCTTTGATAAGCCGCGCTATAGAGATTAAAAATCCCGACAACACAGAAAAAAATCACGATTGAAAAAAGCAAAAAATGAAAATAAGAAAGAAAACGTTTTTTCACTTACGATGCCCCTCTTTTTTTTCCGCGGATTACCCGCGAATCGAGCCGATCTTTCAAATAGGTTGTAATGACATCCCGCACGATCTGCGTCGCTCCATGGTACGGATGACAGTCATGAAGCGCGCTCACTGCCACAACAATTCTCGGTTGATCGACTGGAGCAAATCCGACAAACCACGCGTGATCCCGATATTTAAACGGAAGCTCCTCACATTTCTTTTCACGGTCAGATTTGGAAATACGAATCACCTGGGACGTTCCTGTCTTTCCCGCGATATCATACCCATCTGCCCGGCCGGAAAAATAAGCGGTCCCCCCCGGTTCATTTGCCACCGCATAAAGTCCCTCTCTTAATCGTTTCAACGTATCAGCCTTTAGAGAAAAAGTGCGTTCTATTTTCGGCTGAAATTCCCGAATCAAATCCTGAGTCGGCTCCTCAATCCGCTTTACAACAGATGGAACATAAAGCTTTCCGCCGTTTGCAATCGACATATACAGCCTGGCAAGTTGTAAAACAGATACGGTGAGATACCCCTGCCCAATCGCAATCGATGGCGTTTCACCCGGCAGCCACTCCTCCCCAAAACGCTCGCGTTTCCATGCCGTGGAAGGAACAATGCCGGGGATCTCCCCCCTCATATTGACACCGGTTTTTGTCCCGAGGCCATACCTCTTTGCCGCATCCGCCAAGGTATCGATGCCAGCCTTCACCCCTGCCCGATAAAAATAGACATCGCACGATTCCCGGATCGCTCTTTTCAGATCAACAATCCCATGCCCCCCCTTTCGCCACGTCCAGCAGCGGTAATGCCCTCTTCCTAAAAAATAATGACCGTTACAGTTGACAGATTCATGCGGAGATAAAACATTGGCCTCGAGCCCTGCCGTCGCCGTCACCACTTTAAACGTCGAACCGGGGGGATAACCATCCTGAATGGTTTTATCGAGGAGAGGTTTATTGTCATCTTCCAAAAAAGCCTGCCATATTTTCAGATCGATCCCACGGGAAAATTCAGTCGGATCAAAGCCGGGCTGACTGAGCATCGCAAGGATTTCACCGTTCTCCGGATCGAGCGCGACAAGCGCCCCCGGCTTTGGCTTTCCATATTTATCCACAAAGATCTTCGCCGCTGTGAGCTGCAAATCATGATCAATGGTTAAAACCAGATTTTTCCCGGGCGTTGGCTCTGTCCGTAATTTCGAATAATCAAAAAGCCCCCCCCCTTCCGATGTTTCACGCCCAAAGGCATCCACTTCTTTGTAGGTTGCCCCGTCGATTCCCCGCAGGTATTCCTCCCAGCGTTCTTCAAGACCAAACTTTCCGATCACGTCCCCCTGTTGATATTTTTGAAACGACCTGCGGTTTAATTCTTCAATCTCTTTTTCATTAATCTCCCCGATAAAACCATAAAGATGGGCGCCCGCGCTCTTGTCATGATACACGCGTTTAACGGCCACCTCGATATCGATACCTGGTAATTCAAAGCGCCTGGCAGAAACCCACGCGATTTCATCACGACTCGCATCTTTTTTAATAACGCGTGAATAAAATCTCGGAAGTTTTTTTTCTTTTTCCAAAGCGGCCTCGATCTCTTCTTTCGGCATCTTAAGAAGAGAGCCGAGCATCCCCATGGTTTTTGACACATCTGTCACGTATTGAGGCGTCCAGGTAATATCAAAAGAGGGAGAGCTGTCGACAAGAATGTCTCTGTTTCGATCGAAAATAATACCGCGGGGGGACGGAATTTTTTGCTGTTTTAAACTGTTTTGCTGAGAGTATCTAAAAAAATAATCCCCTTTCAAAATCTGTAAATACCAACTCCGTATCAAAAGAACCGTAAAGGCAAATAACAGGGCCATTCTAAAATGGGGGTAACGCCCCTGAAATTCACGAATTTCTTCCCTTTCGCCAATATAGACCGCCATCAGGCTCTCCCCAGAAATCGGACATTGCTTTCCTGTATCCCCGTCTTGGAGGGAGGCTCCTTTGCGAAGATTCTGTCAAGATGCTTCAACAAAAAGAAAACAACCGGCATCAAAATCACATTTAAAAGAGCCATTGGGAACACCGAAACCATCGTCATTCCAAAAATGTCATGCAGGGGTCTGTAGATGGAAAGAACCAGGATAAAGAAGGCTTTAAAAACAAATGAAGTCACAAAAACAAGCGTCATTTGTGAAGGAAGCGACTTGATAAAAAATCCCTCCGAAAAAAGTTTCGCGGCAAGAAAGGTCAGCGCCATGACCATAGAGTAGAATCCAAAAACCCCGCCTGAATTTAATTCGATAAAGTATCCGCACAGATAAGCCAAAATCCCCCCTTCGATCGTGAATCGATTCAGGGCTAAATATGAAATGACAATCAGCAAAAGATTCGGTTTATAAATCCCGAACAACGCGTGAAAAATCGTTGATTGAAATACCACGCAAACGACGCAAAATAAAAGAACAGAAAAAAAATTGAGAATATAAACGAAGGTATTCATTTGATCGCTGTGTCGGGGGGGGGCTTTACGCTCGAAAGATTCGTAATGACGAGAACCTCTTCTAATTTCGAAAGATCGACCGCGGGCAAAACAATGACCCTTTGCGACACTCCAAATTTCTTCTTTTCTATCCGACCAATCGCGCCAATGAGAAGTCCCTTTGGAAAAATCCCTTCAATACCGGATGAAACAAGGACATCCCCGACCACAACGTCATCCGTCCTTGCCAAATAATGGATTTCGCACTTCAGGCGATCCCCTCCTTTGACAACCCCCCTTGCCCGGGATCTCTGCACAATGATATCAATCGCATGGTTTTGATCCGTGAGAAGCAGCACATCGCTATAATGCTGCCAAACCGTAATCAGCTGTCCCACAATTCCTTCGGGTGTCATCACCGGCATACGGATCTTCAGTCCGACATCCCCCCCCTTGTTGATTCGGATCGTCTGGTATTCACTCGTCGTATCACGCGCGATCACTTCCGCCGAAACGCCGGAAGCGAGATATTTCTCTTTAAAGGCAAGGAGTTTTCTCAACCGCTCATTTTCGCTTTGGATCTCCCGCAGGTTGCCCACCATTTCCGTAAGCCTGCTGTTTTCTTTTTTGATGCTCTCATTCTCTTTCCGGGCGCTGGTGAGAAGCACATAATGATGGATTGCATAAACCATCTGATTCATCCCCCCCGTTACCACTTTTTGAAAAGGAGCGATTGTCCAGAGAACAACACGATCATACCATTTGAGTTCTTTCGGTGATTTTAAATGAGATGAAAGATTAAAAAGAGGAATCAGGATCAGAAGCCCAATGATAATAGGAAGACGATATTTTTTCAGAAATGAGCGCATCTACTCAATCATCACGCCTCGATATTTATCGAGATATTCAAGCGCTTTGCCGGAACCGCGCACCACGGCTGTCAATGGATCATCGGTGATGACCACAGGCAAATTTGTCTCTTCTTTGATCAGAAGATCAATATTGTGAAGGAGCGCCCCGCCGCCTGTCAGCACAATCCCTTTGTCGACAATATCCGAAGCCAATTCCGGCGGTGTTCTCTCCAATACCAACTTGACAGCCTCGACGATCACATTCAAGGGTTCCAAAATCGCCTCACGAACCTCTTCTGAGGTAATTTTTACTGTCCGCGGAATACCTGCCACAATATCGCGACCGCGGATATCCATCGTTTTAATTTCTTCAACCGGATAGGCTGTTCCGATTTGAATTTTAATCTGCTCCGCTGTAATCACCCCTACCAAAATATTGTGTTTGCGTTTCAGATATTGAATGATCGCTTCATCCATCTTATCGCCTGCCATCCGGACAGAACGGCTGCAGACGATCCCCCCCAGAGAAATGACAGCGACTTCTGTCGTCCCCCCGCCAATATCGACCACCATGTTGCCGGATGGCTCTGTAATGGGGAGCCCTGCCCCAATCGCTGCCGCCATCGGCTCTTCAATGAGATAGACATCGCGGGCGCCGGCAGCCTCCGCCGACTCCCTCACCGCGCGTCTTTCGACTTCGGTAATGCCATAGGGGACACAAATCATGATCCTGGGTCTTAAGAGCGTTTTTTTCTTAATCGCCCGGTTGATAAAATAGCGAAGCATCGCTCCAGTCACTTCAAAGTCGGCAATAACACCATCTTTCATCGGCCGCATCGCTACGACGCTCCCCGGTGTCCGACCCAGCATTTCTTTGGCTTCTTTTCCAACCGCAAGAACTTTCTTTACGCCGGTCTGGTCTTTATAGACAGCAACGACGGAAGGCTCCATCAGAACAATCCCTTTTCCCTTCACAAAAACAAGCGTATTGGCTGTCCCCAAATCAATAGCGAGATCATGAGAAAATCGATCTAAAAAGTTGTCTAAAAACATAGGAAGATGTAATCAACTTTTTGTAACAAAATCAATAAAATAGTTGCTTTTCTGACCTTCTCTCACTAGAGTCTCAAGCCATGTTACAGGCGATTCGCAAAAGGCAGAAATTTCTTCTGACTGTTTTTATTACGCTCATTTCGATTGTCTTTATTTTTTGGGGTTTCTATGGCGACTTTGGAAGATCGCTTGCCCCCACGGAGGTTGCATCCGTCAATGGAAAAAAAATTACCGTTCAGGAATTTCAAAACAGCTATCAAAACACCTTACGAATGTATCAAAACATTTTGAAAGATAAATTTACGCAAGATCTGGAAAATCAGTTTAATTTAAAACAGGTGACACTGAATGAACTGATCGATCAGCGTTTGGTCGTGTCCGGGGCTGAGAAATTGGAACTCAAAACCACGGATGCCGAGGTTCGGGATCAGCTGGTTCAGCTCCCTTATTTTCAAAAGGAGGGGAAATTTGACAAGGATCTTTATCTATCGCTTCTCAAAGCCAACCGGATCACGCCCCAGGAATTTGAAAACAACATTCGAACCGATCTTTTGCAGCGCAAAGTTATTACCCTCCTCAGAAGTCAGGTCAAAGTCTCGCCCGATGAAGTATTCAAAGATTATGTTTTGAAAAATGATAAAGTCAACATTCAATTTATTGAAATAAATCCTGATGCCCGATCTATGATCTCCAGCCGTGTCTCTGCGACCTCACAGCAAATAGAAGCATTCACCCTTAAAGAGGAAAATCTAAAAAGAGCTCAAAATTATTACACAAATAACAGGCACCTTTATAAAACCAAAAATAAAGATGAAGAAAAAACAAAATTATTTGAGGAAGTGAAATCAGAAATTTTTCAAACTCTCCTCTTGGAAGATCAGCGAACAAAGTTCGCAAAAGAGCTCACTGACGAGCTTTGGCGCAATCGAAATAACAAGGACTTTGGAAAAATATTAAAAAAGGGGGGGCTTTCCTGGGATGAAACGGGACACTTCCCGCGAAGCACAAAATTCATTCCCAAAATGGGAGAGGCGCCGGAAATCATGGATCGCGCGTTTGAGCTAAAAAAAGGGGCTTTCTTCGATCGCTTCCTCATTTTGAAAAACCGATTCTATATCCTTAAAATTAAAGAACGCCAATACGCCGATCCCAAAAAATTCGATGAAAAACAGGAACTCCAGACCGCGCTCAATCAAAAACAGTACGACGCCTACACGCAATGGCTCCGAGACCTAAGAACCTCCGCAAAAATCAAAATTCGAAAAGGAGTCTTCAATCCGGAAGAAGGATAAATCCCTTTCGTTATTTTGTCCTTAACAGCCGGAAACCGACATCATTGCTGCGACCGTCGTTCGTCCGACGCTCGCGGTTCGCAGACCGCAGACGCCTTGGCTTGTCAAGCGAAGTCTATCGATTATGCCGATTCTTTTTCAACGTGGTGACATCCTTATTTTCATCTGCTTGTCAAATTTCTTCACATTTGAAAAATCCGTAAGCATCGGAAAATATTTTAATGAGATTCTCATTTTAAAAAACCTTTATTTTCAAGGGGTTATAGGGCGTCTACTTTTATCTTATTTGGCACTTTTTTTGCTTTAAACATGGTTAGAGGGAATCGTCATGAAGCATATCACAGAAAAAATCTTCCTGGTCACCATGGCTCTGTTTCATCTCTTTATTTCTTCAGCCTTTGCGGGAGGAGAGAATGACACGTTTTGTGATGAAAAACGGACAGAATTAGATGTCCCTTTGACGTTGGCCGATTATGTTGCCGACATGGGCATCAAGGTGTTCGATCGAAGAGGAAGACTCTTTGACCGTGCATCTTACGATGATGACAGCGACCTTGATCTGAAAGGATGTCTCGTTCTTGATCCCTTTTCAACGACGGCATTGCAAGGAAAGATTCCAACTTCATATCATGAACTATCAGAGAAACCACTCCGCCTCGCCCAAATGTATTTCAGTTTGAGAAGCGCCTCTCTCGATGATGTGGAGATTGAAGAGGCTTTAAAAGAGTCATTTCCAGACCATAATTTTTCGGCAAGCGATCTTAATATTTTAAAAGCGTTTCACGACACATTTAAACAAGGAAATCAGGCAACCACTGCCGATGAATTCGAAACATTATTTTTAAATGAATTGAGAAATATTAACGCTCGCCAAAACCTCAATACGGATGAGAAGCTTGCCTTAATCCAAATGTATGGAGCTGTCTTTTCAAGCAATTACGATGAAAGAAGAAATAACAAGGGTATTTCAGAAATCGGAAAAATGATAACGACCGGGGAATTGCTGACAGCCGCAAATGCGAAGCCTTCTCAAAAAGCAGGCGTTTGTCGAGATATTGCATCTGCCCAAGGTGAAATTGCCAAAGCCTTGGGATTTAAAAATGTTTTGGTCACGGATTTTCAACAGGATAATGGAATTTATCATTCAACACTCACCTTGTCGGATCCGAACGATCGAAAAAAAATACACAAAATCAATTATGACACGCTAAGCACAAGCCGGAATGGCGAGGGTGCGAGAGTTTTGGATCAGGGGGAAAGAGATCACACGCTTACTTATCGTTTGTCGAAGCCCTTTGGGCGCACAGTAGGAAATGTTCCCAGCGAACAAATGAATTTTCTGGAGGATGCGGTTGGCTCCGATGCGAGGTTGACCGATGAATTGACGCAACCGACACACTCCATCATCGGACTCAACATGAAAAACGACTCAAGAGACGCGCAGGCGCGGATTGTCTTAGGAAGCGATTCAACGTCGACCTATGCGGCAGTTGCAGCCGATGGGAGATATTATCAAGATTCCAATTTTCCCGGCCATGTCGGCGCCTCCCTCGGCTATAGACAAAAAATGAAAAGCGGTATTGGATATCTTCATTTATATATTGATCAGGGCGCTGGGATAAATGTCATCGATAAAGAGGATCTAAATCTGCTCGTAGACACAAGAGGAATTGTCAATACTTTGTTTTCTATAAATCAAGATGGAAAAGTCGGGCCTCAAGCGGATGTTGATCTGAGTGTTGGAGCTAGGCTTGAACATCAACATATGAATGGCAATCTGAAATTCGATCATGAAATCAGGGGCCATATCAAACCCGGTTTTATCAACGTATCGAAAATGAACACGGTTCTTGTTCCTGATCGTGTGAGCGTTCATTCGGATGCTAGGCTTCAATTAGCAAGGGAAGGAATCGATGACTATGATGCAGCCCTATTGTTGGATGCCATTGTTGTTGGAAATCAGTTCGGCTGGAGAGGTCGCGTTGAGGCAGGGGCAACCATTGATGATGTCGCTGCAAGCGCCTTTCTCCAAGGGAGATTGACTGAAGATATGCCTCCTTATTTTTCTGGTTCGGAACGAAGGGTTGGCGGACGATTCGTGGCCAATATAGAACCGATTCTTTTTCATCTCGAAGGTTCCAGATCACTCGAATCAAATGACTGCGAAGGAAGCTGCGGAGTCGAACTTGAACTTAAAAAAAGGCGTCAGCCATGAAGCATATCACAGAAAAAATCATCCTGATCACAATGGCTCTGTTTCATCTCTTTATTTCTTCAGCCTTCGCGGAGGCCGAGGATAGAGATGGTAGGGATGTTTATCCCGATCACATTGAAGAAGAGGTGGCAAGTCTTCGCAATTTAAATTCTGTCGACGAGAGACGCGCAGCGGCAGACAAATTTAAGAATAGCCTTAGAGATGGACGCATCGCGCAGAACCACCCTCAAGTAATTCAGGCGCTGGAAAATGCTTTATTCGATACGGATCGAGAGGTCATCCATAATGTATTGGTTGCGCTGAAATATACAAATGCTCCATCAGCAAAAAATGCGGTTAAAAAGTTCTTAACGCATGACGATCTACCCTCCCATATAAGACTCGTGGCAAAAGATACTCTTAACCAGATTGAAAACAATCAGAGAAGTTTCGAACAATTTGTGAAGGATTTTGAGGATTGGGGATTTAATAGAGAATTCACAGTAGCATATGATATGACACGTTTTTTCGATCGTGAAAAATATTCTCCTTATTTTCGTACCATTTTAAATGGAAAGGCAGAATTTAAAAATGATTTTGACAAAAAGGATTCAGTGATGCGAGCCATCGCATGGTCAAGAGATGAAACATTGCAACGTTTATTCTTAAATGATTTTTTTGAACATGCCATAACAGATGATAATTTTGGTGAGGGAAGTGTAGTTATTTCATATTTAGGATATTTTGATCACGATCTCATTTATCTTCCCTTACTTTCGATCCTTCAAAATCCGGGTGTAGATGAAACCAGGAAAAGAGAAGCCATGGATATACTCTTTGATAAATTGCCATTGGAGCTACTTGACGAGACGGTTCAAAAGGTAAGAGATGGTGTCAAAGACGATGAATTTTCTGATTCCTTAATAAGACATCTCGATAGATTAACAAAACAATGGAAAATAAAGCATAACATAGACGAAACTCCTACGGAGGAGTCCCAAGAGAATAACGAAAATACAAATGAAGATGCAGCAAATGAAAATCCTATGGTTGCGAAGGAGAGAATGACGAGAGAGGCAATACTGACTTGCATAGGGGGGGTGATAGGTGGATCACATTTCACGAAGATGGCAGAAAATATTTCTGAAATTAAGCAACGGATAGATTCTGAAACAGTTCAAAAACCAAATGATACTTCTACCATGCATTCTAAAACCAAAGAAATCGAGAGGCAGCTGAGAAATGCGATCGAACGTTTTGAAATGGACACGCAGAGTTATGAAATTACTATTGAGCCGATGGAAAAAGAGATTCTTCGACTTCACAATGAAATAAATGGCCCTTTTCCAGGCACACTTAAAAGAGCCGTTACAGACGTTTTGGAGGTATTTGGATATAATGATTTTGGAACTCATGAAAGCCACCGAAGGGAAATAGAAAAAAAGCGATTTGAAATCCGAGAAAAAAAACGGGAAATGGTGAATCCAGCCATGGAAGAATTAAAAATCGCTTATCGTGAAGGGGTTCGGTTCTTTAATTCCTATTTTTCTGAAAAAAAGGTTTTTCCCGTAGACTTGAAGGAAGGGGAATGGCTATCAAAGAGCCAGGAAATGCTTTCTGAGTTTTCCAAACTTCAGAGGTAGTTCCGGATTTGATGAGATATGTTAGTCGGGATGCACCTTTCTTCGGTATTCTTTTTTTTCCGCAAAAATCAAAATTCGAAAAGGAGTCTTCAATCCGGAAGAAGGATAAATCCCTTTCGTTATTTTGTCCTTAACAGCCGGAAACCGACATCATTGCTGCGACCGTCGTTCGTCCGACGCTCGCGGTTCGCAGACCGCAGACGCCTTGGCTTGTCAAGCGAACTGCCGCCACGGAGAACGTAGTATAAGGCTGACGCAGGTGCTATTTGGATTTCTGCTGCTTTTTCCTGGGAGACAGCTTTTGAATAATCGCTGCTATAGGGGTCAAGCACCCACTCCCAAACATTCCCATGCATGTCATAAAGTCCAAAGGGATTTGGCTTCTTCTGGGCTGCAGCTTGAGTTTGGTTGCCTGAATTCCCAGAAAACCAGGCAAATTCAGTGAGTAAAGCGCTATCATCACCAAATGAATAGGCGGGAGCTGGCCGGCCTTCTTTTATCAATCTGTCCCACTCTTCTGGCTTTAATCCCCGTGCCGCACATTCCCACTCTGCTTCTGTCGGGAGACGATAACGATATCCATCATTTCTCTCATTCAGCTTTATCATGAATTGTTGAATCTCATCCCAACTCACATTCTCTACCGGATGATCAGGATTATTTCCAAGTTTGTTCCGATCTCCTTCTCCCCCCTTAAAAGAGGAAGGATTATATCCCATCACTTGAAACCACTGCCTTTGGGTGACTTCTGTTTTTAAAATCTCAAACTCTTTTGTCAATACCACTGTATGAAGAGGTTCATCGCTGTCTCCATTAGGATCACCCATTTCAAAGGCCACTGTTTGAACGTTGACAAACTCCATCTTACTTAATTTTTCATCTGCCTGTGCCTCCTTGCACCGTGTCATTGATATTATTAAAAAAGGCAGAATTAAAACCATTGCGTTTCTTATGATATTTTTTCTCATACATCCTCCTTAACAAGCGATCTAATAACAGTCAATAACTCTTGCAGAGACGGACGTTCATCGGGAGTTTCGCTCCGGAAAATATATCGAAGATGGCCTGAGGCATCGATCAAAAAATCACCCCCCATCTGGAATTCGTCTTCTTTCGACTTTTGAATTTTTGTCCCTTTCAGAACAAGTGTGACAAATTTGATGACGGTCCTCGGATGAAATATTTTCCACGGCTTTGCCCGCCCCAGACCGAAAAGTTTATAGATTTCCCGCCTCGGATCCGAAAAAAGATCAAACTTCCATGAA